>JBOIEE010000133.1:0-8798 GCA_050740975.1 Gammaproteobacteria bacterium | reverse complement strand
GGGCGGGACAATGAAGGGGATCTCGTTCATCCGAAATTGTGCCAGATCCCACTGACCGATTCGGACGCCATCAGATGCTTGCGTGAAGAAGGGTACGTACGCTCTCGAGCGAATCGCTGAATGAAAGAACTCACCTCCGACTCCACTCAAGTCGAAGACGAAGTATGCAGGGCTAACAATGCCGTCATGGTGCGACACCCCATACGAGCCTTGCCATGCCTTCATCTTATTCATGACAAACTGCCCAGTCCGAACGACCTTATAGTTGCTCAGATCATCTGGGATGAAGTTGTGGTTCTCGTCCTTGCTTGAGGTGTCGCGCTGAATCACACCCTCTTCTCGCACGACAGAAAGCAGCGGCAGATCAGGTCGATTCCGCTCAGTCACCTGCGCCAGCACGCTTCGTAACTTGCGCACACCCCAATGCTCCGGCACCTCCCCCAACCACGGCACTCCGGAGTCCTTGTACGCAGGATAGGGCTTGAGGTCGGCTATCACGTGCCTGCTCCTTCCGAATCCACCCCGGGCTCGTCAAAGAGGCGGATGTAGGCGTCGTAGCGGAAACGCCGGTTACGGGATTGGCCGGTCATCTCGTGCAGAACGCCGATGCTCACCAGCCGCTCGACCAGCTGGTTGGCGGCCGCATAGCTGGTGCCGGTCAGCTCCTTTACGGTGTTGACCGACAGAATGGGCCGCTTGCAAAGCGATTCCAGCACGCGGTGGCCGTTGCCGGCGGCGCGACCTAGCTGCTCGGTGACGCTCTGGCGATGAGCTTCGCGCAGGGCGAGGATGCGGCGTGCAGTCTCGGTCGCCTGGCGGCTCACCTCCGCGACGCCATCCAGGAAGAAGGCGAGCCAGTCCTCCCAGGCGCCCTCATCCCGCGTCTTCTGCAGGAGCGCGTAGTAGGTCTCGCGATGGCGTTTAAAATAGTGCGACAGGTAGAGGACCGGGTTCAGGAGAACACCCTTTTCGCACAAGAGGAAGGTGATGAGGAGTCGCCCCACGCGGCCGTTGCCGTCGAGGAACGGGTGGATGGTCTCGAACTGGACATGCGCCAGACTGATCTTGACCAAGAGCGGCAGGTCATCGGGGGCGTGTAGGAAGCGCTCCAGGTCGGCCAGCGCTTGGGGGATGAACTCCGGAGGCGGTGGGACGAAGGTGGCTTCGTTCAATGCGCAGCCGCCGCGACCGATCCAGTTCTGGCTGCGGCGCAGCTCGCCGGGGGTGAGGCGCGTGCCGCGCACGCCCCGCAGCAGGTGTTCGTGAATTTCCCGGATTAGGCGCACGGACACGGGCAGCTCGGCTAGCCGCGCGAGGCCGTGGTTCATGGCCCGCACATAGTTGATCACCTCGTCCACGTCCTCCGGCACCTCCGGTGAAAGCAGTCTGGCTTCGGCGGCGAGAAGGTCCTGAAGGGAGCTCTGGGTGCCCTCGATCTGGCTGGACAGCACGGCCTCCTTGCGCACGTACATGAAGACAAAGAGGTCTGGGTTCGGTAAGGTCTGAATCGAGCCGTCGAGGCGGCCAAGTGCGAGATTGGCCATAGACAATCGGGCCTGTAACCCGCCTTCGAGTTGGATCGGCGGATCGGGCGGCAGCGGCGCGGGGATGAAGGCGCGATAGCCAGTCGGCTGCTTTTGGTAGGTGCCGGCCCGGCCTTTCGTCGATGATTCCGTCTGTTGTTCCATGGCTCGTTGTGACTTTAATATGCCGCTCGATCGAGTTTATATTAAAGCCTGCCTATGATATAGGCGGCCAGATCGTCCTTGTGTAAGGTAGGCCACAACACCGGTTTACCTATTCTCTGACCCGATGATCTCGCCGAGCAACCCTTCCGTCTCTTTCTCCAGCGCCAGGATGTCCGCCCGGATCTCCTCCAGCGTGCGCAGCGGCTGCGGCTTATAGAAGTAGCGGGTGAAGCTGACCTCGTAGCCGCTCTTGACGCTGTCCGGGACGTACCAGGCGTCGGCGGCGTGGGGCAGCACCTCGCGGCAAAGGAAGGCCTCGATGCCTGCCCTCGACCCCGAACGGGGGCCGCCTTCTTCCAGGAGAGGCACCTGCTCGGTGTCGCGCAGGTCTGGGTCGGGCTCGTATTCGACGACGGCGGGCTTGCCGTCGATGGTGGCTGCGAACAGGCCGCGCAGGGGATCGGCAGCGGTGCCCTTCCTGTGGATCTTCCTGATGACCGGCGGCGCGTCGTCCGCGCGCTCGGCGGTCTCCTTGAGTGTCTTGATCTCCTTCGGGGAGTGGGCGCGGCAGGGGTCGATTCCCTCGAGCCGCAGCGGGCGCTCGACTGTCACCTTCCAGTAGCCGAAGGCGGCATTGGGGAAGATCTTCGACTGCTGGGTCTCCTTGAAGGCGAGGAAGGTGTCGCAGACGCGGGCGATGTCCTCGTCGGAAAGCTCGCAGTTCTTCTTGCCGAGGTTCTTGCGTAGCGGCTTGAACCACTGGGTGGCGTCGATGAGCTGGACGCGGCCGGCGCGGTGGTCGGGCTTGCGGTTGCTGAGCACCCAGATGTAAGTCGCGATGCCGGCGTTGTAGAACATGTTGAGCGGCAGGGCGACGATGGCCTCCAGGCAGTCGTTCTCGATCATCCAGCGGCGGATGTTGCTCTCCCCTGGCCGGCGTCGCCGGTGAAAAGCGATGACCCGTTGTGCACCTCGGCGATGCGGCTGCCGAGCCGGGTGCCCTCCTTCATCTTCGAAAGCATGTTGGCCAGGAAGAGCATCTGGCCATCGCTCGACCGTGTGAGCAGTGAGTACTCCGGATCGCCCGCGTGTTCGATGATGAAGCGCGGGTCCTTGATCCCGGCTTTTCCACCCATACGTTCGAGATCGCTGTTCCAGCTCTTGCCGTAGGGCGGGTTGCTGAGCATGAAGTCGAACTCGCGCGACGGGAAGGCGTCGTTGGCGAGCGTCGAGTGCTCCGGGCCGCCGACGATGTTGTCCGCCGCGTCGCCTTCGCTTTTGAGCAAGAGGTCGGCCTTGCAGATGGCGTAGGTTTCGGCGTTGATCTCCTGGCCGTAGAGATGGGTCGCCACCTGTTTGCCGTGCGCTGCCGGGAGATCCTGCAGCGTCTCTTCGGCGACGGTCAGCATGCCGCCGGTGCCGCAGGCGCCGTCGTAGAGCAGGTAGGTGCCGGACTCGATCGCGTCGGCGATGGGCAGGAAGATCAGCTTCGCCATGAGCTTCACGGCGTCGCGCGGGGTCTAGTGCTCGCCCGCCTCTTCGTTGTTCTCCTCGTTGAAGCGCCGCACCAGCTCTTCGAAGACCGTCCCTATGCCGTGATTGTCGAGGCCCGGGTGCTTGATCGAGCCGTCCCCGTTCTTCACGGGATTCGGGCTCAAGTTGATGTCCGGCAAGGAGCTTTTCGATCAGCGTCCCCAGTACGTCCGCCTTCGAAAGGTGTGGGATCTGGTTGCGGAATTCAAAGTTGTCGAGGATGTCCTGGACGTTGGGCGAGAAGCTGTCGAGGTAGGCCTCGAAGTCGGCCTTGAGCTGTTGCTGGCTGGCACGGGATCTGAGGTCGCGTGAACCTGGACGTGTTGTAAAAGGCCTGGCCGGCTGCCTGTCGCAAGGCCGGATCCTGATGGACGATGCCGGCCTTGTTGAGCGAGGCCTTCATGTCGAGAACCGCCTGCTTGGTCGGCTCGAGCACCGCGTCGAGCCGCCGCAACACGGTCATCGGCAGGATGACATCGCGGTACTTGCCGCGGACATAGAGATCGCGCAGCACGTCGTCCGCGATGCCCCAGATGAAGTTGGCGATCCAGTTGAGTTGGACTTGCTCCATTTCTCCGCTCCTATGTCACGCGGCGTTGCCCGCCGGCGGCGCGCCGAACTTCCAGCGCTTGTTCTGACGCAGGCGTGAGCCGCACCAGGGCCTGCTCGGCGATGAGCTTCGCGTGGTGCTCGTCGAAGGCGTTGAAAGGCACGATATTGGACGCGCGAAGCGCGGCCGGACGGGTGAACCCCATGCACCGGGCGAGCAAATGTCTTGATCCATGCGGCCACGCAGGGCTTCGGCCGTCTGCCACAGGTCGGCTTCATAGCCGACGTTTGCGGCGGTTGGTGTGGAGCTCGAGCTCTTCTTCACTCTCGGCACGCGTTACCGCATGCTCATCTCGCCGCGCGGCGAGTTCGGGGGGCCTAACTATTAGTGCAGGCCAACACGCCGCGTCGCTCGTAGAGCCTTTCTGGAGCAAGCGGAGGGCTGATGTGATATCCCTGTGCGTAGTCCACACCGTAGCACTGCAGCAAACTGAGGATCTCAGAGTTCTCCACATATTCCGCCACCGTCTTGATGCCAAAGCCCCGCGCCACATCGGTGATGGCCTTTACCATTACCTGGTTATCCGGATCCTGGGGAAGATTTTGGATGAAGGAGCCGTCGATTTTGACATAGTCCACCGGCAGCTGCCGCAGATAACGCAGGGAAGAAAAACCGGCGCCAAAATCGTCCAGCGCGAAATGACATCCCATGGCTCGGATCGACTGCATTAGGCCACGGGCCGCCACCAGATCAGAAACCGCAGCCGTTTCTGTGATCTCAAAGATGAGGTTCCCGGGCGCGACCTGGTATTTCTCTAACAAAGCTTCTAGCGTGGGCAACAGATCCCTGTTCTCGAACGCATGGCCGGAAAGATTGAGCGAGATCCCTATTTCCAGCCCGTCGGCATTGAACAGTGCCAATTGCGCGATCCCAAGTTCCAACACCCGCTTGTCAATGGCATGGATCAACCCGGTGCGCTCGCAGGCTTCGATAAATTCTCCCGGTCCGATCAAGCCCTTTCCGTCCACGTCCAGCATGCGGATGAGGGCTTCGCAGTGGGTGATTTCCCTTGTTTCCACATCGATAATAGGCTGAAAACGCAATACCAGAGCATCCTGTTCCAACGCTTTCTCCACTCGACCCTTCCAAAGCATGCGTGCATGCATGCGCGCGCGGCTGGGATCATCTTGGGAAAATAGCTGCCATCCGCCGCGCCCAGCCTCTTTGACCTTGTACATCGCGAGATCGGCGGCCGCGAGCAAGTCCGGGGCGTCGCGCGCGTGTTCCGGGAACATCGCGATGCCGATACTGGCGGAAACTTTGTACGCTCGATCCCCTACCGGGAAAGCTATCTCCGAGAACCGCTGGCCGATTTTGCGCGCGGTTTCTATGGCTCCCTGCGTGTCTGTGTGACCGATTAAGACGGCAAACTCATCGCCCCCTAAGCGGGCGGTAATGTCGGTCTCGCGCACCGTATTCTTCAATACGCTCGTTACGCGTTTGAGCAAGATATCGCCCGCTTGGTGGCCGCTGGTGTCGTTGATGTATTTAAACTGGTCCAGGTCAAAGAACAAAAGCGCCCCAGTAGACCCATAACGCCGCGCCTCGGCCATCGCACGTCGAATCTCCTGCTGGAAACGGCGTCGATTAAACAAGCCACTGAGCGGATCGTGATCCGCCAACCAGCTCAAGTGGCGTTGCGCTTGCCGCTGCTCGGTGATGTCCAAGCCCAAAGATAAGATCAAAGGTTCCTCACCACGACGGCTCAAACGGGTATGCCACCAGTCGATCTCACGTACCGGGCCCGGTTTGGTCTGCACTGTTGCAATGCGTCTCTGCGGCCCGCTTTCCGGGCTGGCAAACAGTGTTCTTACATCCACCCCGTCTTTAGCAAATACCTGATCAAAGCGCCCGCCTAGTATAGCGGTGGCATCGTGGCCACTCAGTTCTAAGCCAAACTGGTTAATGGTCCTGATCTCGCCGCTGGCATTTTGGGTGAGAATAACGACTTGCGCGGTGTCCAACAGGTTACGTACGAAATCGCGTTCGTTCTCCAACTCATCCATGCGCTCGCCGAGGGCACGGGTGTGCTCCATCACTTCCTGCTCCAAGGACTCCAAGCGCCCGGACAAAGCGATCGCCGTGTCATCAAGCACATCGACCTCGTCTCGCAACCAACGGCGTTTCACATCAGAGCCGATCGCCTGGCGCACACGCAGGAACTCGCCTTGTCCTAGCAACGGCAAGGTCTGCGCCGTGCGTCGCAACCGCGTCATCGGCCGCCACAACAAAGCGGCCACCATCGAAACTGCCGTCATCAAACTAAGCGCACCGAGGAAAACATTTCTATGAGTCGCCGCTTGGATCCGGGCTATCGGGTCCGTCAGATCGGCAATGACCGCGAAATAACCAGTTCCCGCTTTAGCGTATGCGGAGAATGGGATCAGTGTT
This sequence comes from Gammaproteobacteria bacterium, assembly GCA_050740975.1. Classification (GTDB taxonomy): domain Bacteria; phylum Pseudomonadota; class Gammaproteobacteria; order JBOHHR01; family JBOHHR01; genus JBOHHR01. The sequence goes on along the minus strand of JBOIEE010000133.1, from coordinate 2,576 downwards.
ATCTCATAGTCACGCCCCCTAAACGAGTTAGTGCTGCCAGCGGTTAGCATCTTCGTTTGCGGGCGATCTCGCGACGCTTGCTGCAGTAAGAGCAGATTTTTTTCATACTGGGTGAGCGCTGCGACAGACATCCGCCAATTTCTAAGGCGACGTTCGGGGATCTGTTTATTCGATCCTTCCGAACCCACCAAGAGCGCGACCTCGTACCCTGCGATGCGTGCGAATTCCGCCACGATATCGGTCAAAGGCATACCGTATTCAACCACCCCGGCTACCTCGCCTCTCGCTAGCACCGGCGCCGCCGCAAACTGCATGCAGTACTCCGCGCAATTCAAAGCGCTTTGAACGTTTTCCGTAGCGAGCGCTGCTTTCACCCAAGCCGGGGTCTCCGGAGGCGCCCCGGCGACGAAGTTCTCAAGCCCCCATTGCTCCAGTAGAGCGCCTTTGGGATCGTAAAAACGCGCGCTCTCTAGCCCCATACTGAGCTGAAAGTTTGGCCAGTGATCGCCAAAAAAAAGGCGGATCCGTTCCTTGTCTCCAGTAGCCAAGGCCGGCCCTATCCCCGCCAGACCGGGGGTCAATTCGGCAAAATTCCCTATTCGCTGAAGGGATTGCTCGACAAGTCGCTCAAGCTGACGCACGTGCTGCTGGTAAAGCGCTTGTCTCTGCTGGCTAAATTGGTGAATCAGATTGAGATAACTCAAAACCGTATACGCGACGGTAACCACGAGCAGAACTAATCCGGTAAGAAGCAATGCCTTCCATTTGAGGCTCAGCTTATGGCGGGCGATGCCTTCTTCAGGCGCTTGAACCGATGCGCGGCCGCCCTCCATTCCTCCCTCCCGACGACCATTCATGGACGCTTCCCGCTAGCGCGCTTGTGATTGTCTAGCACCCGGACGCCAGGACGTTAAAAGCAGAACGACAGCAGTAGCGCGCCCAAGAACAAATGAGCGGATTGGTGATGCCTATCGGCTCGGCTTGCAACTGGAACGGATGTTCAAAGAGTGGAAGAGCTATACGAGTCTGCACGCCTTCGATACCTCGAAAGCCAACATCGCCGAGGGCTGATCTGGGCCACCCTGTACGCGGCTCTCCTCAAACGCTACTGCGCGCATCTGGCCCAGCGCCTTTGGCAGGTGCCCATATCTACCCGTAAAGTGGCCATCTGCCTGCATCACGTGCTCTCCGATATCTTCCGCGCGTTGCTGCACTCTCAGCGTCACTTGCAGAAAACCATCCAGCGCGCTTTGCACTATCTATGTCTCAACGCACAGCGCCCCCATCCCAAGAGAGACCAGCGCTCAGGCCGCCTTAAACTCGGCTTGCAGCACGTTTATGGCGGCCTTAAGAACTAACGTATGAACGACCCCTAGAAACGACTATCGCACCCCGTGGTATTGTCGATCACGGGAGCGATGAGCTTGAGCGGTCAAGTCGTTCATATTCTTACGCCATCCATCTGGGTTATTCGGCGCGCCCCTTTGTCCATTATAGTTCATGTTAGTGGCTGCGACGACCTGAAACCGCACCATACAAAGACCGGGCTGGGGAGCGTGCCACTTGCGGAGGGACTTTTCGGCACGGGCGGCTCTCGCCGGGCAAGCGCGAAAACACCGCCTCGACTCGGGAGCTCAGGGCTTGCCTTCCCAGACGAAGATACGCCTAAATTTCTCCCAGAATTCCCCGCCCATGATGAACATGCTCAGCATGGCGTTTAGATTGGCTAAAGCCAGAAGATAGATTCTCGTATCACCGGATGGGAGGCCAGGTCGGGAAATAACCGCGCTTACTTGGACAGATCGATTCCCTCCGTCGTCAAGGCCATCGGCATGTCCGCCAGCAGCAGGTGGGGCGCGGGCAAGACCGGACGACCGGCCACGATACGCACGGCCAATGTGCTCTCCAGGGCACCCACCGCAAATGCCCCGGGCGAGACCTGCGAGGACAGGGGGTACCGTCTTCCATGACGGTTAAAAAATATTTTGCGCGTATGTCGGATGGTACACTGCTCGTCAATATGCAGGCCCTAGGAGCTTTATGCATTACGGTAGCCGCGGCCCGACCTATTCGCACCCGAGTGCCACCTAGCGTCCATGCGCCGCCGCGGCATTGCATCCAGGGCGAGCGCGACCGCTACACTGCGGGTATCTGAAAGATCAAGGAGGCCCAATGACGGAGTCGAAAGGTTATGTCGACCGCGCTTATCTTCTAAGCGCCGAGCAACTGCTGCGCTCGGTCAAGGAGCAGAGCTATGCCCGGATGCGCGTCGAGCCCGGTCACAAGGTCCTCGACGTCGGCTGCGGCCCCGGCACGGATACGCTGCCGCTGGCGGAACGGGTGGGCGCCGCGGGAATGGTACTTGGGATCGATAGCGATCCGGCTATGTTGATTGCGGCCGACCGCCGCGCGAGGCAGGCGCGGCTTAGCACCTGGGTATCGCATCAACGTGGCAGCGCCATGTCTTTGCCGGTGCGGTCCGAGTATTTCGATGCAAGCCGCTGTGAGCGTCTGTTTCAGCACTTACCCGATCCGGAGCCGGCCCTGAAGGAGATGGTACGCGTGACCCGGCGAGA
>JBOIEE010000132.1:0-5245 GCA_050740975.1 Gammaproteobacteria bacterium | reverse complement strand
CGGGCAGCCTGGATAAACGCGGCGGTCTGCTGGCGCGTATGCATATCGATGCCCCTTTGTTAAGCGGCGTGATCGCGCTTTGCCTCATCGGTGTCGTGGTCCTCTTCAGCGCCTCAGGCAAGAATGCGCAAGACGTTCTGCGGCAAGTTATTCATATGTGCCTTGGATTGGTAGCCATGGTCACACTGGCCCAGATCACGCCCACTCAGTACGCGCGATGGTCGCCTTGGCTTTATGGTTTTTGCCTCATTTTGCTGTTAGGCGTGCTAACGCATGGCACCGGAAAGGGCGCTCGGCGCTGGCTTGATTTGGGCGTGCTGCGTTTTCAGCCATCGGAACTGATGAAAATCGGGGTTCCGATGGTGGTGGCATGGTACCTCGGCGACAGAGCGATCCCACCTCGATTCCTGAGTCTGCTGGTCGGGCTGTTGTTGATCGCGGTTCCTGTGGCCCTCATCGCGCGGCAGCCGGATCTCGGCACGGCGGTGATGATCGTGGCGGCCGGGATCTCGGTATTGTATTTTTCTGGGGTAAGCTGGCGCTTGATCGGGGCCGCGGGGCTGCTGGCGGTTGTCTCAGCCCCATTGCTGTGGTATCACATGCATGAGTATCAGCGCCAACGCATCCTGACTTTGCTCGATCCGGAAAAAGATCCCCTGGGAAGCGGCTATCATATTATTCAAGCGAAAATCGCCGTCGGCTCCGGAGGACTCTACGGGAAGGGTTGGCTGAACGGCACGCAGTCACATCTGGAGTTCATTCCAGAACGATCAACGGATTTTGTCTTCGCCGTGTTGTGTGAAGAGTTCGGTTTTATAGGGGTGCTCGTATTGCTCTGCGTTTACCTGTTTGTGGCATTAAGAGGTCTGTATATCGCCACCACGGCGCAAAGCACGTTCTCCCGATTGTTCGCCGCCAGCTTGTCCGTCACCTTGTTTGTCTATGTGTTCGTTAACATGGGCATGGTGTCGGGGCAACTGCCTGTAGTCGGGATCCCGTTGCCCTTAGTGAGCTATGGCGGAACCTCGTTAGTGACTCTGCTGGCGGGTTTCGGTATCTTGATGTCCATCCAAACTCACAAGAGCTGGTGGTCTGGTTAACGTTGATTCGGTTTACACTCGCGCTTTTGCTAACCGTGAGCGGCTACCCGCAGGCCGCGCGAGCGGTGCAGAGTCCCGCCGTGGCGGAATTTATCCGGGAAATGGAGGCAGACCATGGCTTTGAAGCAGGACAGTTAAGGCGCTTATTCGACCGTGTCAGGATTTCACAGCAAGTGCTGACCGCGATCTCCCGCCCCGCGGAGGCAAAGCCGTGGTATGAGTACCGGTCCATCTTTGTGACGCCCGAGCGAACGCGAGAAGGTGTGAGTTTTTGGCGCAAGAATGCGCAAAGTTTGCTTGCAGCCGAGGGGCGCTATGGGGTTGCTCCCGAAGCGATAGTAGCCATTATAGGGGTGGAAACCTTTTATGGTCGGCACAGAGGAAAATATCGAGTCGCGGACGCTTTGTCCACCCTCGCTTTCTATTACCCCAAGCGGGCCGATTTTTTCCGCGCTGAGTTAAAGCAGTTTCTGTTGATGGCCAGGGAACAGCGCGTGGATGCGCTGCAACTGATGGGCTCTTACGCCGGCGCGATGGGCATGCCCCAGTTTATTTCCAGCAGCTTCCGTGATTACGCGGTCGATTTCAACCGCGATGGCCGGATCGACATCTGGGATGACCCCGAAGACGCCATCGGCAGCGTTGCGCATTATCTACAAAGGCACGGTTGGGAGCGGGGGCGGCCAGTGGCGATGCGCGCACGGGTCAACGGGCCCGGCTATAGGCATTTGTTGAACGGTGCCTTAAAACCCGCTATTCCGTGGAATCAGGTTAAACGTTCCGGAATGATCCCAGAAGGCGATGTAGCGAGCGATCCCCTGGTCACGGTGGTCGAATTCGATTCAGGTGCAGAAAGCGAATATTGGTTGGGGTTTAATAACTTCTACGCCATCACCCGTTACAACCACAGTGCTTTGTACGCCATGGCGGTATACCAGCTCGCAAACGCCATACGAAGTGCGTATCTAGGTAGCTAAAAGGATAGCCAGTGCGTGCGTCGTGCGGTATCGCTTCTCAGGGATGCTTGTTCTTGCGCATCCTTCCCCTAGCGATGATGGCTGGCTGTGGTACCCTACCCGCCAAACGAGAGATCACGTCACCGGACGAAAACAAACCGGCCCTGCAACGCCAGCAGCCGACCGGCGAGTCGTATGTGGTCAATGGCAAACGCTATTACACCTTAAACAGCAGCAACGGCTTCGTGGAGACCGGCGTTGCATCGTGGTATGGCGCACAGTTCCACGGCCGGCGTACCTCCAGCGGTGAGATTTACGATATGTACCGGATGACGGCCGCCCACAAGCACTTGCCATTACCTACGTACGTCAAGGTAACGAATCTTTTCAACGGGCGCAGCGCCATTATGAAGGTCAACGACCGCGGTCCTTTCATTCCAGGGCGCGTTATCGATCTTTCCTACGTCGCCGCACTCACGTTGGACATCGCCGCTGAAGGCACGGGCCCGGTAAAGATCCAAGCCTTAGATTTCGAGAACGAAAACAGCACGAAGCATTCCGCCGCCCTACCAGCTAATGCTACCCGCACAGAGAAAGCAGCGGTGTTTTTGCAACTTGGGGCGTTTGAAAGCCTGGCAAACGCAGAGCGTTTGCGCCATAAAGTGAGCCGAGTAGTGAAGGGCAGCGTGCTGGTACAGAAAACGCTGATCGCGAACAAGTCGCTTTACCGCGTGCATGTCGGGCCATTTCCCAATGCAGAGACAGCCGATAGCGTTTGGCCGAAGCTGTCACGCCTGGGATTGCGGGATTATCGGTTGGTGTCAAACTAATGCGGTCTTCCGTGGCGCTATAAACCGTGATGAGATCCCGAGGGAGAACCGCCGTTACAGGCTTAAGCTTAGCGTTTACCGTATTCGCCATCAGCGCGACCGCCACCGAAATGGTGCCGAAACCTCCACCGGTCACGGCCAAAGCCCATATCCTGGTCGATGCCGATAGCGGGCAGGTGTTATCGGAACAAAACGCCGATACCGCTTTGGAACCGGCGAGTCTCACCAAGATTATGGCTGTGTACGCGGTGGCGGCCGGATTGCAGCAAAACGACATTCATCTAGCCGATGAGGTTGTGGTGAGTGAGAAGGCTTGGAGGGCGGCGGGCTCGCGCACGTTTATCGAAGTCGCCAAGCCGGTTAAGGTCAAGGATCTGCTCTTGGGTGTGATCGTTCAGTCTGGAAATGATGCCAGCATCGCCCTGGCGGAGCATCTCTCAGGCAGCGAGGAGGTGTTTGCAGAGCTGATGAACCTTTACGCGGCGCGCTTGGGTTTGAAGGGCTCGCATTTTACGAACAGCAGCGGACTTCCTCACCCGGACCACTACATGACGGCGCGGGATGCGGCGACAGTGACGGCGGCCTTGATCCGGGATTTTCCAGAGATCTATAAATCGTTTTCAGTCAAAGAGTATACCTATAACGGGATCCCCCAACACAACCGCAACCGCCTGTTGTGGTTAGACCCGGCGATCGATGGGGTAAAAACCGGGCATACCCAAAACGCAGGGTATTGCCTGGTCGCCTCGGCGCGCCATAAGGACATGCGGTTGATCTCGGTTATCCTGGGTGCGCAGAGCGAGGGGGTGCGCACTCAAGAGAGTCAATCTTTGCTCAATTACGGTTTTCGCTTCTATGAGACCCATCGCCTATTTGCGGCCTTGCAGCCGGTGGCTAAGGCTCGGGTGTGGAAGGGCGAAAACCCGGAGGTTGCGCTGGGACTTGAGCACGACCTATTTGTCACCATCCCAAGGCGTCAAGCAGGAGCGCTTAAAACCTCTGTCGATCTACCGCAGCGAATCATCGCGCCGCTGAGTAAAGGGGAACACAAAGGTGTGTTGAAGGTCGCCCTCGGCGAAAGCAGGTTGTTGAATCGTCCACTGATAGCCCTGCAGGCGGTAGCGGAAGGGGGCATCATCCAGCGCCTGAGCGATGAGATCAGGCTGCTTCTAAAGTAGGGCTAAGGTGTCCTTGGTTTATTTGAACGGCGCTTTTTTGCCATTACAGGAGGCGTACATTCCGGTGATGGACCGGGGTTTTATCTTCGGGGATGCCGTGTACGAGGTTATCCCGGTCTATGCGGGCCGGCCCTTTCGCTTAGAGCAGCACCTGCAAAGATTGGAGAACAGCCTTGCGGCCGTGCGCATCGAGGCCCCTTTCCCGCGCGAGCAGTGGCGATCCCTCATTGGTAGGATCGTTAACGAGAACGGTGGCGGCAACCAAAGTGTTTATATTCAACTAAGCCGCGGGGTGAGCGAACGCGACCACGTGCCCGTCACGCCTCCAAAGGCTACGGTATTCATCATGAGTAAGCCTTTAGAAGCATGCGTGTCGCCCGAGCCCGTCGCGGCCGTACTTTGCCCGGATTTTCGCTGGGGACGTTGTGATATAAAGACTACATCGCTCATCGCGAATGTGCTCTTGCGCTGTCAAGCAGCGAATGCCGGGGCCTGGGAGGCGATCTTAGTGCGGGACGGATGGGTAACCGAAGGAGCCGCCAGCAACGTCTTTGTGATGGATCACGGTCTGATTAAAACCCCACCCAGAGGCCCGCATATACTCCCCGGGATCACCCGTGACTTGCTGGTTGAAATGCTCGGAGCGAATGCTATCCCTTGCGCCGAAACGCGGGTTTCCGAAGCCGAGTTGTGGCAAGCGCAAGAGATCTGGTTGACCAGTTCCACGCGCGAGATCGTCCCCGTGGTGCGGTTAAACCAAACGCCCGTTGGCGAAGGGGTGCCCGGGCCGCTGTGGGTAAGAGTCAACGCCATGTATCAGCAAGCTAAACAGGCGTTTGTTTTCGAGGACCGCTGATTCTTCTCGTACAAACACGAGTGTTAGCTGTTGTGCGATGCAAATCTTTAAGGCATTCGTTATCGAGGCGGCGCACCGGTTGCCGCATGTGCCCGAGGGGCATAAGTGTCAGCGTCTGCACGGGCATTCTTTCCACATCCTGGTATATGTGGATGGCCGGGTCGATGAGCACACCGGCTGGGTGATGGACTTCTCCGATGTGGCTACGGCCTTTCAGCCGATTTTTGAACAGCTCGATCATCATTATCTTAATGAGATCGAGGGATTAGAAAACCCTACCAGCGAGAACCTCGCATGCTGGATCTGGAGCCGTCTTGTACCGCGC
>JBOIEE010000131.1:0-9216 GCA_050740975.1 Gammaproteobacteria bacterium | reverse complement strand
GTTCTGATCGCATTCAGCTCCATTTATTGGCGGGAGGCTTGGAAATACGGCGAACGCGCGTTTCGCTTCTGCCACCATGATGTCGGCCATGCCATCGGTGCCATTATATTTGCCGCTGCTACCTTCGGTTGGGAGGGGCGGCTTATCGAGAACATAGGCGATGAAGATCTTGAGAGTCTGCTTGGTTTGCGTTCCCAGATAGGGCCGGAGGCGGAACAGGCCGGCTGCCTGATCGCGCTTTTCCCCGATGGCGCGCTCGGTGACTCCGATGGGGTTGTCCTCGAGCTACCGAGTGATCTACTCGCGCGCCTGCGGGCAACGGAAGCCATGGGCCGACCCAATACCCTCAGCGCTGCGCACCATTCCTGGCCCATTATCGATGAGGTTGCCCCACTAACGCGCCACCCGCGCATGCGAAACAAGAAAATGCTGGCGCCACACGAAGAACCAGAGGCGCGGGCGTCGGTCCTTGGGCAGCGCCTGGTGTCGGCTAGGCGTATCATTCGAGCTCGCCGCAGCGCCTTACGCATGGACGGGTGCACCGCCATAGCCGAGGAAGTCTTCTATCACATGATGGCGCGCACCCTGCCCACGGCCCGGTCGTTCCGGGTATTATCTTGGCCGCCTCATGTTTCTCTTGCGTTATTCGTGCATCGGGTGTCCCGACTCCCTTTGGGGCTGTACGTGCTCGCACGCTCTCCCGAGCACTTGGGCCTCATGCGAGCCGGAATGCGCGAAGACTTTCTTTGGCAGCAGCCGGAGCGCTGTCCCTCGTGGCTTAATCTGTTCCAATTACTCGCCGGAGACGCGCGGGGAGCGGCCGAAATCATCAGCTGTCACCAAAGCATCGCCGGCGATGGCGCTTTCTCTCTAGGGATGCTGGCCGACTTCGATGCCATGACCCAAAGTCCTTGGGTATACCCCCGTCTTTTTTGGGAGGCGGGCCTCATCGGCCAAGTGCTCTATCTGGAGGCCGAGGCGGCGGATCTGCGCGCCACAGGCATAGGCTGCTTTTTCGATGACGCCATGCATGAGCTGTTGGGACTGAGAGCCGATGGGCGATGGCAGAGTCTTTATCATTTCACCATCGGCGGCGCAGTTCCCGATGAGCGACTGCAAACCTTGCCGGCTTATCATCACTTGGACCGACAAGCGCTGGAGTAGGTATCCCAGCTCCCATATCGTCTGCAGGCAGCGGGCGGAAAAAATAGATCGAAGAGAAAAAACCCGCGCCGGCCTCGTCCAGAGGCCGGCGCATTCGAGTGGGATGGTCGCAAACGACCCCAGATCTCAGAGATCTATAAACGGATCGAGGAAATCGTCCGTCTCTGAGCGGAAGAAGGCCGTTGTTCCGTCGATCGATTTCAGGAAAGCGAGCAAGACTGCCTCCTGGTCGTCATCGAGCGTGCCCGCGATAGTGCTGCCACCCAGGTTGTGCTGATCAAAGACTTCCTCCAGCGTCTGGGCCGCGCCGTTGTGGAAGTAAGGCGCGCTGTTGCCTACCCCCAGCAAGGAGGGCACGTTGAAGCCGAGCACCCCCAATGACGGGTTTCCATTCTGGCGGATCTCGATAGGACTCGCTGCGAAGAATGTCCCTATGTCCTCCAAGAACTTGAGCGTGCCCGGATCCACGGTCGCATTTACATAGGAGATCACCTCGTCGCCAAAGTTAGCCACTCCCAGATCGCGGAAGACGCCACCGGCATTGGCGTCTTTATCCAGCGCCGGATTGTTGGCATAGATCACTTGGCTCTTGGACCATTTCGGCCCACCGTGGCAACTAGCGCAATTGGCCGCAAACACATCGGCTCCCGGTTGCAGGGTTGTTAGATCCGCCGGCTTGGGCGCGTTCAAAGCCCGCACCGTCTGTGCCCATTCAGTCTCCATATCGAGCGCTTCGCTTGCGCCCTCCGCGATCCCGTGGTCGAAGATCGCTGGGTTTGCGATCGTCTGGTTCTTCTTCGCTGTGCACTGACCGGGGTCAAAGTCATCGCTGGCAAAACCGCAGCCACCCTGTACCGCGCGGGAGTTTTGATTGAAATCGGTGACGCTATCGCGCGCCGCACTCCAGTTGTTGATCCGGGTATCGTGGGCACCGGCGAGCTTGGAGTACAGGCCGTCGAGGGGGATGGCCTGACGCGGTCCATCGGCGAAAATCCAAGTCACGCCGTCCGCAAGCCCTTCATCGTGGCAAGACGCGCAGGTGCTCCAGCCGTTATCCGATTGCTTGTTGCGGAAATCCACCGGGTTGATGTCCCGGACCGGCGTGCCGGTGAGCCCGTTATCCGGCACGCCCAGCGCGGTGAAGAACACCAGCTTGCCCATCAACCGCACGTGCTCGTCTTGCCCCGGCTCTGGCGGGGCGCTGGCGGGTACGTCTTGGGCTAGTACCGCGTTGGCCGTCAGATCCAGGATCGAGACCGACTGGCCGAGCTGATTGTTGACATAGGCATAGTTGCCTATGCGATCAACCTCGATCCCGGTCGGGATATTGCCGGTCTGAAAACGCACCACATTGGGCGCGCCAATGTTGAGCTTGCCGTCTTGATCAAGTACCGCCTTGATCACAGCGTTGCCACCCCGGCTCACGATGAAAAAGTTATCGCACTTGTCATCTGCATCGATCGCCACCAAGTCGTTACCGAACTGCCGAATCTGGTTGCCTGGGACACCAGCAGCCGCATCCTCGTTCTTAATCTGGGCGTTGAGGTTGACGTGCAGATTCGCGTCCTCTTGCAGCGCTCCGGTATCAACCAGGTGCACCAAGGCCTGGACGTTGATATTGAAACCGAACGGCGGCTCGGGCTGGGCGCCGATGTTGGGCAGATACAGCTTGCCGTCACAGATAAGGGCGGATTTGAACTGGTTGGGAAACACCGCCTGCAGGTCCGCCGCGATGATCGGATTGGTCGCATCGGCGATCGTCGGATCCGGGCAGAAGGTGTTGTTGGGAGCGGCCGGATTGATCAGCTGGCAAAGATTAGCTCGGTTCGCGGTGAAACCTGAGTCTAGCAGTGGAGACAAGGTGATGGGAGTGATCGGGCTGTGGCTGCCCACCGGGAAGGCGAACACTACCCCCTCCTTGCCGTCGTCGAATCCCTCGCCCGGCCCGCCATCGATCAGCCTGGCAAAAAACTGGGTGACAAACACCGTGCCGTCGCTGATGGCTATGGCGGCCGGATTGATCGCGACGGCAGGATTGCTCCCCAGCGTGATCGTCTCCACTTCTTCGGAGCCCGTATTGATCACGGACACCGTGCCATCGGCGTAATTAGCCACATAAAGCCGATTTCCCTCCAGCGCGCAAGCCCGCGGCTCGGTACCCACAGGGATCTCCTTGGTCACCGCAAACCCCGCACCCTTACGCTCGACGACCGATACAGTGCCGCTCGCCGAATTGGTGACGAAGGCCTTACCGCCCCCGAGCACAGCGACACACACGGGCTCTTGACCCACCGCAACTTCATCCAGCTTTTCAAGCTGGGCGCCACCGCCTTTGACCCGGAACACGGTCAGGCTGTTGGCCTCGTGGTTCACATTGAAAAGCAGCGCGCCGCTGCCGCTTAGGGCAATGTTGGTGGAACGCTCGCTAGCCCAAGCGGGCCCGCCGAGACAAACGATGAAAAGCAGCGCTAGACAACTCGTTACTCTGCTGGGCTTAATCCAACCCAGCCGTGGGATGCACAAAACGTTCATTGTTACCCCTCCACGTTGAGGTCAAAATCACTCTGATAGGGTGTTTAGCCGGTCAAACACCCCTTGCTTCTTCCCTACCGGTCTTTGAAGGATTTTCATCCCACAAAGCCTTAAAGGCGACTATCTTGAAAGCGACTATATCTTGTGATTGTTACGGCGGGTTGACCGGCCCTGGCAAAGCTAGGTTTTATTTCCTCGCTTTCCTCCTTATTTCCAGTTGCGGAAGAAAAGGTTCAACAGGGAACGTACATGTTTTTTGCGCCATTGACAACCCTTTCGCTAAAAAAATAACCATGGTGGGCAGCGCTCGATCACCCGCCTGGAAGACCCGAAATGCATCTAGAAAGCGGGCGACCTCGTATATAGATTAGAGTTAACGAACCGAGCACACGCGAAGTAACACCCAATGATGCGAGCGGCCGCCGGCGAAGCTTGCTTTGGTATAATCCATGGAATGTCGCAGGAAAGCGGGATCTCCGCGCTTGCTCAAGCGCCGGACGCCGGTTCGCTGAACGCCCAGTACCAGAGCTGGCTTGCAGCCATGGCCGGCGGCGATGAGTCGGCCTTGGGCGCGCTTTACGATGCTACTCTCAGCCGGGTTTACGGCTTGGCGCTGCGCATCACGCAAAGCGTCGAGGCCGCGGAAGAGGTCCTGAACGACGTGTATTTGCAGGCGTGGCATGAAGCGGGGCGCTATGAAGCGGCCAGAGGGCGAGTCATCACCTGGCTGTTGACCATTTGCCGCAGCCGCGCCGTGGATCATCTGCGCAAACACAATGTGCTCCCCTCTAGGGTCGAGGCGGTGGAGACCGGCAGGCAAACGCAGATGGGCGAGTCCCTGGAAATGACGCAAGCGGAGGCGCCGGATCCGCTAGACTTAATCCATGCCGTGGAGCGAAACAGCGCTCTGCAGACCGCGCTAGGCCGGCTGGCACCGCGGCAACGACAGTTGATCGCCTTGTCCTTTTTCAAAGACATGAGCCACCAGGAAATTGCTGCCAGCACCGGTTTGGCTTTGGGGACGGTCAAGAGTCACATTCGCCGGGGTATCGCCTTGCTGCGGGAAGCGCTTGGGAGCCCACCATCCGAAGAGAGATGATGAGATCAAAACGCCTTAAAACGGTTTTACCTCAGGACGTCCTGCAAGCCTTGCTCGAAGCAAGCGCGCCGATTGCTCCTGAGCCCGAGCGCGCGCGGCATTTGCGCGGGCGCTTGTTACGGCAGGCTCGAGCATCTAAGCAGGCGGGCTTAACCACTGTTCTGAAAGATAAAGAGGGATGGACAAGGCTCGGCCCTCTGGTGGAAATGAAGCTTTTGCGCAGCGATAAGGAGAGTCGCTCCTATCTACTCAAGCTGCATCCGGGTGCGATGCTGCCGCCACATCAGCATACGTTGGAGGAAGAATGTCTGATGCTTGAAGGTGAGGTCTGGATCGGGAACATACACCTTCGTGCAGGCGACTATCACGTCGCCGCAAAGGGCGCACGTCACCAAGAGATACGCACCACCACGGGTGGTTTGGCTTTTATGCGCGGGGCCCACCCGGATGAGATCGGAGCGGTAACAAAAAAATGAGCACCAGGCAAATGGCCTTGCTCTATAAAAACACCTATCTCTACCACGGATTGATCAATTTCGTTTATGGGGTATCCCGGAAAGAGCGCTTTCACGCCGTGGTTCGTTGGGTGCCGGACAATATGGACGTGCTGGACGTTTGCTGCGGCGACGGCACATTAGCCAGCTATCTGGCCCGGGGCGTTAACTATCGGGGGCTTGACCAAAGCCCGGTCTTTGTGCGCGAGGCTCAAGCGCTGGGGCGCGCGGTCGAGCTTTTCGACGTGCGTACGGGGGACCTTCCGAGGGCAGATGTGGTCGTCTGCCAGGTGAGCTTATTTCAGTTTTATCCTCAAGCGGAATCTATGCTGGCCCGCTTGTTCGACGCCGCGAAGTACCGGCTCGTCATCTCAGAGTCTGTCATTAGCCTGAGCCAATCTCGCTGGTCATGGCTCGCTTCCGTCGTTGCTAGAGGGACTAAAACGAAGGGCATGAGCACGCACACGTTTCGTTATACCGCTTCTTCACTGCGGCAACTGTTTCAGCCCTATGCGGCCAACCTGCGCCATGTAGCGGAGGTGTGCAATGGCCGGGATTGGGTATATGTGCTCGACCGCGCCGATAGTGCCTTGAGAAAACCTTGTTAGCTTGCGCTACTTTTCTTCGCCAGGAAATATAGATGGCGTCCGCGGGCGGATCCGTCGTAGCTCACGTCCAGGCGGTTTTGCACGTCAAAACTGTACACAATATCCATGGCGTGTTTCGCCAGCAGCAGGCGCGCATCATCCAAGGAGCGTATGTACAAACCGAAACGCATGTCTTCCGGTAGATGATAGCCCACGAGCAAATACCCATTCTCAGCCAATAGCTTATTGATATTAAACATCACGCCGTCGATTTCATGCGGTTCGAAGTAATACAGGATATCCAAGGCCACTGCGATATCGAAGCGTTTGGCGTCCTCGATCTCCGTTTCTGGCGCTTTTAAATCGAGCTGCTGAAATACACAGTCTGGCGCGATGAGGCGCGCCCTTTTTAGGGCCGTCGGAGAAATATCCACTCCACAAACCCGCACATCGGGAAAACGCTGCTTTATACGCGCCGTGAAATAACCCAGCCCGCAACCGATATCGATGATGGCGGCCGGGCGTTGAGCGCCCTTTGCGAGCATGCGGACGGCGCGATCGAGAGTCGCCAAAACCAGTTGATAGGAGAGGTTGTCCACGGCTTGCGATTGTCCGTGCGGATCCTCACAGTAGGCATACATCCCTTCGAAGTCACGGATCAGGGCCACCTCTTTCCCATCCTGCCTGAAAACAAAATCGTTGTGCCGATGGGGTTTTTCGTTGCGCTCAGTCATGGTTGCTGCATGGTACACCAAGACGAGCGATCTGGTTCAGCGTAGCTCCCGCTTCGTGACCCAGCCCGTGCAGAGAAAATCCCGCCACGAGGTAACCTACCAAAGGTGGCAGACCCGCCTGGCGCACTACGGTCCCAAACACATAGGTCACCACGATCCATACTGTATCCATGTCACCCCCAAGGTTTAACTATGACCCCACCACGGGAGGGGCTTGCTCAAAGCCCAATGGTAACCGTTTAGCCTGACGCTAGGAGCCTGCCGGACTTAGGGAACCGTAGCGAGGCGAGTGGGAAATCGAGGACAGATTTTCGATCATTTGAGGCGAATAGTGGTAACTATTTAACGACAAATCCGCCGGGAGCGGATTTGAATGCCCGCCCCGCAGAGGTGAAGCGCAGGGAAGCGCCGAATAAAATGATTGGAACTATGGACCGATTTGCCACCGCCGCAGTAGGTTCTTCCTAAGTCCGACAGGCTCCTCGGGAGAGCGGGGATAAGCGAGGGATGTTTAAGAGGACTTTTGGTAGGAAGCGAGGGAGATCACTTCGCCGTTTCGCGCAGCGTCTTTTGGTTGTGGGACTCGGTGCGGGCGACGGGGCCCTAATTGAATGATATTGTCGGAGGCGTCTTTTGATCCTTCGCGCCCCTCCCCAGGCCCTATGAAAAGCGCTACGTAGTGTGCCCATACGGCGAACAGCCGAGTGCTGGTTTGCATGGCGACTGCCGCAGGATATAACCACAAATGAAGCATATTAACTAACAGTTGCTGGTTCGCAAGACGTCATGATGAATCAATCCGTTTAGAGAAGCGCATTAACATCATTAACATCATTCTTGCTGGTATGAGTTGCGCCTTGAATTTTGACCGTTTTCACAAAATTTGCTGCTAATGCGCTGATCGTAGCTTTAATTCAGGTAGTGCATGTTACGAGCCATTATTCCCTTACCGGTTAAGCTTATGATTTTACATGTATGTACGGCTGAACGCAGCCCGCGCAAAAATCAAAACGTCAAACAAAGGTGACTCAGAAGAAGGTATTGGTGCAGCCCGACACTCCTAAGAGCCTGTCGGACTTTTGATTCTTCTTTTTATCCTTTTTTCTGTTGCTACGGCCCCCCAAGTCCGACAGGCTCCTAGCCCAAAGGCAGACCGTGCGCCTCGGCCACCGGCTCGCTCAAAAGCGCGCCGTTGACCATATTAATCGCGGGCTTAAACCACGGATCTGCTTCTGCCAGTTTACCGGCACCGTGCTGCGCGAGCTTTAGTACCCAAGGCAAAGTTGCGTTGGTCAGGGCTTGAGAGCTCGTGCGTCCGACTGCGCCTGGCATGTTGGTGACACAGTAATGCACGATATCGTCGAGCACGAACGTCGGGTTGGCGTGGGTCGTCGGGCGAGTGGTCTCCGCACAGCCCCCTTGGTCTACGGCGACGTCCACGATCACGGCCCCCGGTTTCATCTGTTTGAGGGACTCCCGCCGGATCAACAAGGGCGCCCGGGCGGCCGGTATCAATACCGCACCGATGACCAGATCGGCGCTGGTTAGGTATTTTCTAATCGCGTGATCATCCGAATAGATGGTCGTCACATTGGCGGGCATCACATCGGCCAAATAGCGCAGGCGCTCTAAATTCACATCCATGATGGTGACATTCGCACCCAAGCCGGCGGCCGCAATAGCGGCATTCGATCCCACAACTCCGCCACCGATGATCAATACTTCCCCGGGTTCCACGCCGGGGACGCCGCCCAGCAAAATCCCACGCCCCATCTGCGGACGCTCAAGGTATTTGGCGCCTTCTTGAACAGCAAGGCGCCCGGCTACTTCGCTCATGGGGGTGAGTAACGGTAAGGTGACGCTGCCGCTAGCGCTTTGTGCCCGTAAGGTCTCGTACGCTATCGCCACGATGCCCGCTTTTAGGCAGGCTTCGGTGAGGATCCTGTCGGCAGCGAAGTGAAAATAGGTGAACACCTGTTGCCCACGCCGCAACATCGGGAACTCCGTCGGTAGCGGTTCTTTGACCTTGACCACCAACTCCGCGCGAGACCAAATCTCTTCCGCATGGGCGCAGATCCTCGCACCCGCCTCGGTGTATTGCGCGTCGAAATATCCCGAACCTTCGCCCGCCCCTTGCTCGATCAAGACCTCATGCCGGCAGCGGGTGAGCAGTTCCGCACCTACGGGCAGCAATCCCACGCGATATTCATCGGCCTTGATCTCTTTGGGTACGCCAACGATCATGTCCAGAACTTCTGCATACTATCCAAGCGACGCCTCGCTGCTCTGCCGCGTTAAGGGATGTATGTATCTTAGCAACGGCTGGCGCGTCGATCTATGGCGCTGCAGCAATTTTACGATCCGTAATCGAAGTGTTTAAAAAACCATGTTACACTCCAAATTCAACGACACTGCCCACAGAGTGACGTCGCACCGCGCAGGGCCTCTCGAAAAGCCTGAGATCCGGGCCCTAGAAGGTGGGCGTTGTCACGGGCTAAACGAAAAGAAGCCAAAGAAAAAGCGGAGGTCGGCATGAATATCCTCTTGGTTTACCCAGAAATGCCGTTCGCATTCTGGTCCATGAGCCATCTCCTCAGAATGTCAGG
>JBOIEE010000130.1:0-4122 GCA_050740975.1 Gammaproteobacteria bacterium | reverse complement strand
TTGGCAATGATCGCGCCGGTGTGCAAATCGAGCGCGGCGAGGATGGACAGGGTACCAAAGCGGACATACTCGTGATCTCGCGCCACCGACGCCTCCTTTCCAGGGAAAGGTGGAAGGTCCGGGGCGGTCAGCCCAATGGCCTGTACGCCGGGCTTCTAGCGGTTCAGCAAATAGGCTGGCTGTACGAGCCTAGAGCTTAATTGGAGAATACTGCCCGTTCGACGCACCTGGTTCGACGTACTATGAAGCCCGTGATTGCCGTTCTAATCCCCTGTTTCAACGAGGAAACCGTAATCGTCAAAGTCGTAGCCGACTTTCGCGCCGCCCTTCCAGCGCTCAAATGGCAGCGCATCAAGCCCTACGAGAAGTTCGCCGAGATGATTGAACGACACTGGGCCGACATCAGCCGCCTACTGCCATCCGACAACAAAGTCGCACGGGCAACAACTGATCGCTGAGGCAATCATGGCAAACTTGCCTAATCGGGTAGCCGGGGGCTTTTAGCCCCCAGTCCCGCTCGCCTTTGCCGCCGGGCTTGGGTATGGTCACCTACCGCAGCGGGGTCGGCTGGTAAGTGCTATCGAGCAGGGATTGAAGGCTCGAGGGTCATACTGAGCTAAAAAAAGCGGTTCGCGCTTCTGGAAGCCAGAGCCGTGCCTTTGCTTTCGATCATATACCAAGTTAATCGCATAACTATCGCGAATAACTTAGGGGGTAAAGGGTGATTTTACTTTCATTGTACCTTCCGAGGGTACGGGGCGGGCCAAATGTTAGGCCCTGGTGTCTCCGCAGAGCGGTTTGTGCCTCTCTAGACTGGCTTGTCCCAGTGTACAAGAAATATTGTGGCTTAATTTGGAAGATTGCATCCGGTGGATTGAATTCTGTACTTGCGTACAAGGCTCGTATGGGAGTACCTAAGGCGAAAAATGGCGCCCAGTCACCTGCGACTACCTCGTGGCTGTTAACGCTTCTCATTAGCTCATGCCTAACCTGCTCCGCACCGTATGCGGGGTTGGCCAAAAACTCTCCGATACGAACCAAGCTTTGAATGAGACCCAGCGCTAATAAACTCAATACAATCGCTAAGCTCCCCGTCTTCGAAAATAGATGCCGACGAAATACCCAAATCAATAACACGATACAAACCACTGCAATGCCAAGCAACAGGACGTTGCTAACTCGCATGATGTTGATCTTTTCTTCTACGCCCAGCGCTACTGCGCAATAAGACGTAAAGAGCATGAGCAAGAATATGCCCAATGCCGTCCTAACTAGATTCGGTCCAGTAAGGTCACGAGGCTCTTTTCGCAGGGACAGCCACTCGATCGAAAGAAGAATGTACGCCGGCAAAAAGGGCACATAATATCGCAAGGGATGTTGGGTAAATAGTGCAAGCAGTATTGGTGCAATTATAACCAGACACATCAAAGTTAATCTGTATAAGTTTTCGAGGTAGTGCGCCGGCTGATAGAGGACCCCATGCGCAGCGCAGAATAAGCCTGCAAGGACCACGAAAGGAGATATCTTAAAAAGCGGGTTGTCCATGAGGCGAATAAGATAAGCATACGGAGCGTGCCAAAAGGGCGGGATAACGGTATGGGAGGGCCAGCGCTCCATCAGGCCGCTAAGATAACCATACGGAGCGAGGTCAAAGCGCCCGCTCCACGCGCTATAGGTTAAGCTTAACAGAATAACGACTCCAACTATTGAAGCGATTAAATAGCTTGCCAGGCGCGCTGACATAACAAGATTGTGTTGATATAAAAGCGAAATGAAGATGGATAAAAATACAGGGCTCATGTAGACCAATGCTGATTCTTTTATAGAGAACGTCAATATTGCTGCCGCCGCCAGGGAATAAAAAATAGCGATATGGGATTTCGTCTCAGGGACCCTCACAAAAAACATCACCAATGCATAAAAAAATGTCGCCATTGGGATCTCAAAAAGCGCAATGCGGGAAAAAAAATACAATGTGCTCTCTAAGCTAAAGAGGAAAAGGCCAGCATAAAAGATCGAAGGAGAATAGCGGCCATACAGAAGCAAAAAGTAGAGCAACAAGAACAAGGCATAGTAAACAATCGTGACGGTACGCGCCGCCGCGATATCTGGCTTCGAGGCTGCGAATGCCGCATAGTAGGACCACTGTGTCAAGGGACTCGCCTTTAACCAGCCGTCGTACGTATCGTCTGGATGCCACTTGTCCTTGCCGAATAAGAGTAAGTTTCTCGCTGCTAGCGTCTTGGGGCCTTCGTCCACATACTCTCCAGGGCTAGTTTCGGGGGCAGAGGACAGTCCAGCAGGGAGGTCCGCCTTGATATGCACGCTACGGATCACGCATGCTGTGGCTACAACAGCAGCGATAGTGAGATATGTTGCAAATCGACCTCTTGTTCGCATCGGGATCATTTAGTGGTTCAGCGTGAATAGGAATTTGGGGCGCTCGACCCTTCAGGTTTATCCTTGGGTAACCCATGGTGCTGTGTAGTCGAATTACTGTCTCGACTGTAACCTGTATTAGCTGCCCGGTACAGAATGTTCCCCTGCAGGGTAATCGCGTCGATGATGTCCGCGGAATCCAACGGCTTGAGTCTCCACCCGATCCAGTGGGCTTGATAGTGCGGATTGGAGCGGCGTAGCTCGCGCAGCAGGTCGCCGGGTGCGTAGCCAGCGGTGGCGCACGTTTCGGGGTTGTGCTCGATGACGAGGAGGGGGGGCGCGTCGTTCTGAAGCAGACCTGTCATCCCTTTGATGGCTTCCAGCTCGGCGCCTTCGATATCCATCTTGATCAGCCGGGGGGAATGGTTGATGGCCTGGTCGAGCCTTTCGGTAGGCACCGTAAACTTTTCAAAGGTCGCACCGGTGGGAGCGAAAAGACTCGCTTGGCCGTGATTGCGACCCGGTGTGTTCGGATGGTAGAGCGTGGCGGCGCCGGCGTGGTCGGAAACCGCCCTCTCGTGCACGTTCACTTGCCTGGGTGCTCCGTTGAGCCGGAGGTGTTCCGCAAGACGAGTGCGGTTAATCGGATCGGGCTCGAAGGCGTCGACGCGCCCATCGGCGCCGACGACGTAGCTGGTATTTGGAGAGTGAAATATCCGATGTTGGCTCCCAGGTCCACGAAGTGATCGCCCGATCGCAGCAACCGTTTGAGCAAGCGCAGCGTGTCCAGCTCATACAAGCCGTTTGCCATGCAGCAATCGGGATAGGTCGCCAGATCGAGACGCAGTCGCACGCCGTCCGGCGTCTGAAAATCACCAGACCACTGTCGGCGCGGGATCAAAGAGCGGGCGAGGCGTGTGAGGCGATATTCGCCACGCTGCATGGGCGCGACATGGGACCAAGCACGGCAACAGGCCAGCGCCAATCTGCCGAGCGGGTTCATGGACGGTCCTCCGCCGGTTTGCGGGCGGTGGCGAAGAGCAGTTCAGGATGGGATTCCATGACGGATCGCGGGGTTAGCCATTCTTCTATCGCCATGCGGGTGTTGAAGAGCAGGTAAATGATCGGGCGCAGCCAGCCTGTCATCGGGATGCGGCGCGTGATGCCGCCAAAGGTGATGGAGCGCAGATGGGTTGACATGGCGAGAATTCCCAGGCGAGGCTCGATGCGATCGACCAGAAAACCAGCCTGCTCTAGTTCATATTTCAGTCCGTCGATCGTCCATCGCCGAAAATCGGTCGGATGGCGATGGAGGATGAATGCGCCGTGCGTCGAGCAGAAAAATACACCTCCCGGCTTTAGAAGGCGAAACGCTTCACGCAAGTAACCCTGCGCATCAGGAACATGCTCGAGCACCTGGGTGCTGATCACGGCGGCCATGCTTGCGTCATCCAAAGCCGTGCGGCCGGTGGCAGGGTCGATCGCAATGGCGGCCGGATCGGTGGGGTTGATGTCCGCGGCGATGAGGCGCGCCTCGCCGACGGTGGCGAGGCGCGCGTAAGGCGATTCGCCGGAGCCCAGGTCAACCACCTGCTTGCCGTGGAGCGAGGATGCGTGTTCTTCAAAGAAGCGTGCGACCCCTTCGTGGATCAGCTTCAACGGCCAATAATCGCGATGGAAGATATGTGGGCGGGCGCGGTCGACCTCATTGCCCTGGCCGAAGCGTTTCTTGCCGGCATTCAT
>JBOIEE010000129.1:0-28529 GCA_050740975.1 Gammaproteobacteria bacterium | reverse complement strand
TCTTTTTTGCGCTGGAGATCCCGCTGTCGGCGAGCGGGTGACCCGGTCCGTTGATCATGGCGAAACCCGTGGCATCATCGCTTCTCCCCTCATCCGAACGCCAGCGCAACATCAGGTAATAGGGGTTGGAGTCCGGCCTCTTGGGTGTGTTAAAGCTGATGCGGATCTTCTGTTGGCCAGGCGGTGTTTGTCCGAGAGAAAGTGGGCTCGCCGCGATATTCACGATAGCGATGACCGCAACCAGCAGGTGATGTGCGCTTGGAAACGTTAACATGATTGTTCTCCAACCCGATCGCAGAATAGGAGGCTGAAATGACCGTTCCAATCAGTATCGCTAACATGCGTTGCGACGCCTGCAGAGCGGATGCGCCTCAAGTTACCGAAGCGGAGATGGCCAGATTGCTCGTGCACGTACCGCAGTGGGAAATTTTGGAACAAGATGGGAGCAAACGTCTGCGCCGCCGTTTTCGCTTGGATAGCTTTGCGCAAGCTTTGGCGTTTACCAATGAAGTTGGGATCATCGCCGAAGAGCAGGGCCATCATCCCTCACTCCTAACGGAATACGGCGGTGTCACCGTGACTTGGTGGTCCCGCAAAATCGGCGGCTTGCATGTCAATGATTTCATTATGGCCAGCAAGACCGATCGGCTGTTTTCCCAGCGCGGTGCGTCAGGCGACGGCCTGCCCGATCCGGGCGGGGCTAGGGCGCTTTAGGTCCCATACCACGCCTAGCCGTTCCAGCACCCAGAGCACATAGAAGGAAGGGTCGATCTGCCACCAGCGGAACCCATGCCGGACCGAAATGGGGTAGTAGTGGTGATTGTTGTGCCAGCCGTCACCCAGGGTGAGGATGGCTCCGATGAGGTTATTTCTCGAGTTATCATACGTCGTGTAGACTTGGCGGCCCCATTTATGAACTAACGAGTTGATGGTAAACGTACCGTGCCACAAAAAGACGGTTGATACGATGAACCCCCAAAGCAATCCTGGCCAACCAAACAGCCCTATCAAGGTGGCGATATAAGTGTTCGCTGGCAGCCACGTGTTCTTGTTCAACCATACCAGCTCTGGGTAGACCAGAAAGTCCTTTATCATGGCCCGGTTGAGGGGTTTGTATTTGTCACACAGGATCCAGCCCATGTGAGACCAAAAAAAGCCCTTATGCAGCGGGGAATGGATGTCCTCTGGTTGATCGGAGAAACGGTGATGATGGCGGTGATGGCTGGCCCACCACAAGACGCCTTTCTGCAGTGAGCACTCTCCTAAGAATGCCAGCAAAAACGCGAACACGCGGCTGGTATTGAACGAACGGTGCGAAAAGTAGCGGTGGAAACCCGCACTGAGCGCGAACATGCGCAAATAATAGGAGCCGATCGCAAGCCAGACCCCACTCCAGGTAAAATGGAAAAATATCGTGTAAGCAGCCAGCAAGTGCATGCTGATAAACAGCACCGTATCCAGCCACACGATCCGCTCATCGCGCGCCCGCGGTTTGTTTGGGGTGGGGATCACGTTCATGTCTCTCAAGTCATACCCCAAGGAGCCACTTTTTGGCCCAACTATAGCAAGTTTTCCGTTCCGTCCAAAGGACCTGTTCCGTCCCCAGCAGCGAGCGTACGGCGACGGCGTATTTTTGCCTACTCAGGGATGGTTACCCGCACTCGTCCGGTCGCGTTTGGCCATTCTCCGTCTTTCCGCATCGCGTTCAAACCAATTATCGAAGTAGAAATGCCTCCCGCGCACTAGAGCCCATAAGCTGGAGATGAGGTAGGCCGATAGAAACAAGGGCCCCCAAATCTCATGGCCTTGTTCATGTTCCCGGGCGGCATCGAGGCATTTCTGATCTTGGCCTAGGATCACGTGGCCCAGGGTCATCGCCCTGGCGTGGATCAATAGTCCCGATAGAGCCAAGCGAGCAAACCCGCCATAAAACTCCAGCACCCCGCAGCGAACACGGGCTCGGCCCCCCGTGAGCACGGTCAACAAACCACATCCTAATCCTAAAAAAGTGTTGGGAAGCGCCCAGCAATATCTCGGGATCGCCCGCACGCCTTGCATCCTTTTTATTTGTGCCCTTGCCATACGATGGATTCCGAACTCGGTTTACTTGAGATCGGTTTGGCCTCACAATCCCCACACTCACATGGTGACGAAACGGTGTTGCTGTGAAACTTTACCATTTCGCGCCGTCGCCAATGGTCGTTGTCGCCCTCGCTTATCATCTGGGATCAGCCTCTGAAACCGTAAACCTGTTTCAGGGCCAGCAGATGCATCCGGAGTCGAGAAATAACGCACCGGTATACGCAACTGGAGGCATTGCCCGCATGGCAGCGGTCGGCGTTAAAAAATTTCCGGTAGGAATACTAAAACGCGCCTGTCCCCTTATTATTGGGTTAACACGTACTTTCTAACCGGGTTTGCCGCCGTAAGACGAAAAGGAGGGAAAAGGTGGTCATGACAGAACAACAAACAGCCAAAACGATGCGCACATTGATGCAGCAGCCTGGCATTATCCGTTCTCTTGGGGCGCATGATGTGTTGACCGCGCTGCTCGTCGAGCGAGCAGGGTTTGAATCGGTTTTCATCGGTGGGTTTGGAACCAGCGCCAGTCTCTATGGCCTACCGGATCTCAGTTTCCTGGGGATGAGCGAAATGGCGGATGCGGTGCGGCGCATGGCGCACCGAGTTTCCATCCCCGTGATCGCCGATGGCGATACCGGCCACGGCGACCTGCACAACGTGGTACGCAGTGTGGTGGAGTTCGAAAGCGCAGGGGCAGCCGGGATCATCTTGGAAGATCAAATGTTTCCTAAACGCTGTGGTCATTTCAGCGGCAAGCAGGTTATCGCGAGCGATGAAATGGTGTTGAAGATCAAAGCGGCGCTAAGCGCCCGGCATGATCCGGATTTCATTTTGATCGCCCGTACCGATGCCAGGGAAACGCGCGGTTTAGATGAGGCCATAAACCGCGTCAACCGGTATTGTGAAGCGGGGGCAGATCTCGCGTTTATCGAGGCCCCTGTGTCTACGCAGGAATTGGTGCACATTGGTGAGCGCGTACCCCATCCCAAGTTTGTTAATATGCTGGCCTTTGGCAAAACACCTATCCTCAGCGTCAAGGAATTGGGTGAACTAGGCTATAAAATGGTAGTCGCGCCGATCGATTCTGTGCTGTTGACCGCCAAGGCCATGCGTGACATGGCACAAGTCTTCGCGCGCGACGGCCATACCCAGTCGCTGGCGGGGCAGATGGTGGATTTCGACGAGATCAAAGCCATCTTAGGGCTGAATGAGTTCCTCTCGCTGCGGGAAAATTTAACGGCCTGAGAAAGATATCGCGAGGGGTTGTGCGCCGGCTCAAAAAGCGTAAACAAGTTGGGCGCCGATCGAATCGGACCCCGGCGTGTGGTATTCGCCGATCAAGGTGTCGGTAAAAGTGCCGCTCGGCGCGATATTCGCGGGCACCAGGTCGACGGTGTTCTCGATCCGTGCTGAATCGAAAAAGACATGTGCATATCCAAAACTGAAATTCCAGGTTTCGTCGGGACGATAGCTCGCGCCCACGCTTAACCAATGCCTGTCATTATCGGGAATACGCGGACTCCGAAAGCGCGCACTAGGGACCGGCGTTTGGTCGTAGCCATAGCCCGCGCGTAGAGTCCAATGTGGGTAACAGACGTAATCCAAACCCGCACTAAAGGTCCAGCTATCTTCCCAGTTCTGCACCGTGACCTCGTCAGGACTGCCGTCGGCAAAACGGATCCGCGTCTCTTGGAATCGGCTCCATCGCGTCCAGCGTGCCCCACCCGTGAGCGTCAAGTGTTCGTTCAAGCGCCGGTAAGCACCGAGGTATAGGGTGTCTGGGAGGTTCAGCTCGGCCTCACCCGCTACCACACTGGGTTGCCCCGGTACGCCTTCGAGTTTCCGTGTTCCCCGTAAGGTGTGATCCACCTTAGAGCGGTATCCGGCCCCAAAACGGGTGCGCGTGTCCCATTCGAACATAAGCCCCAGATCGTAACCCACGCTCCAGTCATCCCCCTCCACGCGCGCGAAGCCATCCGCAAGCGGGTTACCGCTTGCGGGGTCGAACACAAACACCGCCCGGCTGAGTGTGGCATCCGCATACTGCACGCTCACCCCTGCACCCAGGGAGAGTTGCCCGGATATCCGGTAAGCGAATGAGGGGTTGATGTCTATGGTTTTGAGCTCTGAACGCAGCGCGTGATAACGGCCTACCCAGTCGGCAGCGTAATCCGTGGCCAAGCCGAAAGGGGCGGTAATGCCGAGAGCGACGCGCGCGCGTTCTCCCAACGGGGCCAATGCATATAGGCTCGGCACTAGGCCGTCTCTTCCGCCGTCATCGTCGATACCCCGGCTGGGGGCCGAGAGACCCGAGAGAAACTGCCTGGAGCCCTGGTTTTCGAACTCAAAGCGGCTGGTAACGTAGAAGAGACCGTTCTGGACCGTAAGCCGGTCCAACAACACCAAGCCGGCGGGGTTGAAGAATGCCGCCGAGGCGTCGTCCCCTACCACCCCGTACCCGGCAAGCGAGCGCCCAATGGCGTTAGCGCTGTGCTCCCCGAGTTGAAACGCGGCCCCATAGGCAGCGGTAAACCCAAGGGTCAGGGTGACAAAGACAAAGCGCCTATAACCTACAATGAACATCCTCGTATACTTTTTTGTACGCAAGTAACACGGCTGGAAAATAGTCATGCCTGCACATGGCACCTGCGAGGGGAGGTGATGATAATGTATTGGAGGTAACATGTCATCGTCGCAGTGCTCCCCGAGCTGAAACCCGGCGCCATAAGCGCTAAGGGAACCGAGGATCATGGTGCAAAGCCGCAAAGCCGACTATAATACTCTCGCATACGTATTTGTACGCATGCAATACGGCTGAAAAATAGTCTATGCTGTAATCGATTATATTCTTAAACGTAGCCTGCACATGGCACCTGGGGGGGGAAAGTGCTGCAGGCGATGATAGTGTAACGGAGGGTAACATGTCATCGTCGCAGTGGAATGAAATCATCGAGGGGGCCGCAACGGCCAAATCCGTTGACGACATTCACAAGATATGTGTAAAACTTTGCCAGCAGCTTGGATTTGAACAATTCCTGTATGGCGTACAATTTCCAAATTCTTTCGTTAAGTCCCATATCGTTATCATAAGCGCCTACTGTCCCGAGTGGTTTAGCCACTACGAGGCCATGGGTTACATGAAGGCTGATCCTACGATTTTGCATTGCCAGACTCAAATCCTGCCACTGTGTTGGGACGAGGTGGATTTTTCTGCTAATGAGAATGGAAAGATAGCTCGCCAGATCATGACTGAGGCTCGTGAGTTCGGGCTTAAAAGCGGGTTCTGCATTCCAGTTCATGGGGCGAATGGAGAGGTTGCCGTGTTGAGCTTTGCCAGCAGTGTGGAGCCAGGAAAGGCGAAGGCGCGCATACTGGAAGGCATCCCCTACGCTCAGTTTTGCAGCGGTTTTATCCATGAAGCGGCGAACCGGGTACTGAACGCGTCGCAGCTACTGTTAACAAAGGACACATTAACCCGCCGCGAAAAGGAATGTTTGCTGTGGGCCGCTGAGGGGAAGACCGCGTGGGAAACCTCGCAGATCCTCGACGTTGCTGAGCGCACCGTTAATTTCCATCTGCAAAACGCCACCGCGAAGCTCAATGTTAGTAATCGTGCCCATGCGGTGGCCCGGGCGATCTCCCAGCATTTGATTTTGCCTCAGCTCGCTTAACACCCCTCTGCTTGAAGCAGTTCCTGTTTGCCTCTGCCGTTAGCACGGCAGAGGCAGTGACGGCCGGGGGCTTACGCGATGGTGGGTCTCTGATCGTCTGATCAGCGCCCAGAATAATCCTAAGTCCACAGAGCACCAAACTGTCAGGGTTATTGCCTTAACCAGCGTCAGCTCTTACAGTAATTTTTTTCTTTCGCAGAGCCGGTAAAACACGCCGGCACGCGCCTTTCGCCAGTGCTCGCATAAGGGTGCGAGCAGTCTTTGCTGTCTTGCCAAACCAGCGCCTGTTGCGGCGTACCTGTCAGATCTGACAGTTACGCAGGCGGCCGATTTCCCGTTTACTTACAACCATCTTAAACGGGAGCACCGGCAATGAAACAGATCCTAACGGGTAAAGCGACTGATAAAAACATGCATTGGACGGCGCTACACGGAATGTTCCGCTTACGGCATACGGTTTTTTACCAGCGTTTGCGCTGGGACGTAAAAAGCGTTGGCGATTTAGAGCGCGATGACTACGACGATATGGCTCCAGTTTATATCGTCTCAAGAGATCATCACAGCAAGGTCGATGGCTGTTTGCGGCTTTTCCCCACCACTGGCTCCTATATGCTTAAGGGTACATTTTCGGAGTTGTTGCGAGGGGAACTGGCCCCTTCGGACCCCCATATATGGGAGCTGAGTCGCTTTACGGTCACACCGAGCTCTAGGGAGGATTGCCGGCAGGCAAGTTTGAGCAATGCCGCCTTAAATATTATGCGACGTTTGTATGAGTTCGGCAGGGAAAACGATATCCACAGCTATGTAGCGGTGATCAGCGTGTCCTTTGAACGTCTACTGCGCAGCATAGGTCTTCCCTTGCGGCGATTCGGAGATGGAAAAGCGCAGCGGATCGGGACGGTGCTGTCCGTTGCCTGTTGGATCCCCGTAAACGAAGAATCGCGTCAGGCTCTGTACACGACCCTGGATGAAGAAAGGAGAGCAGCATGAAGTTACTGGTAATTGGGAGCAGTCCGCAGACAGTGGATTTTGGTAAAACGCTATCGAGTGATTCCGTCACAGTGACCCACTGCAGTAATGGCGGGCAAGCGCTTGACAAGCTAAAGACCTCGCTTTCTGAGTACGACTGGGTGCTTGTCGAGGAGCGGGGTGCTTGTCTGGACCAAAAGTCCGCGCAGCAAATCGGCCAGCTGGCTCCGAATGCGCCGGTCAGCTTTGTCCATCACTTCGACCCTGATCGCTTGGCGGATCCTTCGCGGCCGGCGGTGTGCGCGGTCGAGCGTACGCCGGAAGGCCTGCAGATCTTGCACTGTGCGTTGCAAACGGCGAGGCGGGAGCAAAGTTTTGCCCCGGTGCGCTCTGCCAACTTTGCCGAACGTACTTGGCAGTTTGAGTACCACGCGCCATGTCGCGTCGCTGATCGAGATTAATCACATGAATACTAAATGCACTCAGATCCAGAACTCCTTTTTGGCCGTGGAAAACGATTCCAAGGACCCTTCGGCATGGAGCGAGCCTAGGCCGATAACCCCCCGCGCTGGTGATTGGATATGGGATCTAACGACCCAGGAGATGCATTGGTCGGAGGCGATGTTTCAGCTTTTGGGCATGGAACCCGATGCTACCCAGGCGAGCTATGAAAGGCTGATTGCAGGCGTTCACCCTGAGGATCGAGTCAGGTTTGAATCCTGGTTGCAGGCGGTTCTGCTCGGCGAAGCTCAGAGCATGCTGCAGCACCGGGTGAACACTCACGCCCCGGTCGTCGTATGCCAACAAGCGGTGGTATTGCTGGATGAGGAAGGCACGCCCTGGCGGGTGGTGGGGACGGTGCAAAGCTCGGGGAGGCGAGGAGGGCGCAAGCAACCTTGCAATGGGTTCAAGGGCACGCAGCTGGAACAGAAGCTGTTGAGCATCACCCACGATATCAAGAGTCCCACCCAATCCCTGTTGATGAGCGCCCATGTGTTGGCGGATGCCTGGGCGGATGCTTCCCGCATCCTGGCCGAGGATCACCGGGAATACGGGGAGTTTTTGCTGGGTGGATTGCCCTATACCGAGATGCGCGAAGTGATCCCCTCGCTGATCGATGATATTCGCCGCGATGCCGAGCTCATCTGTCGTTTTGTGACCGACCTGGGGGAAGGCGCAGGGGCTAATAATGGGGAGCGCTTTCACATTAACGATGCGGTCACGCAGGCATTACGGGTGCTGCGCTATCGCACAGCCCCGCTTAACGGGGCCCTGAGGCTCAGACTCGGGAGGCAGATCCCATTTCTGAGCGGCGATCCGGAGAAAGTGGAGCGCATCGTGATTAACCTGGTTAACAATTCCTTGGATGCGTTGCACGATCCCGGTGCGGGCTTAGAGATCAGCACCCGAGTACAAAACGCGGAGCGTTGTGTGGAATTAACGGTGCGCGATGAAGGGCATGGCATTCCTTCGCACATCAGTGCGCGCGTTTTTGAGCCGTTTTTTACCACCAAAGAGGACACCGGCGGTGCCGGCCTTGGCCTTTGCATTATCCAATCCCTAGTGCGTGAATTAAACGGGACGCTTAGCCTTCGCTCCGATCCGCAGGGTGGTGCACTGGCGGTGGTGAGGTTTCCCTTGTCCCCTAGGAAGGGGTCGGCGTATAGCAAGGATGTGCATTAGAGTCGAGCAACCTTGCCGCGAAAAGATAAACTTCAGTTCTCAAGCTCACGGTAAAGTTGTAAGGTGACGGGACTTGATCATGACCGCAGAGCCGAGGCAATTTGACGTAGCTCGTGGGGTAAGCGCCACATCGACAGAGATCCCTGTCATGATCGTCGATGATGATCCGGCGTTGTTGCGCTCTGCCGGGGTTCTGTTGCGAAAGGCGGGGATATCCAATGTTCTCACCGTAGAGAGGGGTCGCGAAGCCTTGCAAGCCCTGGCAGAGGAAAGAGTCGGCGTATTGATTCTGGACCTCGCTCTGCCTGACCTCTCCGGCCAGGAGGTGCTGGAGCAGGTTACCCCCGAATATCCCGAGGTATCCGTGATCATCATGACGGCGGCCACGGAATTAGACACCGTGATTGACTGTATGCGCAAGGGGGCCTCGGATTATTTGGTCAAACCGGTCGATCCCAACCGTTTTATCTCGGCCGTGTTTCGCGCAATCGAAGTTTTGCGTCTGCGTGAAGAGGTATACGCGCTCAAAGAACGTTTTTTACTGGGCGAACTGCATAATCCGCAAGCGTTCTCCCGAATCATCACTCAAAATAAAAAAATGCGCTTGCTTTTTCAATATGTGGAGGCTGTCGCGGGCTCCAAGCAGCCGGTGCTCATAACGGGCGAAACCGGAGTGGGGAAAGAGCTGTTTGCCGAAGCCATACACGCAGCTTCTCACTGCAAGGGCAAGCTAATCGCGGTAAATGTCGCAGGCCTCGACGACACCATGTTTACAGATACGCTCTTCGGCCACATGCGCGGCGCGTTCACCGGCGCGGAGCGCTTTCGGGAGGGCCTGATCCATGAAGCGGCCGACGGTACCTTGTTTTTGGACGAGATTGGCGATTTGACGGAGCATTCGCAAGTAAAATTGCTGCGTTTGCTGCACAACCATGAATACTATGCCCTGGGTGCGGATCAAGCTCGGCGCAGTACCGCTCGGATAATCGTCGCGACCAACCAAGCTATCGAAGACCTGGTTAACAAGGGGCGGTTTCGAAAGGACTTGTATTTTCGCCTGCGCGCCCATCAAATTCGCGTGCCACCGTTGCGCGAACGCAAGGAGGATCTTCCCGCTTTGATAAAACAGTCGCTACTGCAGGCGGCGAAATCGATGGGTAAGAAACCGCCGACGCCGCCGCTGGAACTTTTCGATCTGCTCAAAACCCATCATTTTCCGGGTAATGTGCGCGAGCTCGAAGCCATGATCCACGATGCGGTGGCGCGGCATCAGGGGGGAATACTTTCATTGAAGAGCTTTAAGGAAGCTGTGGGATTCGAAACGCTCTCGGTCATTCGTCACCGAGGGGCAGAGGATGCGGGCGCTCCTAAGCTTGCCGCTTTGTTTTCGGATCGCTTGCCAACGCTCGCCGAATCGGAGGATTTCCTTGTTTCTGAGGCGCTAAAGCGGGCAAATGGGAATCAAGGGATCGCGGCCGGTATGCTAGGCTTGACGCGGCAAGCCTTAAACAAACGGCTGATTCGCCATAAAAGAAAAATGTCTGGGGAGGTGCGTGATCGCCATTGAAACGATGCGACGCCCGGGGAGAAAGATTCCTCAATTGGTAAGCTAAGTTAAAGAAGGTGAGACGGGCGTGTCTCTAAATGTCGCAGGGTTGCAATCAAGCCAAAAGATCGAGCTGCGAATGTAACTATCAGTAATATATGTAAAACAGGAAAGAACTTCTGGGTGGCATACGAATTGCGTTGCTTAAGGTTGTAAGGACACACGCAGCCCGTCGGCTGCGTTGATGTGGATGCACAGGTGCTGGTATAGACCAGCTGGCATGACCGTTGGTGCTGGCTCCGGTTTCGGGCAACGACCGGACCAGCACTTTTTTTAGACCTTCCTCAGCTTCTTCTCAAACGCTCTTTTGGCTCGTTCATCCGGCGATGGGCGCTGCGATCCGAAGAGGGCTTCTCAACTTTTGCCGGGCGTTTGACTTGCCGGTCGTACAGGACGAGCTCGCCGCCCGTTTTAATCGCAATCATCGCGAGTCGCCCGATAAGAAGCAATAACATGATCACGATCCCCCAGGCGGCAAAATACGAAAGCTTAAATACCGGCTTTTCCGTCTCTTCGTAACCCGTCATGCCCGTTTTGTCTAGGACACTGTGCTTACCGCCTATCCCAGCTGCTTTTATCGATAATACCTTGTCGAGGTTTGAGCCGTGTTCCACCGCGTTCGCAAACCGTTCGATGTGGTGAGGTGCTTGATAGAGCGCCCAAGCCTCAGACATCACCTTTACCCCGATCCAAACACCGACCAGCAGAACTATGATCCCGACCGCCTTGACGAACAGGGCTAGGTAATTTGTAGTACTTTTTTCGTCCGCTTCCAGTTCTTGGTAGCTCATGGGTGGTCGGTTCTACGCCCTTTACTCCTACAGCATAGCTTTTACCGTTTGCAGGGCGGTACAGCTTGTTTCTTCAAGCGCCTCGTCCGCGATTGCGATCAGTGCCTTAACTCGGCCGTTAAATTCCTCACTCTTGCGCTGACTGCCGTTCCACGTTTGTTCGATGGATGCGACGATGGTTTCTGCCTCTTTCTTCGTCTGCGCAGAACTGCTCGAAGCGTGGATGTCCGCCAGAACCTGTTTCAGGGCTTGCAGCTGTGGATCGACAGCCTGGGGCAAGGCGGATCCCGATCCCTCATCGTTCGCGAGCTCTGCAGCGGCAGCCCGTTCCGCGCGTTCTTTGGCATATTGCTGCTCGAATTTGCGGTTTCGGCGACCCATATAAGCAAACACCCCTGCCACCATGGCTATGGGGATGGAATAAAGACTGAATGCTTGCACCGTTACCGAAATAAACTTGATTTGGCGCTGCTTTTCTTCCGTTAGCTTGTAGTCGGGTGGCCCGATGACAGCGGAGATGACAATAGAGCCGATCCAAACGATAATGGCGCCGATGGCGATTTTAGCGGAAAGCGACATTCACCTGCCCTTTTTTGGGTTGATGTTCTGCGGCGATCCTTCGGAGGCGCCGCGTCGGGATCGCCGTATTGTAGGTTAGTTTTCTTTGTCGGTGAAGCACCGATCACCTGTTAGCCAGCAGTGCGCCGCGCTTTAATCACTCAGCGGCTTTGTAAATCATGCAAGTAGGCTAGGGTATTTCCCAAGCGATGAACGACGGCGTATCCATGGGTGGTTAGCGAGCGCTCGCAGGCCAAGCGGTGGGCACGGCTTAGGTGCTTGTGCTCGTAACAAACAATCGCGGGTGGCAGGCGTTTGAAATCCACTTGTTTGATGATTTCGTAGTCGTAGCCTTCGGCATCGATCAGCAGTAGCTCTATTTTCCGCACCTTATGCTTTTCAAGAAGCGAGTTAAACGATAGACATTTTACCCGCTCTTTTACCACATAATCTTGAAGGCCAGGAATGAGCCATCGGTGTTTGAGCAATACCTGCGGGTAAAGCGTTCCAATCCCCCGGCACCAATCGGGCAGATGGTCTTGTCCTTCTTGCACGCGATAGAAGTCCCGCTCGCCGTCGGCATTGGATATGGCGCTATTCTCGAAGATCAGCTGAGGGAATGTTCGGTAATTGTGCTTTAGGCGGCTAAAATAGCTCGGTACCGGTTCGACCAGTATCCCCCGCCAGCCGTATTGTGTGATGTAGCGAAAAATTGGATCGTGTCGCCTTCCGTCATTTGCTCCGATCTGAATAAAAAAGAAATCATCGCTGCGAGCGGAACGATCACACACCAACGAGTCAAATCGCCGCCACCTGGGTTTACTGATCAGTCGGTCAAAGCGCTTAACGAGAAGCGGGAGAAATCTTTTCATTCCACTCGCCGACTGCGGTAAAAGCGGATCTGTAGGGAGCTGTGTGCGGCGACTCGCAGATGTGTCAAAATAGTGCCGAGTTTTTCTTGGGCGAGCTCCGCGATCGGCTTGAGGATGTCGGACATGACCTTACGCTGGCTAATACAGGGATGTTACGCGGCCGTTCGGGGACGACGCACGTTGAAATCTTAAACGGGCAATAGGGCCGCTCGTGTTCTGCGTGGCTTGGGTCCCTAGGACCGTTTACTTAGCCGCCAAGGCTTGCTTCAGTTGCTTCACCACGCGCTTGACCATGCCTTTGGGTTCTTTGGTGGTCTTTAACGCCTCGTCGATAGCCGCCAGGTTGTCCGGTGGCGTTGGGCCCACCACGATGGCGCCCAACATACCGAGGGACACATGAGGGGAGCACTTGTACACATAGGCGCCCTCTTTGTGCACGGTTACGGTGAAGTTCTCGCCCATCTTCGACTGCCACGCCTCGGCCCCCTCGGGGATCATGCCGGAGAGCGAGACGCTGTCGTGTCCGGCCATATTGGTCCAGGTTACGGTATCCCCCGGCTGGGCGAAGACCACCACCGGTTCGTATTTTGTCACCATGGCTTTCACCACGTGCTGATCGGCCAGCGCCTGACTGGAACACAGGCCGAAAAGGACTGCTATCACAACACTTTTTTGCGTTATATTTTTCATAGAAAAGCTCCTTGTAGTTGGTTTTAAGATCCTACACGTGCCGCCTATAACGAAAACGTGTTCTGGATCAATAAAAACCTTCCGTTACGAGCGGATAGGAAGGTCATATTGTTTCGCGTGCTGGCACCTCAAAGCGCACCCTGATTTTAGGCCAGTCCGCGCGCGACGCAGTAACTAGCCCCTAGGTAACCATGGGGGTTGCACTCTTTTCCCGATATCGGTTCCCTATTGCACGTACCTCAACGAGACCCGTACCTTTGGCTAGGATCCCTAACTCAAGGGCCGCCGCATAAGAAAGCTCGATAACGCGATCGGGATGGAATGGCCCTCTGTCATTGACCCGTACCAGTACCTTGTGGCCGTTCCGCAGATTGGTAATCTCCGCATAGCTGCTCAGTGGCAAATCCCGGTGAGCGGCCGTCATTTCGTACATGTCATAGACCTCTCCGCTCGCCGTTTTCTTGCGATGAAAGGGTCTGCCATACCAAGACGCAACCCCCCGTTGCAAAAAAGGACGGCGTGACGTCGAGATTCCGTATCGCTTAGGGTTCAAAGAATTGGCAGTCCGGTACAAACGGAACGCGCCAAAGTCTCTCTGAGTATCGACTAGGGTTCGCAGTGGAAGTTTCCCCCGTTGCGCGGCCATCCCACACCCAGATAGGATAAACAAGGGCACCAAAATAGGTGGCAGCCATTTGGATCGTCCATTATTTTCCATGCAATGCACTCCTACTCTAGGCCAGCCCGGAGCGCCAGCGATCTGAAAAATCGCCTCCCGGAGCCAGCCAGCTGGGCGCAAATGTATGCTGCATTGCAGCAATTTACCTGAAGTAGGGCCTACTTGTCAACCCTTTGTTGGCGAGCCTATTCGACAGCTGGCGAGAATCACAGGCCGCGACGAAGCGCAAGCGCTTTACCACCGAGCAACTCCCCGCCGAGCACGTACTGGCCACCTACGCCTTGCGCTGGCAGATTGATAGATATCGCCTGCGGAACAAGGTTGCTATTCTTGTCCATCACAACCGCCCCACTGGTCAATAAGGGCGATTTTTAGACACCAGGAGGTATAGATCCTCCGGCAGGTTTCTAGGAGGGGGATTTGGTCGCTCACCGCCGATGAAGATCGCCGACTCCATCATCTCTATCGGAACGCCTCAGACCTTGCTCAAGGTTCGGGAATACTTACACCGTGGAGCCGTAATCGGGGCGCTGGGTGATCGGGTGGTGTCTGACGAAAAGGCTGTCCGCTGCCAGTTTCTAGGTGCAGAGGCGAGATTTCCGACTGGCCCGATGTTGATGGCCTGCGCTTTGGGAGCCCCGGTGATGTTAGCGTTTGGATTGTACTTGGGTGGGGCGATTGCCCGTTCTGCAGTGCTTACGTAAAGTACGCTCGGTTAGTCGACAGCGTCGGTTTAAAGTTGGTTAATGCGCGGGAAAATGGTCCGATGGTTGATGAGATATTCAAACACAATCTCAACCTCGATACCGGAATGGTGCTTAAGCTCGGAAACCGACTCTATCATGGCGCTGAGTGCCTCAATGTCCTTGCGTCTTTGAGTACTCCTTCCGGGCTATTCAACCGGCTTAACGCCATGATTTTCCGTTCAGCCAGCTTATCGAAACTACTGTACCCGCTCCTTCGCACGGGCCGGGCTATCACTTTGCGTCTCTTAGGGCGGAAAAAGTTCGCATCCGATGCGTAACCACCTTTGAGACCCTTCGGATCTCTCACCAGCGATACCTGAAATTTCCGATGATCCCGGAGAAGGGGCGTCTGATCCCGCCAGTGAGCGTTTCTTTACCCGCTTTTTGAATGATCTCGTTGAAATTCGATTTCGGCTTGCGGGGGGTGCCCCAGATCCTGAATTCGGGCCCTTTCCAGTAACCGAATCTATCCTGCTCCGGTTTCAGCAGGTCCAGGGTATGTAGAATGGCCGCTCCTCTGCCGCGCATATTCATTTCCGCGGAAAGAGAC
This sequence comes from Gammaproteobacteria bacterium, assembly GCA_050740975.1. GTDB lineage: Bacteria > Pseudomonadota > Gammaproteobacteria > JBOHHR01 > JBOHHR01 > JBOHHR01. The sequence continues at coordinate 13,632 of JBOIEE010000129.1, read as the reverse complement.
AAGGGCCTGTTCAAGACATCCACACCGGCGCGATATTCGATGCCTCCCTCGGCCGTGATCAAAATGTTCGGGCTGTTAACCAGGAATTGCTCGATGGTCAGGCCCTTGGGTCCCCCACCCGTGATGTGTATATCGATCGTGTCGTAGTCGATTTCCTTGATGTAGGAGACCAAGCGCGGCACTACACCGGCTCCGAGCCCGATGGTCGGCACAAAAGACAAACCCTCGCCGATGACGCCTAACACGGGCGTGGCGCCGGTGAGGAACACGTTGTCGGGCGGTAGGGGTCGAAAAACGCCATCTCGGCTGCTGAGCTTGATGTCGAGATCAAGGTGGTTGCGAAACTGGTCAAGATTAGGCGATTGGGCGGCTAGATCGAACGTGACCCCGAACAAGCCTTCCACTCGAGGCTTGGACTTGGGTATCAGCTCGGTGAAGAATTTATTCAGATCGAATTCTTTGATCGCCCCATCCAATTTAAGATCATAAGGTTTGATGTCCAGGGCCTTGAAGTCGACTCCGCCATCCACGGTGATGGGACTTTCATGAAAATAGGCAGAGAAATTTCTCACACCGAGCCGGGAGGCCGTGAGATCGAACCCCCCTCGGATCCCATGGAGCACCAAGTAGTCTGTATAGAACAGTTGATTGAGCTTGAGCTCGAGTTGGCTCGGATAAGGCAACCGATCCCAGAACGCGCGCGCGTCGGGCGTCTGACTCAACACCGCCTCTTCCGCCTCGGGGGGGGCTTCTTTCGGCTTCTTTTGCTCTTTGGCAGCGGCGGGTTTGGTGCGGATCTTATCGAAGGTGGCGAGTATGTCGTTGAGGTAGAACTGCCGGCCGCTGATCCCTAGCTGCAATAAGCCCGGCTCGCTCTGTGTTGAATAATTTGCCGTTATCACCGCATCGCTTTTCCCTGACTTGCCTTCGGTGGTTAGAGGCGCGCGCAAAGAGAATCCGCCATCTCGCATTAACACTCCGTTGCCAGTTAAGGTGATCGCTTGCAGCGGTAGTTTCTCCCGGCCTTTTAAGTCTCGGATCCCGGTATTCCATTTGATCTTTCCAAACGGATCGATCTCGAATGCAGATTCAAGCGCACCATCCACCAGAGAGTGGCCCGGATACATCGCCGGCTGGTCCAGCCATTCTGGAAGCCACGCGAATAGCTTCGCCGATAATTGCTTAAACCTTTCCTCCTCTCGGTTAAGCTCAAACGCGACATTCGCCCGCAGGGCCTTTCCTGGGTTCTGTTCAAGAAAATCGATGGTCACGTCATCGACTTTCGCCCGCAGGTCCCGGTCCGAAATCGATAGGGTTCCTTTGAAGCCCAGAGTGAGGGGATGAAGCAGATCGCCCTTTTCGTTCCTGACCTGGAGATCCTGGATCACGAATGGTTCTTTGGTATCCAGGCTCAGAGCGCGGCCATCCGAGGCGAGCGTCGCGTTGCCAGAGGCTTGGGTAAAACTGATGTTCCTTTCACGCAACACCTGTTCAAACGGCGTGGGCTTCCAATTCCTGACGACCAGGTTTATCCCGCCCCTCGTGCCGCGTGCTAGCGGCTCGCCTGGCCGCAGTGCCGTGGGAACGCGAATTTTGCCGTTGCTCTGTACTTCAATGGCTGGGATCGGGGAGTCCTCTTGCGACAGTTTTACGGCCAAGCGCTCGATGTCCAAAGCTCGGTTTGCCTGAACCAGACGATAATCGGCGTTGATGCGCGCTGAACCGGTGATGGGCGCCCCCAACAGTCGCTGGACCAGCGGTTGCCCGGCGAGCGCTTGCAGGTCGATTTCAGTATCGCCGCTGGTCTTGACGCTTGCCGGCTGGCTGCTCGGCAGGGAAAGCGTACCGCTGGCTGCGATGAGCGGCTTGTTATTTGCGCTAATGCCGAGTTTCCGGTAGTCGATCTGCAGGCGCTCGGGGGAGTATGTGAGGGTAGGGCTCAGTTTCACCGCAAGGCTCTCAAACAGGGCTTCGCGCTCGCTGGTGACCGAGAGCCCGGTAATTTCTAAAGGGATCCGCGGGGTGAGGACGAACTGGTCTTTTCCATCCGAATTAAGCTCAAATTCGGCGCGAGTAATCTTGCCCGATAGCTCAGCGTCTGGGACAAAAGGCGAAAGCCATGCGAGATCCAGCTTATCGATAGAAACCGTCGCGAGCGTCCCTTGGGGGTTTTTTAATTTTCCTTTCTCCTGTTTGAGGGGAACGCTGATGGGCCGCGCAAGATCGATGGTGAAAAATCTTTTCCCTGCGCCCTGCGACAACCCCCCGGTCAGCTCTTGGATCTGGATCGTACGAGTGGACTTTGCGACCTTGCCCTGGAATGCAAAGGATAGCTCGGAAGGAAGCTTCTCGGAGCCCTCGCGCAGTGTCGGCAGGGTTGCTAGCTGGTTTAGATCGACTTCCGCCTTAGCGTCAACATGCACCTCGGGATCCCCTTTGCCTGCGTTTGGGATCCGCGCCTTAAGGGTGGTTGAGGCGAGACGGCTTGTACCCTCTTCGACGACGAAATCCTCTATGGCTATTTCTAGCGCCGATTTCTTATAGCTAAACTGAGGGCGCATAGTGAGCCCAAGTTGCTCGGCGATGGGCTGCTCGCCCTGGGAAACACGCGCCCCCTTGAGGGTAAGAGCCTTCATGGGCACAACGCGCAAGGTGTTGGCTTTTGCGGCGACAAGCTTGAATACCCCTTGCAAGCGGCCATCGCTGATGGTGTAACCGGGTATGAGTGGAGCAGCCCAGGAAGCCGGGATCCCTTCGAGTCGCAGAAGAAAAAGGGGCTTGTTTGTTTCCAGGAACCGCATGGGATCCTCCAAACCTAGGCGAACCGCGCTCGGGAGCGTGGTGCTCAGATAGCGCTTACCGCCGTCGTCCATAAGCTGGGTGTCAAAGCGGCTAAGCCGCAGCGCATCCGCTTCTAAAGTGAGGCTCAGTTCAGATAGCACGGAAAGCGTTTGCGGCATTGACGGCTCTCCGGAGAATTTCCTAAGGTTCGTCAGCGTGAGATCATTGTTCAGGGTAACATCGCCGATCAGCTTCGTGATGTCCAAGCGCATCTGGCCCGTAAGCTTATCGATCATATTGGGTACGGGTTGTCCTTTGAGGTAAGGGCGTACCAACGCCTGATTGGCGCTTATCCGATAAGCCCCTCGCAGTAGGCCTACGTTACCGTCGTAGACCCCGGAAAATCCCAACACGGAACGAGGTTTTTCGGGGTCCAGATAGATCCCCAGCCTGATCACTTCCGGGCTGATCGCCTGTTCACCGCTGCGAGCGGTGTTGGACAATATACCCTCTTTGACCGATACGGCGATCCGTGCCTTTTCCTCGAGCGGCAGTGGCAGTGCTTTTGCCTTAACGCGCGCTCTTAGATCCGTCGCTATCGCCTCGAATCCGCCTCTGGCGCTCTGCTTGAGGTAAAGCACGCCATCAACGCCTAGCTGCTGGCCTTGGCGGTGAAGGCTCAAGGCGAGGTTGAGTCCACCGACCGCCTCCGTTTGAAGCCCGCCATTGATCTTGGCACGGATGGTCTCGCCGGGCTTCCTTGTCATTCGGCCGTTTACACTCAGCTCAGGGATGGCGATGCGCAAACCTGTATTCAAAGAAGCCAGTACGCCGCTAAAGGGGGTATCACTTTTAGGTGTCTCATCGGGTTTAAAATGGGTCAAATCGACCGAGAGCTGATCGACCGATACCTGGTCAAGGCTGATGGTCTTTCTGAGTAAGGCACCGAGACAAAATCTCACCAGGGCGGATTTGAGCCGAAAATCGCCTCCCCGGTAGCGCACATGCGCGTCTTCAAGGGTCAAGGACCAGGGGGTCAGATGGACGTGGGCGATATGCAATCCTTCCGTGAGTGGCGTAAGCTGCGCCAGCAGGAATTTTTTCTGAATCGATGGGTGAAATAGAATCCCCAGAGCAACGATGAGGATCAGAAAAAGGCTCAGAGGAATAAAGCAGCGGGGGCGTTTCAAGGCCGAAAGGGTAGTTGACTTCATGTCCTTTAAACCGCCGGTCTTATGGTGTGACGGTTATAGTACTAAGACGCAATAACGAGCACGATATATCACAACCCTGAAGGCGTCAAAGGAAACGTGCGGCTGACAGAATGTTGCCGCTGCGCCATGGGAAATGCTAACGTCTCTCCCCATTCGCTGCACACAAAGGGACTGCAACCGGTACATGCCCGAGTGACGGCGCATAAAGGGCTGAAACGCCATCGAGCATTCTGTTTGTAACCCACATCGAAAGGAGGGTCCGATGTCTCTTAGGCAGCGCCTGTTAGCCGAATTGATCGGCACGTTCGTCCCTCGCGCCTTGGCGTCCTGCTCGTTCAACCCGACGCGGGCGACTTCCGGATCGGTGAAGGTGGCCCAGGGGATCACCGAGTAGTCGGCGCGGAATTTCTCCTCGCAGAAGGATTTTTCGGGAAAGACAGTATCCTGACTCTCGGTGTTAACGGATCACACGTACCTCGAAGCCGAGGTTAAGCTCTGCCCACACCTTCTCTGTTGTCAGGGCCGTCACACTTAGACGCCGACATAATGCCAGACACGCCCGGTCCCCTAACGCTAGGCCCAGTGGCCGCGTCGTCGACACCATCTCGCCTGAGAGCATCGCGTCTTCTTCCGTGAACGCAGTCGCTTCCAGCCCAAGCGCTTTGAGACGCTCCATAATAGGCCTCGGCGCCAAGCCCCGACCTTTGAGCTTGGCGCAGACTTCCGCAAGATTGACAGTACTGATGGCCGAGCCTCCTTGCAGCGCATCATGCACCGCGTGCATTCCCGGCTCTTGCTGAAGGTAGGCGAGTACAGCCGACGCATCGAGGACAAACGTGGTGTTAGCGTGGGGCCTCACGTTTCGCTTCCTCCCGGCGCTCAGTGAGCAACTCGTCAGCAAGGCTACCCGAAATCTCAGCCATTAATCGCCACAGATCTTCTTCCACCGACTGGCGACGACGCAAAATCAAGCGGTCGCCCTCCAGCCATAACACGAGCGTATCGCCCGCCTCCACGCCAAGTGCCCGGCGGTATTCGGCCGGAATCACAACCCGGCCTTGGGGCCCTACGTGCAGTGGCTTTGGTGCAAGCGTGGTCGTATGTGGCATGAGATAATTATATGCCCAAGATAATAGGTTTGCCACTTGCTCTTCAAAGTTGCATTAAATTACGCAATGCCTATGGTTAAGGAAGGAGTCTCGTGTTCATGGCCCTGTTCGGATCGCTGTTGCGCCACCCCCCGCACCCAGTCGCCATTGGTGATAGCGCTGTACCCAGAGCAGCAGAGTTTGGGGGGCGTGGGCGCGTTTCCAGGCGCCGGCGGCGAATTTGTTCGCTTCCGCTAGGGTGGGATAGATGTGGATCGTGCCTAGAATTTTATTCAGGCCGAGCTTATGCCGCATGGCCGCGACGTACTCGGCGATAATATCACCGGCGTGATCACCGACGATGGTGGCGCCCAAGATCCGATCGTTTCCCGGAGCCGTCAGCACTTTAACCAGCCCGTGTGCTTCCTCCTCGGTGATGGCGCGATCGAGATCCGCCAGTTGATAAGTGGTCACCTCGTAAGGGGCCCCTCGCGCCTTGGCGTCCTGCTCGTTCAGCCCGACGCGAGCGACCTCTGGATCGGTGAAGGTGGCCCACGGGATCACCGAGTAGTCCGCGCGGAATTTCTTGAAGCTACCGAACAGTGCGTTGACTGCTGCGTACCACGCTTGATGGGATGCGGTGTGGGTGAATTGGAAGGGGCCGGCGACATCGCCGCAGGCGTAGATGTTGGGATAACGCGTTTGCAAACAATCGTCGGTCTCGATGGTGCGGGCAGGGGTCAGTGAGATCCCCAGCTCCGCCAGCCCATAGCCTTCGGTATTGGCGATCCGTCCCACCGCGACCAGCAGGGCATCAAATTCAATCGCGATTTCCCCTTTGTCTTCACCGGCGCGCGTGCCGATGAGTGTTTTCTGTCCATTACGTACGCGACATTCGGAAGCTTTGTAGCCCAGGCGTACATCGATTCCTTCGCGCTCAAAACGCTCTTTGAGCATCGCCCCGATCTCGGGGTCTTCACGTGGCAGGAGACGCGGCAGCATTTCTATTTGGGTCACACGACTGCCGAAGCGGCCGAAGGCTTGGGCCAGCTCACAGCCGATCGGCCCGCCGCCCAAGATCACCAGACGGCCCGGCAAGTGACGCAATCCCCATACGCTGTCTGAAGTGAGATAGCCGGCCTCCTCAAGACCAGGAATGGGAGGAACAAAAGGCCGGGCGCCGGCGGCGATCACGATGCTGCGCGTAGTTATCGTTTTACCGTTAACCTGGACGGTGTAAGGCGAGGTGATGCGGGCCTCGCCTTGAATGCATTCGACGCCAAGTGAAGTGTAGCGCTCAATCGAATCATGCGGTTCGACCGCATGCACGATGCGCTGAACCCGCTGCATGATCTGGGCGAAGTCGAATTCGATCTGGGCGGTGTGAAACCCGAACTCCTTGGCGCGCTTAACGTGGGCCAGAAACTTGGCCGAGCGTAGCAAAGCCTTGGATGGCACGCAGCCGGTGTTGAGGCAATCGCCGCCCATTTTGTGTTTTTCGATCAACGTCACTCTTGCCTTCACCGCGGCGGCGATGTAAGCGGCTACCAGTCCCGCAGAACCCGCGCCGATCACCACCAGGTTGCGGTCAAACCGATTGGGGCGGGGGAAGCGGCGCAGGGCCTTTCGCGCCTTGGCGTATTCGGCCAGCTTCTTGGCGAGCAGTGGGAACAACCCCAGCAGGACAAAAGAGGCAATAAGCCCGGGGGATAAGATCCCGGCCGCGGAATCGATTTTCGCGATCTGGGTACCGGCATTCACGTAAACCAAGGTGCCGGCCAGCATGCCGAGCTGGCTCACCCAGTAGAAGGTGGCGGCTTTAATCGGGGTCAGTCCCATCACCAGGTTGATCACGAAAAAAGGGAAGGCGGGAACCAGGCGCAGAATGAACAGATAGAAGGCCCCGTCTTTTTCGATGCCGGCATTGACGGCTTTGAGCTTATCGCCAAAGCGGTTTTGGACCATATCGCGCAGCAACAAACGAGAGGCGAGGAAGGCTAGGGTGGCGCCGAGGCTGCTGGCAAAGGATACGATCACCGTGCCCCAAAAGAGATCGAAGATCGCGCCGGCGACCAGCGTCATGATGGCGGCTCCAGGCAAGGATAAACCGGTCACCGCGACATACAGCGCAAAATAGATTAGGCCCAAGCGCAAGGGCTGCGCGTGGTAATAAGCATCGATACGCGCTTGCTGTGATTTGAAAAAATCCAGGCTCAGGTATTGCCCCAGATCGAAGGTGAAGAAACCGGCTACGAGCAGGACGACGCTCAGCAGCAAAAAAAACTTTTTCTTGTTCATAGGTTCACGAGCATCCGTTGGTTCAGGTACCGTCAACCGTCACTTCAGCTCAGGTGCGCCGGCTCCGGTTGCTAAGCAGAAACACACCCACTGCGCTGACGGCCGTGAGGGCCAGATCTTCGCCCACCATAGACCAGCGCAGGGGTCGGGCGAGGAAGACTCCGAAGCAACCGCAATTCTCGATCGGGAGTCCTCTGACCAGCGTAGTCGCCGCAAGCGCCGTGTAACCGATGTGAAAGACGAGCGTGGCGAGCACGTTCTGCTTAAGTCTTCGGCCACGCAGAATATTGATCCCGACCGCAAGCTCCAGCAAGGAGATGCCGAGCGCGAGCGGCAACAAACCAGGCTCGGGAATGCCGAGCTCATAGGTCGCGATCACCTGAGCAAAACCGCGGTTGTCGAGCAGCTTACCGATGCCCGTGGCGAGAAACAGTGCGCCCAGAAAAGACCGAATGGCCCAAAGCAGGGTCCGCGTCACCACCGCGCGTGAACGGGTGCAGATCTGAAGTGCCCCTGGCGAGGAGTTCCGGTTGCTTTGGGTCTGCTCACTATCGGGGGCCGGAGTGAGAGCTTGTGACAAAATCTGCTGCGCTCGGGATCTCGCGTTCCGGCGGTGCTCGGGATCCTCAGGTATTTCACTATACACTCCGGTTGCTCGTCTCATCCTTGAGACTCGCCCCTGCGAGGCTTACGCGCCGTTTCGCTCCCGGCGAAACGGTCCTTCGCTCCGGCGGAACGCGACCTCCCGTCGCTCGCGACGATTTTTTCACAAGCTCTGAGGCCGTCGCGACCGGCCGGGCACGCCGTGCGTTGGCGATGGTCCAGTCGTAGTCGATGAACTCCACCGTGTAGTCTTTGGGGATCGGGTCCGCGACATAGCGGTTGACATAGGCGATCAGACTGGGGGCGTATACGGGGGTAAAGTCCTCGCTATAAAAACTCAGGATCTCGCTCAGATAGACCTTCTTCTCGGCGTGGTCAATACGCAGATTACGTTCCTCTGAGAAAAACTTGCGGGTCTCGCGCTCCAGCTCCGCGTCCAGCAGTATTCCGGTGAAGGGTTTCTTAGGCAGGATAGGGCAGCCGAGCGCGACGCAATTAAGCGCAAAGTGGACCCGCGGTTCGCCGAGCGTGCGGATGACGTCGTTCTCGTAAGCATAGAGTGACATCGGTTTGCCGCCGATGTTGAACTTTCGCAGCACGAAGAAGCGAATCTTTCGCCATCCCGCATGGGTGTCCGGAATGCCGAGATCGATCACGTTGTACATGGACAGGGCGTTATAGCTATTGATGTAATGGGCTAGGCGCTCCCACGGATGGGAAAACGCGCTTGCCGGGGTACGGGTGACATACGCCAGGTAACGCTCGAGGTCCGCTCGATCGCGCTGCAGTGCTGGAAAATCCACTTCGCCACGATCATTGACGTATTTGTGCAGCACCCGTGCGTAGGCCCGGATCGGCAATTCGCCCTCAACCTCATCGGTTAGCTCCGGTAGCTTGACCAGCGACGCGCAACCCGAGAGGGTAATTTGCACCAGCAGGACCGCAACCCAGGGGCGTTGGGTTGTCACTTGCATGGTCCTTGACGGTTGTTCACGCACGGCGTTGGTCCTACACGCTGGCCGGTTTAACAGTTTGTGTCGCCCAGGATAGCCTGCCGCTGCCTGCCTCTGAGGTACTTGCGGGGAAGATTTCGCGGAGCGATGTCGCGGCCTTGCAACGAGACTTCATCGGCTTCCCCGGCCGCGGTCACGCCGGTCAAGGGATCCCACAACCATTCGCCTTCCGCGGTTGCGAGCTTTAGGGGCCGGAGGATGTAGGCGTCGCGTTTGGCGTTGTGCAGACACATCGAGATGGGGCCGTCGGCCGAGGCCACCATAAAAACGCATCCGTGCACGCGATCACGTTCGAGCCGGCAGGCATCCATGAAGTTATGGACGAAAAACGACAGTTTATTGATGCGGCCGCGGGCGGCCCAGAGATCCGATCTCGCCGCCCATAAGGTCCGGCTTAACCAGCTCACACCTTGCCGCCAAAGTCCTGGGCTCAGCGCAAAGGCCTTGATCGCGGCATGGACAGCGGCCCGGCGATCTCTGCGGTCGAAGCGTACCTGTGCGGTCTGATTCATCAGAGGCACGATAAAGGCCGGGGCGTCGAAGAACGCGTAAAGATTGCCGTTGATTTCGAAGGCCATCGCGTAGCGGTTGCAGCGCGGGTGCCCCACCATGAACGTATCAAAGCGCAGATCGGCCCCAGCGCCTTGGTTGATCTGATCGATCACGGTGTCCGAAGTGATACCGGCGCCGCGCGCTCTCAGCACGCCGCGGCCGGTATCGGCTTGCGGCTGAAACGAAACCATCCGTACCACATCGGCGTGCTTGCGAAAGAAGCGCACCAGGGCTGGGAGTTCATGAAAATTGCCTTCGAAGACGCTAGTGTTAAAAAACACCGAAAGCGGTAAGCCGCGTGCGCGTTCGATGTATTGCTCTCGAATCGCGTTAAGCTCAACTTCGGAGCCATAACCCTTTCGTTGCTGCGTCAAATCGACGTGGAAGGCGACATCGGTAAGTCCCGCCTCGCAGAGCGCCGCGAGCAGCGCGCGTGTGGCACGGATGCCGTTCGTGAAGAGCGAAGCCCGCATGCCGTATTGGGTGATCTGCTGCACGATCTGGATGAGTTCGCCTCGGTTCCTGAGCGTCGGATCGCCGCCCGTCACCTGGACGTCCGTATTCTCCCCGTAGTGCTGATAGATCATCTCGATGCGGCGAAAGACTTCTTGAAGCGGTACGTCCTTGACCGCCTCGGAGGTGTCCGAGAGATAGCACAGCGTGCAGTCGAGATTACAGCGCTGAGTGATTTCGAGCGCCACGCAGCCGATGTTCCAGCGCTTGCCCGCGATCTGCTCAGGCGTCCAGCAGCCGATGTCCTGCAGGCGCCCGCGCAGGGCTTCGCGACGCAGGGTGGGCTGCGGCAGGCTCGTGTACGGCGGCCATGCGTGAATCTCTTCGGGGCTCAAGTAGTCACCTTCATGATCCTCGGCGGCACAAAGTGGCCCCGCCGGCTCCCTGGTGCGAGGCTCGTGGCTCGACTGCTCCACGAGCAGTGAGCGATCATTTCGCCACAGCGTGTTCATGTTCCCGGCAACACTAATCTCTGAAATCGTTCAAGGCCCAATCATAATCGAGAAACTTGATCTTTGCCTGTTGGCTCCGAATCAGGTTTTGCCCGTCGGGGTCGTCGGTCAGCAGCCCCGCGTACTTGGCGAAAAACTGTTCTCGGGACCGGATCCCTTGGAAACCGCTTGAGAAATCTTCACGGTACCAGACGAAGATTTCGGACACTTCAAGGGCATGCGTGGCGGCATCATAGCGATTGCGCGAGCGGTCCGAGAGGAACCGCACGACTTGCTCCTCGAGCTGTACGGCCAAGCGATGGGCGACGTAAGCTTCCTCGCGCAGCATAGGGCAGCCGATAGACGCGCAGTTAACCGCCATGTGGATGCGAGGTTCGTCATAGACGCCCGGGGCGCGAATGACGCCGTGTTCGATGCCGTCCAAATTCTGCTCTTGGCCCAGCAGCTTGAAGAAGCGCTTTTTCCATGGGTTGTCGATAAACCGTCCGAAATCCCGGATCGACGCGAGATCCGGATAACGCGTGAGGATCAATTCGACGGTGAAGGCGTTGTACGCGTTAAGGAGATACGCGAGTTGTTGCGCTTTGCTCCAACGTCCGAACTCCGGTCGCGTCACGGAGGACAGTGTATCCAAGTACGCTTTCAGCTCGGTACGTTTGTTCTTGAATTCGGCATAGCGCACCTGAGAGCCGCTGCCGCCGTCGATCAAGACGACGTGTTGCCGTAACAATTCAGTCCACGCGCGGTGGCTATGATCGAAACTCCCGCCGACGGCGTAACCTAGCGGCAGCAAGGTGTAAGCTAAGATAGCAACGAGTCGCTTCATCAAGGTACCGGCTAGCGCTCACGGGGACAGGCGCTGCGCCAGGCCGGTGAGTCGCCGGGCCGCCTTGGCCGTTTCCCCGCTTCCCTCCATTTGAGCCTAGGGGGCTGCCGCTGTCTGCGTTGCGTGATCTTGGTTCCCCGAAATGGTGGCAGAAACCGATCATAACCCAACCCCATGATGGGGCGCCACTCCGAGCTCAATGCCATATTTTGGTTCAATCGGCCTCGAGTGATTTCCCCAAGAGCACGCATTTGTTGTCTGAATCAGGGAGTTCCCTAAGTGGCTGTCTTTTTTGTGTCGTATGACGTGGGCCTGTGGCGAGCCTCGCGGGATGACAGGCGAGGGTATTTTCTTTATCATGATTGTTTATTAATTTGTTGCGAGGTGACCGCTATGGACGTAATGGATCGGATCAAACAGACGATCGAACAAAACCCTATCGTACTCTTCATGAAAGGCACGCCGCGAATGCCGCAGTGCGGATTTTCTATGCGTACTTCTGAAGCCCTGAAGGCTTGTGGTGTGCCATATGCGCATGTAGACGTGCTGGCTGAGCCGGAGGTTCGCCAGAATCTCCCCCGTTATTCGAACTGGCCTACCTTCCCCCAAGTGTTCATCGACGGAGAGCTGATCGGGGGGTGCGATATCGTATTGGAGCTTTTCCAAAAAGGGGACTTGCAGAGAATGGCCAAGGAGGCCGGAGCCAAAGCGAACGCAACTTAGGAACCACTCAAGAAGGGCTGCTGTCTTCAGAGTAGTCCGGCTCCAAGAGACGTTGCGGCGTTTATCGCGCGGGTTAGCCAGCCCAGTGCCACCGAAGCTGAACGACGGGACGTCAAGCTTTGATTGCAGCGCTGGGCAGGCCTGTGCGGCTTAGTCAATTGTTTTCCTATCTAAGCCGATTGCCATGAGGCTCACCCAAAGAGAGAAAGCCGCTATTCGCGACGCGGTGGCCGTATTTGACCCGGACGCGCGGGTGTATGTGTTCGGCTCCAGAGCCGATGACTCGATGCGAGGAGGGGATATCGACCTGCTCATCATCTCCTACCAAATGGATCCCTCGACCATCAGGCCGTTAAGGCTTCGTCTCCATGACCAGCTCGGGGAGCAGAAAATCGACATCGTAATCAGCCAGCCAACTCTCGACGATCCGTTTGCCCGCAAGGCCTATTTGACCGGGGTTAGGCTATGACTTCCAGCACCGATGTCGAAATCCTGCGCCAGAATCTCACCATGATGGACAGTGCCATCCGCTGGCTTTCGCGCTCGTACCAGATCTGTTCCGATATTGGTATCAAGGGCTCTTACACCCCAGAGGAATACGACGCCTTCGAGACCCTGACCAGCCGTTACGCAAGAGCGATCGACTTGATGCTACGAAAGGTTTTACGCGCTGTAGATGCTGTGGAGTTGGAGATCGGTGGAACTTTAATCGATACCATTAACCGCGCCGAGAAAAAGGGCTGACAGAGAGCGCAGCCATAGTCCGTCAAATGACAGCCCTAAGGAACGAAATCGCGCACGATTATGTGAAAGATGAGCTAGAGAAACGATTTAGCGAGGTCATGGAACTGACGCCAAAGATCATAAGCCTTTCCCAAACGTGCGACAGTACGCAGTCCGATATACTACCTGAGTTGGCTTCGGAACAGAAAAACTCCAGTGCCTGTTGCAAGACATCCTTGCCGCACATCCGGCCGTGAAGCTCGGCATCCTTTTCGGCTCTCGCGCGCGGGGAGCGGCGCCACGACAGCGACCTCGATCTAGCGGTCGCCGGGGAAAAAGCTCTGGAGCCAGAGCAGAAGATCCGAGTGATGGAAGACCTCGCGATGGCGACCGCAAGCCCCATCGACTTGGTGGATTTGCAAGCAGCCGGGATCCTATCTTGCGCCAGGCACTGATTACCGGAAAGTCGTTTGTTGCAAAGAACACCGCTTGTATGCGGAAATCATCAAACGCATGTTATTCGAGGAAGCGGATTTCATGCCCTACCGTCGGCGAATTTTAGAAGAGCGACGAAGAGCATGGATAAACAGCTGAGTGCTGTCAAATGCAGTATTATTATTAACATGAAAACATGGCCCCCTCAAGCTAACCACATTACACCGAGGCCGCGATGAGGCTTAGCGACGAAGAGAAAGCAGCGATCAAGGGGGTGGTTAGGAAAGTCTTCGGCGAGGATGCCATCGTGCGCGTGTTTGGCTCGCGGGTCGATGATCGGCGCAGAGGAGGCGATATCGATCTGCATCTGGAAGTACCAAAAGACAAGAGCTCATTGGCTTATGAGCTGCG
>JBOIEE010000128.1:0-14682 GCA_050740975.1 Gammaproteobacteria bacterium | reverse complement strand
CATTCCGTTTCCAGCAGTACCGTGGGCGGGATGTGCACATTACCGGCTGCAATCAGGGCGCGTGCCCGCTGCGCTGGTTGGTCATCGTCATTGACGAGAAAGCGCACTACCACATTGGTGTCGAGCGCGGTCATTATTTGCGCTTGCGCGCCTCGGCCAACACCGCTTCTGCCATATCTTTCAGCGAGCGTTTTGGACCTTGGTAGCGAGCCATGCCAAACACCTCCTCCACCCGCGTTTGCGCAAAGGGTTTGAGCGGCCGCAGCAGCACGCCTTCCGGCGTTTCTTCGACGGCGAACTCGGTACCCGTTGTCCATCCGCGCGTGGCGCGGGTAGCGCTGGGCAAGACCACTTGCCCTTTACTGGAAAGTCTGGTCGTGTGCATGGAATATCCTCTGGGTAAGACAAACGTAAGAAATGGTAGGCGAGACAGCAGTGGTTGTCAACGCAAAGTGCATGGTCGCCACGGCGCAGCCTCGGACCACGCGATAACACTGCGAGAAGACCGTTGGGCCGGGCAACTTCTATGTCGTTCCGGCAGGAACAGTGCATTCCTATGAACTCACCTCTGATGAGCTTTGCATGTGGACACTATCCACGCACGCGACAGACGGCGCTTAGATCTTGGGCGCACGCAGCAGCGAAAGAGGTTGATGCGAAAGGGTAGGGGCACCCCATGAATCAAGCACATCTTGAACTGTTGACGAGCGAAGACTGGGCCGATTGGGTCACGCAAACGATCTCATCCCTCGGGTGCTCCCGAGCGTCGAGCTGGGAGATCATCTGATCGAGATCGGTTCCGGGCCTGGAAAGACGACCGACGTGTTGCGGCACACGGTGGACCGCTTGACGGCGGTCGAGCTCGACCCTGTTCTAAGCGCTGGGCTGGCCGAGCGACTAGCTGGCACGAACGTCGAGGTCGTCAACGCTGACACGACTCAGCTTCCCTTCCAAGATGCCAGCTTCAGCGCTGCATCGTCATTCACGATGCTCCACCATGTTCATTCTTCGGAGCTCCAAGATCGCCTGCTGGCCGAAGTCGCGAGGGTGCTCAAACCCGGCGGTGTCTTCTTCGGCGCCGACAGCCTCGACTCCCCCGAGATGCGTGAATTCCATATCGACGATGTCCTTGTGCCCGTCGACCCGTTCACCTTCCCCGATCGCCTGCGCCAGGCCGGCTTCGCCGATGTCACGCTAGCAACTACGGAATGGGATCTCTGCTTTACCGCCATCCGCTCGTGACTGGACTCTAGCTTCGTCGCGAGCCGCTACCACACCACAGGTACGCGATAGCGTTGAAAGACGGGATCGGAGGTCACCACTGTGAAGCCTTCAAGCTGTGCTTGCGCGATCAGCATGCGGTCGAAGGGATCTTTGTGCGGTCCCGGTAAGCGGCCCGCCGCGAGCGCATGGGGCAGCGAGATCGCCACGGGCTTGAAACCTTCGCGGCGGAGGTGTTCATCCAGTCCGTCGACCAACGCGGCGACCACGGATAACTACCGAGACGATATTTGGTGGCGATTTCGAAGGCGCTCGCGCTGCTGACGAAGGCCTCGTTTTCTGGATCGGCGACCACATCGCGGGCATCTGCGGAGAGCATGGGGAGACTCCCCAGCCACCAGATCAGCACGTGGGTGTCCAGTAAGAGGTTCACTTCCGGCGCAACGGATCATGCTCGTAGCCATTTTCCATCACCTCCAGAACGTCCTCTGGCAATGGGTCGAAGAAGGTCGGACCATTGGATAAGCCCTTTCAAGCGTCCTGGTTCGCGCTTCGGCTTCTCGATCGGGACCAGCTTGGCAAATAGGCTTTCCGGCCTTGGCAATGATGATCTCCTAGCCCGAGGCAGCGGCCCCCAGTAGGCGCGAGAGCTGGGTCTTGGCTTCGTGCACGTTGACAGTGGTCATGGTATATACCCATGCTGACTTAGCTAAGTAAGTTAGCTTAGTCTCGTGGGTGAGTCAAGCGATTAGGTACCGCGCAAGTACCGCGCATAAGATGGTTCTGGGTGTTGGTCCACCGCTACCCGCCAGGCTCGCGACGGCGTTCTTCTTAATGGTGGCCGGGCTCACCGGCAGCGTGCCGGGACATCTTTTGCCCGCCTGGCTTTGCTGAGATCGTATTCCTCGCGCATGGGTCAATCCTCGTAGTTCCGGGCCTCTCCCGGACTGGTCTTGCGGGCGGAGATGATGCGGATCGCGTCCTCGTCCCGCTCCGTCCAAACCACCAGCAAGACGTGGTCGGCGTAACCGCGGCCCAGTGTGAGATAGCGGGCCTCATCCTCAGCGTCCGGGTCTTCCAGGGTGCGGTTGAAAGGATCGAGCAAAGCGCCCACGGCGTCCTTCTCCCCTCGCCTATATCGGCTCGCACCCCTAAGTGCGCGCGAGCGGACGTTTCTTTTCCACGAACGATTTGGAGTTCTTGGGATTCCGGAAAATAAGCGGTTTTTCGGACCGATCCGTTCTCTGGGCTGACTCTAGCGCTTTCTCGATGAGGCTGTGATGGGGCGACAGGCTGCACACCGGATCGGCGTTGGCTGCATCCCCGGTGAGCATATACGCCTGGCAGCGGCAGCCGCCAAAATCCTTGAAACGTTCCGGACAACTGCGGCATGGTTCCTTCATCCACTCAAAACCGCGAAAGCGGTTGAAGTCAGGAGAATCGTTCCAGATCCACTCGATACTGTGTTGGCGCACGTTTGGAAACAGCAGTCCCGGAAGCTGTCCTGCGGCGTGACAGGGGAGCGCCGTGCCGTCGGGCGTGATGCTGAGGAAGATCGAACCCCACCCGTTCATGCAAGCTTTGGGGCGCTGCTCGTAATAATCCGGCACCACGTAGTAGATCTTCATCTTGCCCTTCATCTTTTCCTGATAGGCGTGGGCGATCCGCTCACCGTGCTCGATCTGCGCCCGTGTGGGCATCAACCGGTCCCGGTTTAAGAATGCCCAGCCGTAATACTGCGTGGTGGCGAGCTCGACATAATCCGCCTCCAACCGGATCGCCAGCTCCAGCATGTGCTCGATCTGGTCTTCGTTTTCCCGGTGCAGCACAAAACAAAGTACCATGGGAAAGCCATGCTTCTTCACCGCGTGTGCCATTTCCCGCTTGTGTTGGAAGGCTTTAGTGCCCGCGATGTAATCGTTCAGCTCTTCGGTGCTGGCCTGGAAGCTCAACTGGATGTGGTCTAAGCCCGCCGCGCGGAACGCCCGCACGCGCGCTTCATCCATCCCCACGCCGGAAGTGATAAGGTTGGTGTAAAAACCCAAGCGACGTGCTTCCGCGATCAGAGCTTCGAGATCCCGGCGCAGCAAGGGCTCGCCGCCGGATAAGCCAAGCTGGGTCGCGCCCAGGGCTCGCGCCTGACGTAACACTCTGAGCCAGTCCTCAGTGCCCAGCTCGTCCTTGTATTTGGCAAAGTCGGCTGGGTTGGAGCAGTAGGGGCACTGCAGCGGACACTTATAGGTAAGCTCTGCGAGGAGCCACAGCGGTTTAGGGAGATGGTTTTGCGCAGATCCAGCCATTTTCGTGGGCCACTTGGAGAAAACGCGACACATCGTCCGCAACGTTTGCGTCCGGAAATTGAGCGTTTAGCTCGCGGATCAGCTCGGCGACGGACATCTTACCGGTACACAGTTTGAGGATCTTGCTCGCAGTTCCGTTCAATTTGACCATGCCTTCGGGGTAAAGGATCACGTAACAATCTTGCGCGGGTTCCCATTGCAAGCGGTGGCCTTGGGCGATCTGCGGGATCGCACCTGGAGCGCGAAAAGGGCAATCGTCCATGTCACTCTATGCAATAATAGGGCGGGCGATTTTCGATATAGGCCATCCACATCGCATCCAGCATCGACCATAAGACATCCAGCTTGAACTGCAGTATGCCTAAGGCGCGTTCCTGTATCTCGCGGGTGTTGAAATACGCCAAGGTGATTTCGAGGCCATGCTCGACATCACGCCGCGCCTCGCTCAAGCGTTTACGAAAATAGCGGTAGCCTTCCGGTCTGATCCAGGGATAGCATTGCGGCCAGTTTTCTAACCGCCGTTGATGAATTGTGGGCGCGAACAACTCGGTCAGAGAAGAACAGGCCGCTTCCTGCCAGGTGGCTCGCCGGGCGAAATTAAAATACGCATCCACGGCGAAACGCACCCCGGGCAGCACCAGCTTCTCGGACCAAAGTACCTCGCGCGCGAGACCAACCGCTTCCCCGAGCTGAAGCCAAGCCTCTATGCCTCCTTCCTCGCCCGTGGTGCCGTCGTGATCGATGATGCGTTGTATCCATTGCCGGCGCACCTCGCGCTCGCGACAATTGGCGAGAATAGCCGCGTCTTTGAGGGGAATGCTGATCTGATAATGAAACCGGTTTGCTACCCAGCCCTGGATCGCAGGCTTGGTCAGCTTGCCCGTGTTCATCAACTCATGAAATGGATGATGGATGTGGTAGTACTTTTCCTTCTCCCGTAGCCTGCGTTCGAACTCCTGGCGTGGCCAAGGTGGTGCCTCTGGCTTTTGATCGTCAACCGCGATAGGGTTCATTGCGTGAATGGCACGAGAATTCACAATAAAAGGGAACCGCAGGAGCATTCGACAGAGCAGAACTATAAGGTAACTCCTAAGCCGTGTACAGGTACGGAGGCGCCGTTGCGACAACCAAGCTTCCCTACTTGGTTTCTGCGACAATATGTCGCACGGCAGCACCATCATCCATCGTCGTTCGAGCCAGCGGGAGTGCTTGCACCAAATAGCGGGGTTGTTCTGAGCTGAGTGGCCACGCACCATCCTTCGTGGACGCTGCGTGGCTTATTGCTACCCTAACGGATCCGTGTCGTGGGACTCCCTGGGGGGGGAGATCTAATTCACATTAAGGCAACGGCACATTTCGGCTTCTCTTCACGAGCCACGCGCAGACTGGTTTTCTGAAACCCCTACACTAGCGGAGCGTGGCCTGAAACGCGTGACCATGCAGCAGGGATAAACGGAAAAGCTAAGCCGCTTGGGGGGCAACGAGCCGCGGCTCGCACTGCGTTGCGCTTTCCAGGTTTTTGACTCTGGATCTTGGTTGGCGGGGCGTTTGTTTGTCATCGCTCGTTCTACCTCATTCAACGTATCCAAGGGGCTTAGGCCGCCTCGCTTGCTCCTGGCAGCGACAATGGGCGTAGCTTAAGTGCGGAAATGCCCTGCGGCTATAAGGGATTCCCTTACCTTCCTGTAACCGGTTGGTAATGCCGATCAGCTCGGCAAGCGTTCGCGCCCCCATCTTGTGCATGACACGGGAACGGTGGATCTCAACCGTTCCCTGTGCCCGAGCTCGATGGCGAGGCACGCCTCATAGAAGCCCGTATGAAACGTAGTGAAATGAACTTGGGGGGCGGGGGTCGTTCGGGATGAAAAGGCATGAATATGAACCGCCGCGCACCGCCCGCTCCGCGGATCCCCTTCCCTCGGCGCCGCGCGGCTCCTTTTGTGCGATAACTTATCCGTGTCGCAATCAACTTCCTGGGGGGGAGTTTCCTAACATAGATTAAGCATAGGAGTACCCTGCGGCTATAAGGGATTTCCCTTACCTTTCTGTAACCGGTTGGTAATGCCGATCAGCTCGGCAAGCGTTCGTGCCCCCATCTTGTGCATGACATGGGAACGGTGGATCTCAACCGTTTTTTCTGCGATCCCGAGCTCGATGGCGATCACTTTATTGGCTTGCCCGCGGGTTACCCGATAAAGCACCTCCCTCTCCCGCGAGGTGAGGCCTGCAAAGCGCTTGTGCAGCTTGGCGCGTTCTCGCTCCTCAGCCATGGAAAGCTGGTTTCGACTCAGTGCTTTTTTTACCTTGGCTAAGATCTCGCCCTGGGCAAAGGGTTTCTCGACAAAATCGAAGGCGCCTTGCTGGACCAGGTGCACCGCCGTGGAAATGTCTCCATGAGCACTGAGGAAAATCACCGGAAGCGTGCGGCGCTCCGCCCGCAGCCGCTCGAACAGCGCTGCGCCGTCCATGCCCGGCATGCGCAGATCCAGTACCAGGCAACCTGGGCAGGGTGGGGAGGCCAGGAAATCTTTGGCAGTGGCAAAGGTCTGTGCCGCTACGCCTGCGGATTCGAACAGCCACGCCAGAGAGGTTCGCACATCCTCGTCATCGTCGACGATGAAGACTGCTTGCTCAGTCGCCATCCCGCGTCTCCTGCTGCGCCGAAGGCAGCACTACATGAAACAAGGCGCCCGGTCCGTCTCCGTCTTCCACCCAAATTCGACCTCCGTGACGTTCGACGATGGACCGGCACACGCTGAGCCCGATCCCCAGCCCCTTTTTTTTGGTAGTAAAAAAGGGAGTGAAGAGATGCTCACGCGCTAATGCATCGATCCCCGGTCCGCTGTCGCGGATGCAGGTTTCGACCGCCCCATCGACAGTCAGGCCAGTTGTGATAGTAAGATGACGTACCCCCGCAGCGTCCTCCATCGCCTCCAGGCCGTTTCCGAGGAGATTAACCAGCAGTTGTTCGATTTGGATGTGATCACCTGAGACCGCGGGCAGTTTGTCAGCTAGCTTCATCCGCAGACCTACCGCTTGACGCGCGGCCTGGGGTTCGAGAAGCTGTACGGCTTCCCGCACTGCTTGGTTGACATGGACCGGCCCGAACGTGCCATCACTCTTGCGCGCGAACCCGCGCAGGTTTCGAACCACGTCCGCGGCGCGGCGCGCGATCCGTCCCGTCTGGTCCAGCATCTCGCCGAGCTCGGGATTGGCGCCGATCTCCTTCTGAAACCGCAAGCTCGCCCCCTCGACATAGCTTCCTATGGCCGCTAGGGGCTGGTTGATCTCATGGGCCAGCGCCGCCGCGGTTTCGCCCACCGCCGCCAGACGCTGTACATGCGCGAGCTCCAGTTGCTGCTGCTGCGCTTTCTCTTCCGCCGCTCTCTCCTCGGTGACGTCGATGCAGGAGCCGATGTAGCCGAGGAACCGCCCCTCGGCGTCGAAGCGGGAGATCCCTTTATCGAGGATCCATCGATACGCCCCATCGGCGCGCCGCAGCCGGTATTCCATGGCAAAAGACCTGCGCGCATCAAAGGCGCTCTCGTAGGTATCGAGGCAGTGCGCAAAATCTCCCGGGTGGACCCCTTCGGACCAGCCATTTCCAAGCTCCTGCTCTATGGAACGCCCAGTGAAATCGAGCCAGGGCTGGTTGAAATAGGTGCAGAGCTTATCCGGGCCGGACATCATGACCGGGGCCGTGTCGCACACGGTCCGAAAGCGCGCCTCGCTTTCCTTTAGCGCTTGCTCTGCCTCTTGGTGCTCGGTGATGTCGTTGCTGACGATGTACATCCCGGCGACCTGCCCGTCGGAAGCGACATCGGGCACATAATGGACGTCGAAAGTGCGCGTTCCCTTGCCGCGGATCGGAAGGCTTGACGTGTAGCGCACATCTTCACCCGCAAGCGCCGCTCGTATGTGGACTGCCACGGTTTCATAGACCGTCGCGGGGAGTACCTCGCGCATCGAACGGCCCTGGGCCGCCGAGCGCGCTATGTGAAACTGCGTCTCGAATGCGGCGTTGTTGAAGCGGTAGCACTCGTTGCGATCGACGTGAGAGATGGCCACCGGGAGCGCATCGGTCAACAGGCGCATCTGCGCCTCGCTTTGTGCCATCGCCTGCTGCATGCGCCCGTGTTCGGTGACTACGGCAGCAAGGATCATCGTTGAGAACACGGTTACCCCGATAAATCCCTGAAGCCATAAGACACTCGCTTCCATGGTCCCCAGCGCGCCCCCCCCGAAAGGCCCGTGGCCGTTCACGGTCTGTGCGACCGCGAGCGCGGCCAACATGAGCACCGCGGTCCCGGCGCCGTGGGGACCGAGGCGTAGGCCCGCCCACACCAGAACCGGAAACATCGCGTAGGGATATCGTATCCCACCTAGTCCCCGGCCCCAAACACGAGGCACAGAGCGCCAACCAATACCCCGAAGAACACCACGATTTCCAGTGCTCTGCCCCGGTCTGAGACACGCAACGCCCCCCAGCCTTGCGCGCGCCAGGCCAGGATCACCGGCACCACCGCTAGGATCCCGACACTGTCGGCGAGCCACCATACGTGCCAGTTCTCCCACAGAGGTTCACCGCTCATAGTGTGCACAACCGCCGCCGCGATGAAGCCCCCAACAGCCGGTGCTGAGCTCGCCCCAAGGGTCAAGGCGAGAACATCAGGGACCTTCCCGAAGCCGAGCGTCCGTCCCCGCAGGCGTACCAGAACCCAAGCCGCGAGTGCGCTCTCGCTAGCAATCGTCGCCATAAAACACAAGCTGAAAACAAAAGGCGTTCGGTTAATCCAATAGGCGGCTGCGAAGTCCGCCAAGGCCGTAAAGAGCACGATGAGCCATAAGCGGCGTCCTCGGTTTATTACGATCGCCGCGCAGAACACACCACTGGCAGGCCAGAGGGCAGCGATCCCTTCATGCCCAAACACAAAGAACAGCCCGATGAGCGCACAAAAGAAATAGGCGAGGGCGGTAGCGAGTGCCGCCGTGATGTCCCTGAGCCAGTAACTAAGGTCAATCCGCGAGGGAAGAGAACGGGTTGCTCCAATAGCCACCGGGCGTCGCGTTACTATAGAAAACAGGGCATTGTGGCTGCGTGCGATGAGGCCGGTTCTTAGCGGCGGCCGATCAGGGAGCCGAGCACGCCGCGGATAAGCTGGCGGCCGAGCTGCGTGCCCACAGCGCGAGCCGCGCTTTTCGCCATCGATTCTCCGATGCCGTCGCTGCGGCGGCGGCGCGCTCTTTCTCCTAACAAGCCGCCCAGCACATCATTGAGCAATGAGCCATTCGTTTCCCCGGACTCACGCCCCTCGGTGGTTTGCTCGCGCTTCGCGGCGCGAGCCTTAAGTATTTCATAAGCCGACTCGCGATCGATACTCTTCTCATAGTGGTCTTGGACCACGGCTTTCTCCACGATGGACTCGCGTTCGGCGCGCGTTATGGGGCCGATCTGGCTGCCGGGCGGAATGATCAAGGCCCGCTCGGCGATGTTCGGCCGGCCCTGCTCATCTAGGAAGGACACCAGCGCCTCGCCGACGCCGAGCTCGGTAATGACCTCCTCGGCATTGAACTTTGGATTCTGACGCAGGGTCTCGGCGGCGGTCTTCACCGCTTTTTGATCCCGCGCAGTAAAAGCGCGCAGCGCGTGCTGTACGCGGTTGCCGAGCTGCGCCAGCACCGGGTCGGGCACGTCCAGTGGATTCTGGGTCACGAAGAAGATACCGACGCCCTTGGAACGGATCAAACGCACGACTTGCTCGATCTTCTCCAGCAATGCGTTCGGGGCTGCATTGAACAGCAGGTGCGCCTCGTCGAAGAAGAACACCATCCGCGGCTTTCCGGCATCGCCCACCTCCGGCAGGTTTTCAAATAATTCAGCCAACATCCACAGCAGCAGCG
The DNA here is from genome assembly GCA_050740975.1 of Gammaproteobacteria bacterium. Lineage (GTDB taxonomy): Bacteria > Pseudomonadota > Gammaproteobacteria > JBOHHR01 > JBOHHR01 > JBOHHR01. The sequence goes on along the minus strand of JBOIEE010000128.1, from coordinate 5,260 downwards.
TTGCATAGAGCTTGGGCGATTCCATCAACCGATCGGCGGCGAGGATGTTGATCACCCCCCGCCCCTGACTGTCTGTTTGCATCAGGTCCTTGATATCGAGCATCGGCTCACCGAAGAACTTATCGCCGCCCTGCTCCTCGAGGGCGAGCAAGCCACGCTGGATGGTCCCCACGCTGGCCGACGATACGTTGCCGTACTCGGTGGTGAAATCCTTTGCGTTCTCCCCCACGTGCTGCACCATGGCCCGCAGATCTTTGAGGTCGAGCAGCAGAAAACCGTTGTCATCGGCGATGCGAAAGATCAGAGTCAGCACTCCTTCTTGAGTTTCATTGAGCTTGAGGATGCGGCTGAGGAGCAGCGGCCCCATGTCCGAGACGGTGGCGCGCACCGGATGCCCTTGCTCCGCGAAGAGATCCCAGAAGGTCACCGGACAAGCGCTGAAACCGGGATCGATGATCTTAAGCCGGTCGAAACGCTCTTTAACCTTGGGCGTGGGCGTTCCAGGCTTCGCCATGCCGGACAGATCCCCCTTGATGTCCGCCAGGAACACCGGCACACCCCCACGGCTGAACTGCTGTGCCATCGCCTGCAACGAGACGGTCTTGCCGGTTCCGGTAGCCCCGGTGATGAGACCGTGGCGGTTACTCATCTGTGGCAATAGGTAGAGATCGGTGTCCCCCGCTTTAGCGATCAACCATGGTTGCTGCATGTGGTTCCCCTTTGGTTCAGAAAGCTCCACGCCGATTATAACAGTGGCCGCGAAGCCGGTTACCGTTAATGTTCGGGGGAAAGGCGTAGGAAGCGCGGTGGATGAGCGATCCTCGCTACCTCTTGTCACGAACCGGTAGCGCAAAGATGGTATGGTTAGCTTTTTAACACAGTCATTGTTAACCTATGGGTGATCCCAAAGGTAGCGCATTCTCGGATATTCTCGATGCGTACTTGAGCCGGCGTGCGCTGCTGAAAGCCTGTTTGCTCACCGTCGGTACGGCTTTGTTCGGAGCGCCTGGAAGATCCCCGCTCTCGGCCGTGCCTAGGCGCGAGAGCCGAGACGATTTTTCCTTCCACGAAGTGCGGCACGGCGTTGATGAGATGCTACACGTTGCACCGGGCTACGAGGTGCAAGTGCTTATTCGCTGGGGCGATTCGGTGTTGGCGGGGGCCGCTCCTTTTAATCCGGAGCATCCTCAAGCGGAGCATCAGGCTCGGCAATTCGGTTATAACAACGACTTCATCGCTTATTTTCCCTTGCCCAAGGGGTCGCTGAACTCCCGGCGCGGATTGCTGTGCGTGAATCACGAGTTCACCAATGAAGAGCTGATGTTTCCGGGGTGGAACGAAGGACCGGTTTCCAAAGGCGCCGAGCGCGATCGAGTGTATACCGAGATGGCCGCCCATGGCGCTTCCATCATCGAAGTCAAGCGCCTTAGGGGTGCTTGGCACATCGTGCCCGACAGCCCTTATGCCAGGCGCATCACCGCGCATGAGACTCGAATACGCATTTCCAGGCCACTGGCTGCTCATCCACGCATGAAGACACGCGATGATCCGGGCGGCGCGTGGGTGCTCGGTACGGTCAATGATTGTGCCGGGGGCGTGACGCCGTGGGGGACTTATTTGATGGCGGAAGAGAACTTCGAGCAGTATTTTTCGGGGTCCTTGGAAGGACACCCGGAAGCACGGAACTACGCCCGCTATGGGGTACCGAAACAAAGCTACGTATGGGGCGAGTACGACCCCCGATGGCATATCAATCGCGAGCCCCTGGAAGCGAATCGCTTTGGCTGGATCGTGGAACTCGATCCCTTCAAGCCGCATATTGTCCCCGTCAAGCGCACGGCCCTTGGGCGGTTCAAGCACGAGGGAGCGAAATGCGTGGTCAACGGCGACGGGCGCGTGGTGGTCTATATGGGGGACGATGAGGCCTTCGAATATCTTTACCGCTTTGTCTCCAGGGGTCGTTTCCAAGAAAACGCGCCGGGCTCAAACCAAGATCTCTTAGACCGAGGTACCCTGTGGGTTGCGCGGTTTAGCGAGGATGGCGTCTTGCAATGGCTTCCGCTGCGTTGGGGAGAGTTGGGGCTTACCAAGGCACAGGGATTTGAGAGCCAAGCCGATGTATTGCTTGAAACCCGGCGTGCGGCCGATATCGTTGGGGCGACGCCTATGGATAGACCGGAGGGTATAGACGTAAGCCTGCGGAACCACGCTGTTTTCCTGAGCTTGACTAATAATAGCAAGAGGCTGTTAACGCAGACGGATGGCGCCAACCCCCGGGCGCACAATCGATGGGGACACATCATCGAATTGACACCCCCGGGCGGCGATCACGCAGCGGAGCAGTACCGCTGGGACCTCGTCGTACGCTGCGGAGATCCGGCGGATTACCTAACGGCGGCCCGCTGGCACCCCGGGACCAGCAGCCAGGGGTGGTTCAGCTGCCCCGATAATCTGGCAGTCGATCACGCGGGGAGATTGTGGGTGGCCACCGATCAGGGCAAAGAATGGCCTGCCGCTTCTGGTACCGCCGATGGTTTGTGGGGATTGTGCACCGACGGCGCGCTTAGAGGGAAAGGACGGATGTTCCTGCGTGCCCCCGTTGGGGCGGAAGTTTGCGGGCCTTGCTTTACACCGGATGGCGACACCTTGTTTTTGTCCATACAACACCCGGGGGCGGATGGGGCAGAAGGCTATCCGGGCTTTGGGAAAACCTCGACCTTCGAGCAACCCGTAACGCGCTGGCCTGATTTCGCGCCCGGAAGACCGCCTCGCCCAGCGGTCGTTGCGATCACGCGGGCAGGGGGCGGGACGATCGGGGTGTGATGCTTTATGCCTATCATCGGGGTCCCATTCCTAATCGAACGAGCTAAACTTGCACCCATGACGACGAAGAGGCCTTTGGGAAGCGAATCCTGTGTGATTTTTAAATTGCCCCAGGACAGTTCGCTTAAGCGGCTACGCGCTACCTTGCGCGCGAATTCACCCATCACCGAGGAATCGGTGCGCGACCTGAAATACAGCTACTTGGACAGTTTTGATTGGCGCTTGTATGACGCCGGGATGATGTTAGCCAGTGCGTGGCAGGAAGACGTCCTGCACTTGCGCCTGTGTTCTCTCGCCGAGGCATGGTGTTATACCACGCCGGCGGCGCAAGCGTTTTGCCCTAAGCTCGCGAATGACATCGCCGATCCGCGCTTACGGGCTCTAGTGGCGCCGGCCGTTAATGGCCGGGCCTTACTTCCGCTAGTGAGCGTGAATTGCCGGGAGCGCCCGTTTCGTATCCTGAACAAAGATGGCAAGACCGTGGTCAAGCTGCAGTTTTGCGAGGAGCGTTTGGGATCGAGGGAGCACCGCGGTACAGCGGATTTGGGCTCATGGCTGCGGTTGAGCGCGGTTCGTGGTTACGAAAACGCGTTCGAGAAATGGCGTGCCCTTGTTTGCAGCGATTTGGGTGCTACGCCGCAGCTTCCGTTTACTCGCTATCTCGCAGCGGCAGGTAGGCAACCTGGGGATTACTCCTCCAAGCTGGACATCCGGCTTTTGCAAACCCAACGGGCGGATGTGGCCGCGCGGGTGATTCTGCGGCACCTGGTAAAAACGATGATAGCGAACGAAGATGGGATCTGCCGCGATCTAGACCCGGAATTTCTGCATGATTTCCGGGTGGCCGTGCGGCGCACCCGTTCTTTGCTCGGACAGGTAAAATCGGTGTTCCCGGAGCAACGGGTGCGCCGTTTCCGGGCGGAGTTTTCCTGGTTAGGCCAGGTGACGGGGACGGCACGCGACATGGACGTGTACCTTTCCAAGTTCACCGGATTGAAGACCAGTTTGCCGGCCACATTCCAGGAGGATCTGATGCCCCTGCTTGGCCATCTTCGCACCCAGAAGGATCTGGCGCACGTGGCGTTGGTTCGGGCATTGCAATCCAGTCGCTACCAAAAGCTTAAACACGACTGGCTGGCCCTGCTCGATGCCGAGGTGCCGCAACGCTCAAATTTGGCGAACGCAACCCGCCCCATTGCAGCGGTCGCCGATGAGTGTATCCGGCGCGTGCACCGGCGCGCGCTAAAAGAAGGCAAACAGATCCGTGAAGACAGCCCGCCGCCTATGCTGCACCAGCTTCGCAGGACCTGCAAAAAGCTGCGTTACCTGCTGGAGTTCTTTCACAGCCTTTACCCGCGCGATGCTATGGAAAACTTGTTGGCACCCTTGAAAAAATTACAGGATAACCTGGGTGACTATCAGGACTTGCAGGTGCAGCAGGAAGTTTTGCTCGATTTTCGTCAAACCGTGGAGAGCAGCCACGAGCTTACCCAGGGAAATCAGCACGCCATCGATCTTTTGGTGCAGACGCTGGTCAAACGGCAAACTTCACGGCGGGCCGAGTTTCGGGAGTGCTTCCGTGGCCTGCAACGGGAACGCGGGCGATTCAAAACCCTGTTCAGCCCGAAGGTCGCAGCGATCCAGGCGCAAGCACTGAGCGCAGGTAATGATGAGCTGCCGGCCTCAAAGGGGCTAGCTCGCGGCTTGTCGGAAGAACCGGCTACGGCCCTGGCACGCGCGCTTTGAGCGCCGGTTGGGCACTTAAAGCGCAGCCCTTAATGTGTTGGCTGTCCGGACCGAGCAAGAACAGATAGGGGAGTACTACGTCTACAGGCTCAGCCCACGCGGATGGGTCCTGCGCGGGATAGGCAGCCGCCCGCAGCCGCGTTCTAACCGGTCCGGGGTCGATTGAGTTGACCCGGATGCGGGTGTTGCGCTCCAGTTCGTCGGCGAACACCCGCATCATACCTTCCAGCGCGAATTTGGACACGGCGTATGCACCCCAATAGGCACGGGCTCTGCGTCCCACCGTGTCGCTAGTGAACACGATCGAGGCATCCTCTGCCTCTTTTAGCAAGCTCAAGCAGGCACGGGTTAGCAGCAAGGGGGCGTGTAAGTTGACCTGCATGACCCTTCCCCAGATCCGTAAATCATAATGCATGAGTGGGCAAAGCTCTCCCAAGACAGCGGCGTTATGGACCACGGCATCGAGACGGCCGAACGTCGTGCCGATGGTTTGGGCAAGCGCCTCGAAATCCCTTTCAAAGGCTTTCTCTAGGTCGAGTGGGTATAAGGCCGGGCAAGGGTGGCCTTGAGCTTCGATTTCGTCGTAGGTACGCTCCAGCCTGGATACGGTTTTTCCCAGCAGCACCGTGGTTGCACCGTGAGCCGCGCAGGCTTTAGCGAGAGCGCCCCCGATCCCGCCTCCCGCACCGGT
>JBOIEE010000127.1:0-16231 GCA_050740975.1 Gammaproteobacteria bacterium | reverse complement strand
CATCGGCAAACCCGGCCTCTTTATTGAGATAGTCTTGAGCGAGCGTCTGCGGCTGGCTCGTGGGGTTACTCAATATGACATCCAGCAGCGGTTCGATCCCGGCCTCGCGGGCGATCTGCGCCTTGGTGCGGCGCTTGGGTTTGTAGGGTGCGTAAAGGTCTTCGAGGCGGGTCTTGGTGTCCGCGGCCAAGAGGGCGTTCTTGAGTTCAGGTGTGAGCTTGCCTTGCTGGTCGATACTTTTCAGGATGGTGGCTCGGCGCTCTCCAAGCTCTCGCAGATACGCAAGCCGTTCCTCCAAGGTGCGGAGCTGCGTGTCGTCCAGGCCGCCTGTTGCTTCTTTACGATAACGGGCGACAAACGGCACAGTGGCGCCTTCATCCAATAACCTGACCGCTGCCTCTACTTGGCCTGGCTGCACGCCGAGTTCGTCAGCAATCTGATGGGAAACGTTCATAAGCACGCGCCAATAGGGGACTTACGGAGCGCCGAAAACGCCGAGGTCGGAACATCTATCACAATTTGGGACATCCCTCAAGAGTCGGTAAGCCGCGACCGACGATGTGCCGGGTTCACAATATTAGCCCAAAATCCTTTCCCAAGGAGGACATTAAAGTGGGCTGCGGCGCAGCGAACTTTGTCGAAGCTGCGCTTTTTCCTGTATCCGCCGAAGTTAACTCGCGCTCCTATCACCCAAAACGGGCAAGAAAGGAGCAAGCGGAGCGCCAGGGACACTGAGTACGTGGCCTAAGCTGGTGCGCGTAAGCCCGGGGGATTGAGCCAGTGCAAGGGCTCGGCCCGGTGGCTGTATTTGGCCACAGGTACAGCCGCCGGCATTGAAAGGATCTAGCTGTGGTAGACCCCGTTCGTACCGAACATACCTGCGATATACTAGAAAAAGTGAAGAGAGATCGGTTCCCTGCTGAGCAAACGACGGAGGTTAGTGTTGCCTGCAAGCCATGATCCCCACAAGCCGCGAGCCGGCAAGAGCGATCCGGATCAACTCGATTCAATCGTTGCCAAAGCGCGTAAGGAACGGGAGCAACGGCTCCAAGGCTACCGCGAACAGTCTCTGCGCCTCTATCCTTGGATCTGCGCCCGCTGTGGCCGCGAGTTCACGCGCGCAAATCTGCACGAATTGACCGTGCACCACAAAGATCACAATCACGACAACAATCCGCCGGACGGTAGCAACTGGGAAAACCTATGCTTGTATTGTCACGATCAGGAACACCAAAAGTTTGCCCATTTGGTACAAGGTTGTGGGTTTGGCGAGGCCATGGAGCCAAGCCGACCCGCGACCTACCATCCCTTTGCCGGACTCAGGGACTTATTGGAGACACGCAAGAAATGACGTTTGCCTCTGTTCCAGGAAAGTGGCGCAATACATTACTGTTTTTGTTCGGTTGCAGGCCTCAGTGTCGCTAGTCGTTTTTGCCATCAGCCGGAATTATTCGAGCGCGAAAAAGGGAGCGAGTTGGGACTCCGGAACTTGGCGGGGTGTCAAGTCGAAGCAGGTCGAGACGGGTGAATAAGAGAACAAATCATGGGTGGATCGCCTTTGCAAGGGAGCTGTTCCCGTGGCAGTAGCCGGCACCAAGGCCTCGCCCGTAAGCGATCACGATCAGAAACTGTACCGGCTGTTGGCACGCCGAGTAGGGCAGATCCCTCTGCGCCAGCGGCTGGGGATCGAGTCGGATCGGGAGGCGCGGATTTTTGGTCAAGGCCGCAAGCGGTTTCACATCGAGAACTGGGACGGGGCAGCGATCGTTATTAGGGCTTTGTTTTACCTTGCATTTATTCATCGCCGCTCGAAACGTAATGCGCTTCGCATCGAGGTGCGTCATAACCGCATCGAGCTGGCTAAACTTCCCTCGGCCTTCGATGGGTTCACTATCCTGCACCTCAGCGACTTGCATCTGGACATGAACTATGAGTTCCCGCACACCCTAGCGGAACGCATAAGGGAGCTCGAGTACGATATCTGCGTGCTCACGGGGGATTTTCGCTATCGAACCTCTGGACCCATGGAGCCAGCGCTAGAGGGTATGCAGCGGGTGCGGGTGCATCTGAAAGAGCCGGTCTACGGAATATTGGGTAATCATGACTCCATTCGCATGGTGCCTGCCCTGGAGGACATGGAGATCCGAATGCTCTTAAACGAGGCGGTTAGGATCCAGCGGGGCCAATCGCATTTATATCTTGCCGGCATCGATGACCCGCATTACTATAGGGCCGAGAACTTCGAGCGGGCCTGTCATGGTATCGATCATGCCGCAGTTTCCATCCTCCTCGCGCACTCCCCCGAAGTGTACAGTCGCGCGGCGCATGCCGGCTTTGATGTGATGTTATGCGGTCATACCCACGGCGGTCAGCTTTGCTTGCCCGGGGGGATCCCCATCCTCGTGGATACCGATTGCCCAAGGCGATATTGCGTTGGCCGTTGGCGCTATCATCAGTTACAAGGCTATACCTCGGTAGGGGCCGGTTGCTCGATTGTCGATCTACGGCTTAACAACCGACCGGAGGTGACTTTGCATCAGCTGGTCAGGATTTGACCAGGCCGAGTTACCGGAAATCCTCTATACAGAACCCCTCCAAGGTGCACACAGGCCAAGGCCCAGCTGCTTGGGACTTTATTTTCTTTTGGAGTTACATGGAGTATAAGCTAAAATTGTCCTGGTGGGCTTAAATACTCTTAAAACGCAGGAAAACAAAATGAATATATTTGTAGGGAATCTATCACGCGATGTCTCCGATGAGGACTTGCGCAAAGCATTTGAAGCCTTCGGGGAGGTCGCCTCTGCCACTGTGATTAAGGATAAGTTCAGTGGCGAACCCCGAGGATTTGGGTTTGTCGAGATGCCTGCCAAAGCAGCCGCTCAATCCGCGATTGCCGGAATGAATGGTAAGGAATTGAAAGGGCGAGCGGTTAATGTCAATGAAGCACGTCCCCGTTCAGACGACCGTGGCGGTGGTAGAAAACCGGGCGGTGGCGGTGGCGGCAGGAGGCGTTCTTGGTAGCCGTCAAACCGGATAGCCTTTCCGGGTGATTTAGGAAAATCCGGGGAGAGCTTGGCTGGGCTCGCACGCGAAGCAGGATAGCAGCGATGTGAGCCGGCCGCGAATGGGGCTCACCGTTTTAAAAGCGTCCTTTACCGATGAACCTAAAGACCGTGATCTTTAGGGCCGCGCAGACCATTATCGTGCGATGATCGTCTTTTAGCCCTGCTGCGTTCGACCGCCGCCGCGATCTCCTGCTGCATCGCATCCCGACTCAAGTTGCGGTTTTTGGAGCTTGGAGTTTGGGCTTCCTCGTTCTGCCGGAGTAGCCTGTAGCTCCGCGACCGATACCGTTCGAGGGCTTGTTGCAACCAATCGAGCGGGCGCAGCGTGGGGTCCTGGGCGCACATCTGGATGCAATCAACCGGACAAGGCGGGACACACAGCGCACAACCGGTACACAGCTCGGCGAGCACCGTGTGCATTTGCTTAGAGGCACCCAGAATCGCATCGAAGGGACAAGCGGCAATGCATTTGGTGCAGCCAATACACGTAGATTCATCGATCACCGCCACCTGAGGAGGGTGTGTCGCGAGTTTGGCGAAATCAGGTTGCGTGTTTGCTGTCCTCACCACGGTAGATCTCTAGCGCGTCGGGGAATCGAAGCCGTTCACTGCGAACGGCTGAGTTGGTGCTTGAGGAAGGTACCGCGACACGTAGGCACTGGTAAAAGGTCGCGACCTCATAGATCTCGGCGAGGGGAAGCTTCATCTCCTCGCCGAGGGCCAAGATATGCCGTATCGAGATGTGGTGGTAGCGATCCTGGATGCGGTGCGGAAACTCGATCAGCAAATCGCGCCGCCGCGGCGCATCGCCCAGCAACTCTCGGATCTCGGCCAGTGCCTTGAGATCCACGACGCGGCCGCTGGCGCGCCCTTTTTGGCCCCTTGTTCGTTTCAACTTTCTGTTCCCGTTAGCGTGTTGTCTAGGATAAGGATCTCGCCTTTCCCTCCAAACGCCAAATCACCCGCGTAGCGTTCCGCCTCCGGACCGAAGTCGTTAAAGCCTTCGAAACGGCGCTGGGACCGGCTCAGATGGCGAAACAGCACCCGCAAGAACTCCATCTTCAAATGACCGCACGAATTAAAAGTCGATGCGATGCGCGTGGGCGGGGCCGCCAAAATAATGCTCCCTCTTTTCATCGCGAAGCCGACCGCGACCCCCGCTTGGCCTAAGATGATGATGGTACCGGCGAGCAGGCGGCTTCCGCAATAATCCCCCGCGTTTCCTTCCACCACCAAGATCCCGCGGCGCATGCGATCGCCAATCCGGTCCCCCGCGTTGCCGGAAACCACCACCAGGCCGTCCTCCATGCCCATGGGCGACCCCGGTAAGGCCCCCCCGAGAAAATCCCCGGCATCGCCCGTGATATGGATGCGACCGCCCTTCATCCCCGATGCCGCCCAGCGCCCCACGCCGCCATCGACTCTTATCTCCCCGTCGCGCATTCCTAAACCAAGGCAATCCCCGGCGCCTCCTTTGACTTCGATCAAGCCCTGGGTCATTTCACTCCCGATGGCATCCAGCATGGAACTGCCATGCAGCATCCGAATGTGCTCTGTCTGCGCCCCCGAGACGTTAAACAACTTCCCCACCGTGAGATCCTGGCGGCTGCCGGCAAGGCGGATGTTGCGGATCTCATCTAAGCTCTTACCCTGCAAGCGGTGGGGAACCAATGGCGACATGCTTACCCGCTGATCGGGGGGATCTTTAAGCGTCAGGGTCAACGCGCTCATGACAGGATGGAACGCAAATGAAAATGATACGGGCCCAGCGTGCCGCCGTAGTTGCCGGCGCTGATGCGGTAGATCCCATTCTCCGGTCCCAGGGAGCAAGCGGCCAACACTCCTTCGCGCATCGCCTCCGAGATCGCTTCTTGGTCCAGGCCATCGATCACGACCTCCAGTACAGATCCGATTTCTTCAGTCAATCGGGTATCGACTACTCCTTTGAGCGTCGGGCAAAAGGCCTCGTTGGTCGAGGCGGGCATGAAGCCGTATTTTGAGCCGGTTTTGGATCCAGCCCCGACGATCCCGCCGGGAAAGGTGGTGACCGCATTGTGCACCTTGGCGATGGCGTCAACGGCTTTCTCGCACGCCGCCAAGGCATGGCGCGAGGTTTTCGCCAATATCAGAAAGTTACCCCCACCGATCGCCGGAACCACGCCCGTGGTCTCTTCACACACAAACTCCCCGTGCATTACCGGGATGCGCCAGAAGCGCGTGCCGTCGATGCGTTTGGAGGTCTGGTACCCATCCCCGAAAAAGCGCAGGCTCTTGCCGAGGCTGATCATCTCCAGAGAATGGATCCCAGAGAAACAGGCGCTGGTGGCCGTGGTCATGACCGATTGACCGACCCGCTTTTGCACCTGTTCGATCAGCCGCTTGGTTGACATCGCGAAGATGATGACGGCGATCCCGGGACGGCCGTCGGGTGTCTCCGAGGGATCGAGCTTGCGTTCGATGTCCGCTTCGCACCCACAGGCGATCACCGAGGAGGCAAAACCGGTCAGTGAATTCGCCGCCCGAAACGCCCAGTAATGATCGATCGCGGTGATGATGATCCGCGTCGCCTTCATGGCGAAGGCTTCGGCAAAGGTGTCGTCGATGTACACGCCGTTGATGCGCATCAGGATCCGCCTTCGCGGCACGGGTGAATGCTAAGCCGGCCTTGCCCAGCCTCTTCGATTTCCCAGTCGGCAACGCTACAGTTTTCGAAGCGGATCGTTTGGTGTTCTGAAAAGTGCCGCTTGAGCGTGCGCTCTATGCTCTTGTCGTACTCGGGGCGCACCACATGGGTCACCCCCTGTGTTTCCTTGACCACTTTGCCGTTGCGTGCCACCAGCTCGCCATCCTTAAACACCAGCTCCGGCTTGGCAAACATCTTTTCTTTGTCTTTTTGTTCTTTATAAATGGTGATATCCGCGGCCGCTCCGGGTCCCAAGTGGCCGCGATCGGCCAATCCCAAGCTCTTCGCCGGGGCGGCTCGGGTCAAGATGGCGATTTCGTATAAGCTATATTCGCGCTCTAGCGATCCCAGGGTGCTCATCGCAGCGGCGCTGTTGTTAATCGCGGCGAGCTTTTCCTTGCGAAAACCCCGGTCCATGAGCAAACGGATCAGATGCGGGTAGCTGGTAAACGGTGCGCCGTTGGGGTGGTCCGTAGTCAAGAACACGCGCCAGGGATCGAGGACTAGCAAAAATAACTCTAGCCCTATAGCCCACTGCAGGGCGTTGACAAAGCTTTTATCGCGGTAATTAAAGGGCACCACCCCGCAGCCGGCGTCGCACTCGATGTCCATGAGCACCCATTTTTTGGGGTGGGCGTGCTTGTGTCCCGCGTACTGGCGCATGGTGTCAGCGGATGCCGTGACCGTTTGGCCGAACATCATCTGCCCCACGTCGATCGAGATCTGGGGGTTGGCGTTGACCGCCTCCGCGATTCTCGCCGCCCCAGAGGAAAACTTGCGCTCTCCCTCCGTGCCGTAACTGTGAAACTGGACGTGGGTCAGGTGCAGGGGTAGACCGTCAACGGCTTGCATGGTCTTCAAGGTGGTCTCCATATTGCCGGGTACACCGAGGTTACACCCATGCACGTGCAGCGGGTGGGGCACGCCGAGCTCGTGCACAGCCCGCGCTAACACCTGTAATATGGTCCTTGGGGTGATCCCGTAGTGGCGGTTCGGCTCATCGAGATCCAATTTACGCTGGTTGAACTTGAAGGCGTTGATGCCGCCCGGATTGACGACTTTGATCGCAAGCGCTTGGGTCGCCTTTAAGGTCCAGGCAACATAGTCGTTGATCGTTTGCTGGGGCTTGCGGGCGCTGAGCAGGCGCAGCAGGAAATCGTCATTGCCAAGCACAGCATAGGCGCCTTTGTCGACGATGGGGATGTCCGCCATTTCCATGTGGGCCTGGCGGGCGTTCGCCGGCACCATGGCTGGCTCAAAGCACGCCGTGTAACCCATCTCCGCATAGCGATAACCGGTAACCGAAGTGCTCGGCGCGGCATGGCCGGTTCCCGAGCGCGTTAGCGCCGTGCGTTTTCTGACATCGTGGCGGTGATCCTCGGGCAGCATGATGCGCGCGATATTGACCTTTCCGCCACCGATGTGGGTATGGATATCGATGGCGCCCGCCATCACCACGCGGTCCCGGATATCGTACTCCTGATCGGGGTGCTCGCCTGCTTTAGGTCTGGCTATGAGGCGGCCATCGCGAAGGTATAGATCCCGTTGTTCATTTTCGACCCCGTTCAATGGGTCGAAGACGCGCCCGCCGCTGAGCTTGGTTAACATGCGGGCCCTATTCCAAGGCGTCTTTGATCGCGCCGATCACCGTGGCCACAGCGGGGAAAGGCGACACGCGCAGTTGCTGCAGCGGTAACGAGACCACACTGTCGCAGCGAAACAGATGGCCTCGGTGATCCAGACCGGGCGTGGCCACCGGGAAGAACACCGCCGGCTGAGGATTGAGATCTACGTTTGGCGGTCCCAATACGATGGTTGGCACAGTTGATTTCGGTGGCGGTATGGACGTGATCGCCGCGATCCAGACTAGGGCCTCGGTATCGCCCGAGGCCAGCATGTGGCGGGTGGAAAAACGCTCCGGCTCATAGACCGGGTAACCCTGGGAAAAACCCACGCGCAAGGGATAGCCGGTGAGCCAAGCACACACGTTGGTGGCTCCCGTGGCTCCTTCGTTTCCCCCTAAGGGGAATCCGGCGAAACGGGTGGACTGATTCAAGTCGCGTAAAAGCTCGGCCAGCATTTGCACGATGAGCTCGGAATGCGGGAAATCCAAGCGCCCGGCGTCCCACACCAATACCCCATAACGCGCGAGACGTATGCGCTCACAAAGCGTCTCAAGCGTCGCTGTCTTTATCCCTGCGATTTCCTTACGGGACAGGCGCTGCCCACGGAGCAGGCTGCGCAGAGCGAGCACCACTTCACCTAGGGCTTGCACGTCGCATGCAATAACTTGGGTTTTCACCGCGCCTGGAAGGGTGGCCGGCTTAGCGAGCGATTTCCCGCCGATCAAAACCAGCTCGCGAGGTTTTCCGCCATTCGGATCGTCGGTTCCAAAGGTGCGCTCAAAAAACCGCGGATAATCGGCTGCGTCCGTGCCCAGCAACACCAGCAGATCGGCGCGATTTCTGATCTCGGACAAAGTCGTGATGATTAAGCCGAGTTCTTGCACGGTCTGGATATTGCGCCTCAGTGCGTCCCCGTACATGTGATCCAGCACGCCGCCGGTGCGCTCGGCGAGCGCAATCACCGCTCGCATCCCCGTCACATCGGTGGCGAGGCCGCTGTACAGAGGCTGCCGCGCCTTGCTCAAGAGCGCCACTGCGTGCTGCACGGCTTGTTCGAAATCGCTGCACTTGCCGTCAATCCGCGGCGAAGCAGCGGGTACCCGGCGGGAGAATCCTGCTTTGGCCTTCTCACATCCGTTTTGCGAGACTTTCAACTCGTTTCCCTTGGCTTCTACCGTGAGATCGTCACATAACAAACCGCAGTAGGGGCAGGTGACGTGACGAAAAACGCTAAAACCCGTCGACTGCGTTTCTGGCATAGTTGTTATATTTGCAACCTAGGGATCGATCGAAATGTCTGCCCGCCGCGTCCGCGCCTGGCTTGAGGAATGGGAGCGAGATTACGGTAGCATAAGTTTTGTGCGAACTCTACCGTGCGCAGCCGCTCCGAATCGCGGATCAGCGCCGTGGTCGACGGGATGGCCGCCACCGACTGGTAGGGGGAGGAGCTTTCAGCTAAATGAGGCGGGCAGAGGTGTAGGTTTTACTTGCCGTAAGCCTGAACCAGATAATCGAGGATGTTCGTCAGATCCCGCTCAGGAACAGGCGCCCCCATCACATCGACCATTTTTTTAAGGCTTTTTTCCCAGCCGGCACGGTCGAGGATAGGCGAGTTCATGGGAATGTAGTCCAGACTATGGCAGCTCCCGCAGTTCGCCTCCACCAATGATTTTCCCGCACCTGCTTTTAGCTCCACTTTGGGTTCCTCCGCCATCGTGAAGCTAGCCGCGAGCAGACCCAAATAAAGCGCTTTGTTTAGGACTTCTTTCATGGAAGGGCCTCGGGTAAAGGCGTTGCTTCGCATAAAGAGCTTCGGGGCGTTAACGGCTACCAGTAGCATACCTATTTACGCCTCTCGTTTCCAACAGGCCGCATGCGCCTTCACCTTGACACACCGCCGCGCAGCGTCATTCCGAACGAGCGCTTCGGTGGCTGAGCGCTTCGAGGGTGTTCGTTGTTCGCTAAGCGGTTCGAGCCGGAACGGCGAGGTACACGGACATCAACTTTTCGCTCGTAAATCTGTTCTTAGGCGCAGCGATGGTTTTGTCGTTCCCCTCCCCATAAGGCGCAACAAAGCGGCTATAGCAAGCGAAACAATAGCCGCTAGAAGGGAAAAAAGAAATGCTCCCAAGCTGACCACGCGGTCGAACTCGTCAGCCAAAGCAAAATAGACCACAATCCATGCTGCAAATGACGCGAGGCACAAGATGCCGATTGTCACTAGGACAACGACGAGACGCGATTTTTGGAGTTTGAATGACACGTTTTTAAGCCTAAGTTTAAGCATTAACTGTACAGAGGCAATGGCGATGCCACTGAACAATAGTCTTTGCTCTTCAGTATGCTATGCTAACGTACTCGCCCTTCGGCGTCGTTTGCGAAAGACGATTAACAGTCCACAGGTGGCCCCATCGCTTGTCTACCGCTATAATATGTTTCGCTGCTCAGCGAAGCACCCGCGTTAACTTGGAGGCAAGGGGGCTGACGTCATTGGGAGGGATCTTTATGTCGCACGTTATGGGTTTAAGCGAACCGGCCTTTGCATTGATCCTTGCTGGTGTTTTCGCCTTGCTCATCACCCTGTTCCTGCTGCTTATGTATATAGACGGCAAACGCAACGCACGCAAATCGCGTGACAAAGAGCGACTACGGCGTGCTTTCCGGCCAGGCGTAACAGCCGAGGCCCACCCGCAAACTTCCACAGACAAGTCGTTTACGCTTGATGCTTGAGTACGACTCGGCCGCGTCGCTGCCAGCAGGCATCGTGCAGGGCCCCATGAACCATTAGCGCTTGTTCCTGTAACGGCCGAATGTCCAGTGCAGATTAAACCCTTCCGCATTGCCGGCGGGCCCGTTGCGGAAAGCAGGTAGAACATCGTATCTCAGCAGGAACCCGATCAGCTTTGCCCTTAATTGCGGATCCCCGATCTCACCCGCGACACACTGGTTAGAAGGCAAAAGCGCCAGAGAGAATGAGTCACTCTCTCTGAACACGGACACCAAGGTAGATAGTTCCCCTGAAAAATAGTCCTCCAATCCATTGAGGATATCGTGGACATCTGTCGCGACGGGAAGGATTTGCTTATCCGCTTTCGCTTTTGCTTCAGCACTCTTTTCCTCTGTTACGTATTTCCCGAGCGCCGCCAGCGCAGGGATGAGATCCTGGTACGCCTCCCCCGCGGCGCGCGGGATCCCTCCGAAAATGTGACGCAGATAGCAGGGATCGTCGATCGCGGCCAGCACGGCCTTCCTTAAGGCTCGATTGGGCGCGTGGATAAGCTCAGCGTGGGGTGCGGCCGGCGCTGTATCGGGAGTGTTCCAAATAAAGCAGCCGCCCGGCAGTAATGCTTGCGCGAAACTGCGAAACAGTACAGGCAAGATCTTGGGTGGGACCAGGTGCAGCACCATGCTGGCGTATAGAATATCCACGCTTTGTTCGGGGATCAGGTCTGAGAGCAGGCTAATTGACCCTCTACTCGATTCCTTGAGGGAGTAAAACTCAACGAACGGAAACCCATGCAGCAAAGCGTAAGCCTTAGCGAACCAGCCTGAAGGGAAATCGAATAATTGCAGGCGGAAGTCAATGCCAAAGCTTTGCATGCGCCACAGCAGCCCTTTGGCGTCAAGCCCCTTGATCACTTCCAGCGTTGCCAAGCCGGTTCCCGTACCGTAATCGGCCAGGGTAATCCTGCGATTTCCCTCGAGCCTGGCTTTCTCTACCCGCTGTTCCAATTCATCAAGTACCGCCGCGACCAACGCGCCCGTGCCGTGGAAACACCATCTTCTCGGCCGCGTGAGATCGCCGTCCTCGAATAGAAATCGATGCAAAGCCTCGCCATCCGCCGTGTCCTCTGCTCCGTCCGGCTGCCATTGCCGCTGGTCGCGAACCCCCGTCGCAGCGCCAGGAAGAAAGAGTATGGAATCTACGGTCTTGAAGTGATTCACGCTGATCGCAACGAATGGCAAACGCGAGGGGTACACCCGCTGCTGATAGCTGATGGCACGGAAACCGGCCTCTTCGGTCAAGGCCATATACGATTCGAAATCGACCGGGTATTGATTGGAATAGCCGTGGTAGGTATCAAACGCGGTCGCGTGCGCTTTGCCACTGTAGTTTGCAGCCACGGAGGGCTCAATGTTATGGGCTTCGATAACGATCAATCCGTGTTTTTTTATATAAGGCAGCCATTTTCCAAAGTGCTCTACGAGGTTTTGCTCCAGATTATTGTTCAAAATGGCATTACCCCGCTCATCGGCGAATGCTCCAGACGAGTGGATCATCCTTCTTTCGGCGCGTTCGCCATCAACCGGTTCGAGATAGCGCCTGTTATGGTCTATGAATGCCCTAATATGCAGCCCCTCGCAGATATCGATTCCGTGCTGTTTTAGTGTTTCAGCGAACTGCTCCGGATCGCTTACATCGCCGAACAGGATCAGGCTCGGTACCCCCGCCCGCTGTAAACGTTCGGCCGTGACCTGCCGCGCTTTTGCATTGTAATCCGTCCCGATCATTAGCAAGGGGTGGTCATGGAGATATTGTCCCCGCAACGTTCGAGTGCGCACGACCTCGTACAGCCCTTGCAGCCAGGCCCCGTCACCACATCCCATGTCCGCGACGAAACGCGGTTGATCTGCTATGGGCTGACGGTTAAATATATCCAGTATGATCCGGTTCGAGTCCTCGAAATAGGGCCGGTGCGCAACCCCGCTTGCCAACACGTTTAACGTCCGATCAACATGCGTTTCTTCTTGACCGGGATCAACGTGGGTTACGTTTGTGGCTCCGTTAAATATCAGCTTGGGTAGCCTGCAGAACAATGGATGGTAGGATAGGGTCAATCCGTAGTGCATAGAAAACTGGCACGCTACCTTTCCAACTTGCGTGAATGAGAAGCAATCTCCACCTCTCACCACCCACCCCAGGTAATGAAGAAGCTCCAGGACAGGATCCCACACATCGTCGGGTAGCGAGGAGTTATCCCTAGGAAACAGCTCTCCGTCCAACAAACCGCGCATCTTCGCGCAGATCATCAAGGGGCCGACCAGCATGCCGTCTAAATGGGCACGGATAACCTGGAACAGCCCTGGATCTGTCCCGTCATCGTGCGCTATAGATAAGCCCCAGCCATGTACTGCTTGCTCCACCAAACGCCCGAATTCTGCAATGCGGCTATCGTCCCGTTTGTCCTTGCTTCCCAAATAGTCCTCTAAAGCAACACCCGAATACAGGAATCGGCCCACATCCAGATAGAGGTGAAACGCTTGTGAGGCCGAGCAACCCTTCGCCGCAAGCTCGAACTCCATGCTATCCGTGGCCGCAGGGCCTGCGCGGATTATCCAGCCTTGAAGGGCCAGACAGCGAAGAGCCACATGCAAATAGCCCGGGTTGCAGGGAAAGCGTCGGCGTAAATCGCGCATGGAAAGCCGCCGCTTCCGCACCAATACCTCGAGCAAACCCTGTGTTTGTAAGGCAGCGATGGTAGCGCCAAGGACAATGCCATCGTGGTGTAAAAAAAGGGTGCGTAGCAACGCCGGAGCCAAACGTGAAATATGGGGGAGAGGTGCATCGGCAGCGCTTTTTTCAGGAAAAGGAGACATACAGAATGTTGTTGGGAGCAATCGCTTTGTTAGCGTATGCTACTCGTACCGACTTTTCGGCGTCTACCACCTACTCCGGTCACCGACCAAGCAGGCATCAAACGATGATTTCCGATTGTACCCGCGAATTTTAGCTGATAGCATGAAATTCCACTGGCCCGACGTAGTGCGGTCCTAACGCGGTCAACGCGGCGTAACGAAGAGATAACCCGTTGTGTAAGCGGGCAACCCCACGGCGCAAATGATATCGGACAAGAATGCCTCGCCGGTGAGGATCATCATAGCCCTGGCTGCCATCACAACAGCGGCGCTTATTCCCTTGTCCCCGGCCTATGCAAGCGAGGCGGACATGCCGATCGGCGACTTCGCTTTGTTGGACCAGGAGGGGCGATTTCATCGCTTTTATCAAAATTCGGACGCGCCGGCTGTAGTCTTGTTCGTGCACGGTATCGGATGCCCGATGGTGCGCAATAGCTTAGCTACGCTGAAGAAGCTCCGCACCCACTATGCCCCAAAAGGAGTGAGATTTTTTTTGCTGAACGCGAATCCCCAGGATGACAGAAGCGCGTTGAGAAATGAGGCTGCCGTATACGATATCGATATCCCGATCCTAAAAGACCAAAGCCAGTTGGTTGCCGAAAGCCTAAGCATCAAACGCACGGCAGAGGTCATTCTGATCGATACCCGCGACTGGATGATCCGCTACCGCGGCCCTATGGATGATCGCTTGTATTACGAGGCGCAAAAAAAGGCCTCTTCCCGCCGATACTTACACGACGCTATTGACGCGCTGTTGGATCACAGGCCGATCGCAAGTGCGCAGCGGCCGAGCGTGGGATGTTTGATTCACATAGGCGACAAGCCCGAAAAGTCGCTTTCCTTCGCACGCGAGATCGTCCCCCTGCTGCGCGAGAAATGCGTTATTTGTCATCGCCCCGACGGCGTCGCTCCCTGGGCGATGGATAGCTACCAGACGGTGCGTGGTTGGTCCGCCATGATGCGGGAAGTCGTGATGAACAAGCGCATGCCCCCGTGGCATGCGGACCCGGCTATCGGGGAGTTTTCTCCCGATCTCTCTTTGAGCGTGGGTGAACAAAGGACCTTAATACGCTGGATCGACGCTGGGGCGCCTGGGGGCACGGGCACAGATCCCTTATCCGCAACCTCGGTCGCGCCGGCAGACGAGTGGCCTTTGGGCACTCCGGACCTGGTCATTGATATTCCCGAGCAACACGTTCCAGCGCAAGGCGTGATCCCTTATCGCTGGATAAAGCGGCCGCTAGTTTTGGCCTCGGATAAGTGGGTTCGAGCCGTGCACCTGAAACCGAGCAATCGCGCCGTGCTGCACCATGGTTTCGTTTTGGTTAAGTATCCTAAACACGCAAAAAGCCGCGAGCCAAGATGGCTCGAAGGGCGCAACGGCTTCTTCGCAGCTTATGTGCCTGGTTTCGACGCCCTGCCCTTCCCCGAGCGCTCCGGGCAGTTGTTGCCGGCGGGTGCGACGCTGCTATTTCAATTGCATTATGTGCCCATCGGCCGTGAGATGATGGATAAACCCCGATTGGGGCTCTACTTTCACCCCACGCCTCCGCCTCGGGAGTATAAGGTAGCGAGTGCCGCCAACATGGCGATCCGCATTCCCCCGTACGCCCCGGATCACGAGGAGAGCGCTAAGACGACCGTTGCCGATGAGGGCTTGCTGCACGCGTTCTACCCCCACATGCATTTCCGCGGCAGCCGTTTTCAATACCGGGCCGTCTATCCAGACGGGCGTTCCGAGGCACTGCTAGCCATTCCCAATTATAATTTTAACTGGCAAACGGTGTATAACTTGAAGGACCCAAAACCACTGCCCGCGGGAACTAAGATCATAATCCGTGCCGTTTTCGATAACTCCGCGCGCAACCCAGCGAACCCCGATCCCTCCCAAGAGGTACGCTGGGGACTACAAAGCAAGGACGAGATGCTCGTGGGGTACTTCATGTATAGCACCTGGCGGCAGATTGGGGTAGAACACGGCGGTCTTGTGCAAAGGGATCCCTAGCCTCGTCCATCAGCTTTCAGCCACGATCACAGATGTTCTTGTCAAACTCAGGAATTCCTCGAATAGGGTAAGTAGCGCTTAAGGGAGTAAATAGGCTTTTCAAACAGGTGCCATATGGTCATCGCCATTACCAGGGATAAAACGAAACTGCCCACAACGGCATCGGTATGGCTAGAAAAAAGAAGATCGATAGGAATTCGCCGATAACAGTCTAAAGCCAGTAAGTGAACGAGATATAAGGTGTAGCTCATAGCGCCGAAGTAGACGAACGGCCTCTGAGTCAAAATCCGGGCGAGCAGATGGCTGTCGTTGATCGACCATAGTCCCCAAATGAAAAATCCCATTGCCATGGCAATAGGAGTTTGGAAATTGGACGTCGTAAACTGCAAAAACCCATTCTGCTGAAGCTGGAACTCGATGATGATCAAACCCAGCACGGCGATCGCCGCCACGGCCACCGTCCAGGAGGGCGACAAGAAGCTTAAGGATTTCTTATGCTCCCAGCACGAAAACAGACATCCCCAAATAAAATATTCCGCGCAGACCGGCAATAGGGTCCCGAAAAACGACTTGGGAAACACCGACATCAACCAAAGCCGTACCGCGATGCTCCCAAGCAGCAGCAGAAATAAAAGGACGATCCGGTAGCGAACGGGAGTGAGGTACAACAGGATGGGGTAGAGGACATAGAATTGCTCCTCCACGCTGAGAGACCATAAGTGCATGGACTCTTGGCGCCAGCCTTGGACAAACCATTGCTCGAAAGCGGCCGAGGGGTCAAGGCTCGCCATGAATAGCTTTATATTAAGAAGATAGGAGAGGTAGTAAGCGGGATACGACAGCGAGCCCATGACGATTAGCAACCCCACCACAAGATAATACGCGGGGCAGATCCGTAGGATCCTCCGCAGATAAAAAACCTTTAGTTTGCCCCCTAGGCTTGGTTGATCGGCTGACAGCAAGACATTCGTTATCAAAAAGCCGCTCATCACAAAAAACACCGGCAGCGCGTAACCGAGGTATCCAACGCTCAGTGGATTGGGCGCGTAATGGGTTGCGAAAACCATCAAAAATAAAACGAAGCGAAGTCCGTCTAATTGTTCTTTTCTCATTTTTGGTCTTTTTCTACGGCCGCTAGCGTGACTGGAGAGCAACAGTTGTGTTAGAGAACTTTTCTTCCCTGCTTCCCTCTAAGCCACTGGTCAGCGACGGTAAG
>JBOIEE010000126.1:0-8049 GCA_050740975.1 Gammaproteobacteria bacterium | reverse complement strand
TGCTGTACAAGGTGGGCGCGCGCAACGAGACCATGAAGTGAATGAGAGGATTCTCGTTTTCATTCGCAGTCACGGGGCGAAAAGCGTAGTCATGGCCGACCGGACTATCGGCTGCCCGCACGAAGAGGGCATTGACTACCCTGAGGGAGAGAAATGTCCGAAGTGTCCGTTTTGGGCCTACCGGGACCACAGTCCTGCAGCAGAAGGCGGGGCAACCCGTCAAATTTGAGTTGACCGAGCAAACGCGAGAAGCGGTCGAGGCCTGGATCGCCAAGGCGCACCTTTGCTCCAGTCAATTCCTATTTCCAAGCCGCATGACCCGGTCACCGCATATTTCGACACGGCAGTATGCGCGGATCGTGAAATCGTGGGTAGGTCGCATTGGATTGGACCCCAGCGATTACGGCACCCACTCGATGCGCCGCACCAAGGCTACACTGATCTACCGGCGAACCAAGAATCTCCGAGGGGTTCAGCTGTTGCTCGGTCATACCAAGCTGGAAAGCACCGTCAGATATCTGGGCATCGAGGTCGATGATGCCCTAGAGATGTCTGAGCAGACTGAAGTCTGAAACCATTAAAACCGGCGGCGGCCGCCTAGTGCGGTCGCTTGCCGGCCAAAAGGAGTCACTCGTTAACTATGGGTGAACGTCTGGTTTAGGCCACCGAGCAGTTACTCAACTACGGTTGGGACGAATACTGGTATCGATCGCTGAAGTAATTCCGAGAGACCAAGACTCACGGGGTCTTGGTGTGTTAGCTAAATAGCCCGCACTGTATCTGAGACATAGTCATGCGGCGATACGCAGTGTCGATACCCGTGTTCCTGGGAACGGCTGTACGTGGTGGAGAAACACTTCGACGTCTTTGATCAGCGTCTCGATGGTGGAGTGTCGATGGTTACGCGTGACGTGGTCATGCATCTGTTTCCACAGCCGCTCGATGGGGTTGTCATTGGGCGAGTATGGTGGGAGGAAATGCAGCACCACACGGTTGGTCGAATCCTCGAGGTAACGCTGGATCGCGCGGGATTTGTGGATGATGTAGTTGTCGAGCACCACATGCAGCACCTTGGCGCGGCGGTAAGCGCCCTGCAGTTGCTTCAGAAACTTAATGAAGACCGCAGAGTTCTTCGCGGTGTTGGTGCCGTGGATAACGCGGCCGGTACGCGTATTCAAGGCACCGAAGATATAGCTTCTTCCCCGGTGTCAGCACGACTAACTGTTGACCACGCTTCATGTAGGTCATCCCGATTTTGGGATTGAGGTGCACATCGGCCTCGTCCTGATAAAACACTTCCTCCTCGGCACTGGCCCGAGCCACGATCTGCACGATGTTTTCCAGTACTTGGCGCCGCCCCTTGACCGGGATCTGCAACCCCGCTCGCGGCCGCCCCCGCCGATATCCTAAGCGGCGCAGTACACGACGCACACCACTGCATGAAAGTTTCACCGCGCTATCCTGCTCAAGTTGGCGGACCAGCAGTTCCGCGGTCCACCCGCTGCGGTGCCAACCAAAGTCTTTGGGCGAGTGCTCAAGGTAGTTCAACAAGTGCTGCTCCACGTGTACGCTCACTTTGGAGGGAGCCCGTCGCGTGCGTTGGTCGATTACAGCCTCCTCACCGAGATCCTCATAGCGATACACTGTGCGGTAGACCGCGGCACGCGCGCAATCGAGCATTTCAGCGACCGTGGCGACACAGTACCCCTGATGCAACAGCATGCGGCAGCGCAAGGCTTCGATACGTGAGCGGGTCTTGCGCAGCAAGCGGCAGGCGCCGATGTGACCGGTGGCGTAACTGAACAGGTATACTCATCGCAGAGGAACCTCCCTGAGGATTGGGTTTGGGTAACGCTAACCCCTTTATACATCAGATGGTTCCTCTTTTTGATCCGGATAGAGTGCGGGCTATTTAGGCAACTGACGGAGGGCAGTATCTTCCAGGGAGCACCCAGCAGCGGGCGCGCTGTTGGGTTCCCTCCTCGCTTCGAGCCCCGGCGTTTAGGTAACATGAATGGAACGTTCTTGCGTCCTGATTCTCACGATAGAATACGCAGACATGACGACTGAGTCTAAAGGCCAAATGATAAACTGGAAGCTCCTCACCCTGATCGCGGTCGGGACGCTGCTTAGTCTCGGGCATAGCGCGGATCATGCAATACGCGACGATCTCCGCTGGCCGTCGCTGGAGTTCATCGCGTTTGTGATCGTCAGTCTGGTCCTTTACGGCGCGATCGGCACGGCGCTTTATCTGTACGCAAAAGGCAAGGTTGGCCCACGGTTTTGGACCATCTTTGCGTTCGCGGGACTGCTGTTCGGCTGGGCCGCGCACTTTAGCCCCTTCACGGACCAGCCGCCTTCATACATTTTGCGTGCGTACGATTATGGTCTCGCCGGCTGGGTGGCGCTCGGCGTGCTGGTGGCGCTGATGCTGGTGATGGGCGTTGTCGGTGTGTACGCTGCGTATCTGTGGCGGCGCGGAGTGCGCGCTGGTAATTTTGGGGAGAAAGCTGCCTAACAGTTTGAGCGACGCGTTTCGCGTGAAGCTTCCGGCATGTACCGCGCGCCACAACCAGAACGTTACCCCCGATCGAGCAATGGCAAGACATGTGGGGGGCGCTCGGCGCAGCTCCACCGTCGCTGCTTTGTTCCAACGAATTGCTTGGTTGCTATTCTGTGAAGCACCGGAGCTACCACACGCTCCAGCACCTAGACGAGTGCTTCGCTTGGCTGCCGGAACAAGCTACGGCGTCAAGCGCCAAGACAACGAACAGAAGAGCGCAAAGTGGGCGAAGTCTGCGGCGCTGCGCTCAGGGCTTGGCGGCCGCGTCGCCGAACGTGCCCGTGGGCACGGGCGCCAAGATCGTCGTCGACATTGATTTTGCCATTCTCAGAGCGGCAGCCAAGCGCTTGGATGAGTACGAACGCACAGCGGACGGTCGCCGCAAGGAAAGCAGTCTACCTAGTGGCCTTTTGTCGTCCAGCCCGGTGCGACGCTGAAACGCTTAGATCGGTCTCGCATCGGCTTGGTCCATCGCTCAGTTAAGCTGCGCGTTTAGAAATCGTAAGGGCCTGCTCTGGCTATCGCTTCGGGAAGCCAAGTCTCATGCACGTGCACCCAGCGGTGCGGCACATCTGCGCTGAGCAACACGGATGCAAGGCGTGCGTTATCTGCGGGAATCGACGCTAAAGCGTTGCGCTGCCACTCCTCGTAAGTCGCCAACACGTAACCCGGAAGCATCCGCACTATCTCAACGTTTCTAATCGCAATGCGAAAGTCGGGATTCGACGCGTAGCGGCTATGAATGGCGTCAGCGATGTCGTTGAGCTTGAGCAGGTGACCGGCAGGTTGGATGAGGCGGAAATCGGGGTCGAATCTGGCTAAAAATTCCGCGTCGAATCGGGACGCCGAGGCCCGGCCAGTAAACCACGCTACGAAGAACTCGTGCAATGCTTCAATTTCGTGCTTGATGGAATCCATCATGGTGACGAATGAACTACCTCTGTGAACCGCCTCGAGACCGTTTGATTTGAGTCAGGCCGCCTGGGCAGGCTAAAGCCGATTCACGGACCGAAAACCTAGGGAAGGCGACCCGATCAGCCTGCTCTGTTTGTAACCTAAACCCAGGCAAACGCTATATAGATACTTTTGAAGTTCGCATAAAATGCGAACTGTGCGCGATATTATATAGTTATGGACCGAGAAGAAAGCTCCTTACCGACCTCTCGCGCCCGGCTTGCTGGCGTGCTCCGCGCCGCCAAAGAGGTGGTGTCCGTCCACGGTACAGCAGAGGCCCTCGGGCTCGATCGGCGCAGCGCCGCAAAGCTTCTGTCACGGTGGCGCCAGCAAGGGTGGCTCCGGCGGATCGGCCGCGGACTCTACGTCCCCGTGCCTCTCGATCTTGCCAGCAGCAAGCAGGTTGTCGAAGACCCGTGGGTGCTTGTTCCCACACTCTTCGGGCAATGCTATGTCGGAGGATGGACGGCCGCCCACCATTGGGAGCTGACTGAGCAGCTCTTCAACGAAACGGTTGTCTTTACCACTCGGCGAATTGCCGAAAGGCACATGACCACACAGGGCGTGATTTTCTGGTTGCACCACGTCCCGGGTAGACGCCTCTTCGGGCTCAAAACGCTCTGGCGCGGATCAACACGGGTCACCATATCGGACGCCGCGCGTACCCTGATCGACATGATTGCCATGCCGGAGACCGGCGGCGGAATCGATCATGTCGCGGAGTGCTTTAGCACATATCTCGGCGACCAGAAAAGCGGCTGTGATCTCTTGATCCCGTACGCGGAGCAGTTTGGCAACGGCGCTATCTTCAAGCGCCTCGGCTTTCTGGCAGAGACGAGACTTCATGATCGGGAGCTCGCCGCCGCCTGCCGTGCCCGCGTAACCCAGGGCTATGCCAGACTTGACCCCACTCTGTCCTGTCCGAAACTCGTTACGACTTGGCGCCTCTGGGTTCCAGCCCGCTGGAAAGAGAGCGCCGAATGATCGACAAGCGTGAAATCCTCGAGTCCGCTTCGGCGCTCGGGCTTTTACCGAGCATTATCGAGAAGGACTATGTCCTCAGCTGGATACTCACTGGCATCAACGTGCATCCGACGCTCGGCGAGTCGTGGGTGTTCAAGGGCGGCACCTGTCTCAAGAAATGTTATTTCGAGACCTATCGTTTTTCGGAAGACCTAGATTTCACACTACGAGACGAGAGCCATCTCGACGAAGCCTTCCTGATACACGCGCTCGGCGAGGTCGTCGCATGGGTCGCGGAAGAATCCGGCTTGACGATGCCCGCCCAGCAGCTCGGCTTCGATCTCTACACCAATCCGCGCGGACGACTCTGCTGTCAGGGCAAGATCGGCTATCGAGGCCCGGTCTCTCCGACCTCAGGAGGATGGCCGAAGATCAAGCTTGATCTGATGGCGGATGAGAAACTGGTGCTGCCCGCGGTCCGGCGTGAGGTGTTTCACCCCTATTCAGAGTCCGGAGGACGGCCTCTGGGTCAATTGTTACGCTTATGAGGAAGCCTTCGGAGAAAAAATGCGGGCGCTCATCGAACGAACGAGGCCACGCGATCTTTATGACGTTGTGAATCTCTATCGGCATGGCGACAGCCGTCCGTCGGCGCCGGTCCTTCGCAACGTGCTCGAACAGAAATGCGCGTACAAGGCGATTGCCTACCAACGGTTGCGGCTTTGGCGCCTCATCGCGCAGACCTTGAAGCGATGTGGCGGAACATGCTCGGACACCAGCTCCCCGCCCTTCCGCCGGTGGCCGATTTCTGGGATGCGCTTCCTGAAATCTTCAACTGGATCATGAGCGGGGCGGAGGCGCCGCAACGCGCGCGCATCGAGCCCGGATCCGGCGAAATCGCCATTCGCAGTCGCGTCCTGCCGATGAGCGTTCCCATCCGTGCCCGCTCAACTCTGGAGATTGTCCGCTTTGCCGCGACGAACCATCTGTGCATCGATCTCTCCTATAATGGCGGCTTGCGCCGCATCGAGCCTTATTCCCTGCGGCAGACGGCCGAGGGGAATTTTGTGCTGCACGCTATCCGATCCGATTCAGGCGAGCATCGCTCCTACCGCGTGGACCGGATGCAGAGCGCCTCCGTTACGGCCCAGACCTTCTCGCCGCGCTATCTCGTCGAGCTCACGCCGAGCGGTCCACTGCCCGTCATGCGGGGTGTCGTCTCGCGGCCGCGCGTCAAGCGCAGTGCATCGCGGGGGCCACGAGCAACCCGCAATTCGCGTCGCCTCGAGGCATTCAGGAGTGGGAGCCCCATTTACGTTTATAGCTGTCCCACGATTTGCGTTCTTAGCGTCTCGGTGAGAGTGCTCGCTGAGTAGCTTCTATGTGCGTCGACTGGCTTTATCTCGACGCAGACGTTCCCGTACTGGCAACTGAGCTGTATGTCAGTCTCGTTGTTGGCATCGACCTCTTCCTCCCGGTGAATGCTGAAGCGGCGATGTTGTGTGTCCTGCAATCGAGCGGCCAATCATCGTTGAAGAAGTTTCTCGGGCATGCCTATGCGGAATAGGTCCCTGTCGCTAGACGGTCCCTCCTCGACACCCTTTCGGATCTCCTCCAGCCGCGCGAGAACCTGTTGAAACAGCTGGCTTTCGCTTTGAGGATCGGTCAAGAAGGGCGACCCAATCGCCTGTAGTGCAGCGCTACTGAACTGAGCAGAATGCTGTGCCTCCTGCGCCGCGTGTTGCCGGACGAGGGTGTTTAGCCAGTCTTTCGCGTGTCCGTCGGACTCCTTGTCAGCAAGCGCTGCCAAAGCCTGATTGGCGGCCCGACCCCGCGTTCGAGACAGGATTTGAGGGATGGCTTCCCGCAGTCGAACGACCGGATGCCCGAACATTTCCGAGTCTTCACTTGGAGAGGTCGTCCCCGGCGACGGCATGTGCTGGGCCAGCAGCCCGTGCATACTCTGCAGTACGTTGATGCTGGCTTCGGAAGCAAGCGCCTTTATCCACTCGCCGTCCGCGACTGCGCTGGCAAACCCTTGGACTTGGGGGTCAGCTGCGGTTCCTAAACACCCCACATGAGCCTCAAACCGCTTCCAAGCCGACACCGGTTCCTCTTCCAGCCAGGTACGGAGCCAACCCATCTCGGAAATCAGTCCGTCGGCGTTAACCGAAGCGGTTACCTTACCCTGGCAGATCTCGGCGACGACATCAGAGGAGATCAGACCGTCTTCTCGAACGGCATTCAAGACGGACTTGAGGGTGGCCGGGTTGACGATGCGACCGTCGTTGACTAGCGGGACAAGCGGTTGCAGGAGTTGCCTGCGAACAGCTGAAGGGCACCGCAAGGAGAGCTCCAGCGCACCTCGAACGCGCCCCGCATCCGATGCCGTAACAGCCTCAGCCTCAACCCACGGAATCAGAGCTGAACAAACGGCGCGTTCATGTGTCAAGGCGAGCCGCTCAAACCAGCTCGGAGGGCTATTCAGCTCCCACACGGCCAGCTTCCCTGCACGCGCGGCGTCGTCGTCGCTCAGCGAAACGATGTCGATACCGTTCGCCAGCAGCGTGTGCAGGCCCGCCAAGCCAGTGATAGCTTCCCATGGCACGGCACCGTTCGCGTAGTCCGCCGGGTTCGGGGTTCCCCCGTTCGACCAAGCTATGACGAGGCCTGACCTCAGCGCATCGGCGATGGCTTGCCCGAAGTCTTTCGCGATGACCTCGAAGTCAACGCGAGTAAGGCTTTCCCGGCCAGCATGGTTGTATGAATAGCTAATTAACCAGTGCAGCGTCCCGGTGTGGGTCCCGTCCCGAAGGTGTTCAATATCGCTTGAGATCTTTTCTCGGTTGCGTTCGTGAGCGAGGAGCCTCTCAAGCTTCCGTTTACGGTCTTCGCTCTGAAACTGGCGTCGTTGCACTACGCCGGAAATGTACTCGGCAGTCACCACGCTGATTTGGGCTGCTCGCGACGCGCCGTCCGGTCCAGAGACCAACGCCCCAAGCACTTCCGAACGGTGGCGACCCTTCAACCCTCTGAACGCGAGGTTCAGTCCAATTGCAAACCAAATATCCCGTACATTCTTCGTTAGACCTTCATCATTTGCGCGCGCCGTCAGTGCGAGCAGGTGGGCAGCATCGAAGCTGACCAGACAGGTTTCGCCCCATGTCAGTCTGCTCGTCGCGTGTCGAATGTCTTCCGACTGGGCGATTTCGAGTGCGAGTTGCCAGCGTAAGGCAGGACGCTCAGCAATGAGGGCGTGAAGCCGCGCCAACTCATCGCTATCCGCGAACCCGGAGTGCCGAATCGCCTCAACCCGCTCTGCCGCATCGATGCATACTTCTGGGAAGCTATCAAGCGTCTTGGGTAGCAAGGTAAGCACGCGTTCGAGGCAATCCGGCGGAACGTCAAGTAGCCAGGCCCGCTCAGGCTGGCCGGACTCCGGGAACCGGGCGAATCGTCGACCTGGCTCGGGTGCCGGTAGCGCAGCAAGGAGAGCCGCGAGCAGAAGCTGAGCAGACTTCACGTCTGCCTTCGGGAGAAGATCTTGCTTGATGGCGCACGCCATTGGG
>JBOIEE010000125.1:0-5627 GCA_050740975.1 Gammaproteobacteria bacterium | reverse complement strand
GATGGTGATCCCTGCTCCATACTCGAAAACGAGTTCGTCAAACCGGGTAAGGGGCAGGCGTTCAACCGCGTCAAGCTGCGTAATCTAAAGACGGGTCGTGTCATCGAGCGCACCTACAAGTCCGGAGAGAGCCTAGAGGGGGCCGACGTGGTGGATAAAGAGTTTCAATACCTGTACAGCGATGGCGAGCTTTGGTACTTTATGGACCCGGAAACCTACGAACAAGTCGCGGCCGCGAAAACCGCCACGGAGAATGTCGCTTCATGGTTGAAAGGCCAGGAAACCTGTTTGCTGACCTTGTGGAACGGAGAGCCTTTAGCGGTTGCGCCGCCAAACTTCGTTGTTCTGACCATTACCAGCACCGAGCCGGGTGTGCGCGGAGACACGGCCTCGGGCGGCGCAAAACCCGCGACGTTGGAGACCGGCGCTGTGGTCAAGGTGCCGTTGTTCGTTGAAAACGGCGAAGTCATCAAAATCGATACCCGCACCGGGGCGTACGTGTCGCGCGTTAAAGAGTGACAAAGCCGGCCGCTAGTGCGCTCGATTGGCGCCCCTGCTGGACACCTCGCACTTTGAGGCTGCGGGCGGATCTATTGGCCTGCGTGCGTCGCTTTTTCTCCGAGCGCGGGGTGTTAGAAGTCGACACGCCGCTGTTGACCGTGGCCCCCGGTACCGATCCGAACCTAATGCCCATGCGCCTGAGATCTCTCGTTGATCCTAACTCGGAGTACTACTTACAGACCTCCCCGGAGTTCCCGATGAAACGCTTGTTGGCCGCAGGCAGCGGTCCCATCTACCAGATCGCGCATGCCTTTCGGGACAATGAACGGGGGCGTCTGCACCAGCCGGAATTCTCTCTGCTCGAATGGTATCGCCCGGGATTCGATCATAATGCGCTGATGGATGAAGTGGCCGATCTCCTAAGGGTGACGCTGGGTGCGGATCGACACGAGCGCTTGTCAGTAGCGCAAGCGTTTGATCGATTTCTCGGCTTCGATCCGCACCAGGCGAGCCTGAGCGAGCTGGAAACGGTTGCGCGCAAGAACGGGCTTCGGCTCACCCAGTCCGCTGATGAGGCCGTCTACCTGGACTTCTTGATGAGCCGTTGCGTAACGCCTCATCTCGGTACACCGCACCCAACCTTGCTGTACGATTATCCGATATCCCAATGCGCCTATGCCCAGATCCGCGAAAGCAATCCACCCGTCGCAGAGCGTTTCGAGGTGTTCGTCTCGGGAATAGAGCTAGGCAACGGGTATCACGAACTGACCGATCCGGTGGCACAAAGGATGCGGTTTATGGCCGAGAATGCCAAACGCCGCCATGCTGGACTGCCGGAAGTGCCTCTAGATGAGCGCTTGTTAGCGGCGCTCGAGTGCGGAATGCCGGAATGCGCTGGTATTGCGCTCGGCTTTGATCGCCTGGTGATGATAGCCGCCGGTGTGAAACGCCTGGAGGAAGTGATGGCGTTTCCCTTTGATCGTAGTGCTGGCGATTTATGCAACGCTGGGGTTAATTAACTGCACTTCGATTAATTGCTTCCCTGCAATTTATCGAATCGCAAAGGGAAAAGCGTGGTTGTTGCTTTGCTCCATGGGTCAATCACTTGACGTAATTTGACCCATGCCCTCACCTTCCTGTGAGGATGGGCACTTCGAATTAATCGAAGTGCCCTTAAAGAGTTCATGGAAGCCTATTCGGAGCAGGTACAGCAGGGCTTTATCAAGGAGCCCATGTAAAATCCGTGCTGCAGATCCTTTAAGACACAAAGTAGGGAGGAGGGCAACAACAGGCCAAGGAACTCCGAGTGCTGTTTGAGTTTAACGACAGCGAAGCAGAATCCAAATTAACTGCCTAACAATTGTATCAACTCGTTTACATGCTGCGAGAGGGGTTGGTTGACCCTACCCCTAACCCGGCGATCAGATACCCACGCGCTCCCCCTGCAGCCGGCGATTGGACAACAACCGATCCGCGCGCTTGATACAGTGCTTCTCTTTGGCCGCACTGGTAATCGACCGCCCGAGATGCGTCACTGTCAGCACCTCCCCGTGTAGCGCAGCCATTACCTTCACAAACAGCGCCGTGCGACGCAGCTTGTGCATCTCCGAGCAGACCTTCTGAAGGAGTTTATGTAAGATTATGTAATACTTGGCTTGCCTGCATGATGGGATCTCCTGTGGTTGGTATGGTTGCCAATCACTGAGATCGTCAACCATCCCTCATCCCGGCGCGGCGGTGACCCAAGAGTATGCCAAGGCGATCCTCATCTGGTGCCTCCGACGCCGGCGAAGTTGAGGAAGTCCACCATCCGGAACTCGCCGGCGCCCCCCAGCGTGGGACGCCAGTCGGGCTGCACGGAGAGGAAGGAGTTGCGGTCCGTCTGCAGGAGTCCGATGATGACCTCTCCGACGATGCGGCCCCCGACCGGTCCCAGGATCTGGCCACCCTCCATCAACTCGGCCTCCTTCAGCACGTAGTACCAGAGTGGCGTGTTGCTCTCGAGGCCGAGCCCGAAACCGGCGAGCTCCGCGAAGTCCGACGCGCTGAGGGCCGTGACCCCCATGCGGTTGGCGATGCTCTGACCGGACGGGAGATCCCAGGTGAGGTGCCGGAGTAGGTTGCGTTGAGGGAGCGATGTCGGAGGCGCCCCGCTGGGGATGGCGCCGAGCGGCAGGTTGAGCAGCGGGGTCGAGATCCTCGTGTCGATTCGCTTCCGCGGCCTGAGCGTGCCGTCGCCGAAATCGAAGAACGTCGGCCAGCCGATGAAGCGCCTGGGCGCCCGCGTGCCGCCGCGAAGGTCGATGGGGTCGGCCTGGCCTTGTCCGGCGGGGTCGAAGATCATCCCGAAGAACTGGCCGCCGAACTGGCCGTCGGGGTCGCCCGTGAAATTGGCGCGGTAGGAGGGGCGCACGATGCTGTGGGCAAAGCGGTACGCGGCACCCTGGAACTCGACCGGGATGAACGCGGCCTTTTGGCTCCTCGGATGGTAGAAGCGCCGCCCGTTCCTCAGGATCTCGTTGACCAGCGTCTGGCCGATGAACGACGGTAAGATCTCGTGAAGCGCGATCCACTGGTAGTGCCAGGTGAGGAGACGACGTGCCTCGGCGAAGACCTCTCTCGGGTCCGATACGCTAGTTCGTCTGCTAGCATCTCCGCGAGCCCGAGCCCGAACAGATGGGGCGCATCGCGACTGTCGGGCCTTGTGACCACGTCGCCGCCGAATCCCACTGTACCTCTTGGGCGGCCATGGCAACCCGCACAACTGTCGACTAATCCGGCTCCTAGAGCCGGATTTTCATGGATATCGCCAACTGAGTCATTGTTCACCCGCGGACCGAACCCCTGGCCCATCGTAAACTTGCGTTGTAAAGAGCTGGCGACCGCGGCGGACTGACCGGGCCGGGTCGCGCTTAATTACATAGATGGATGATCCTGGAGTAAGCTCGTCGCCTCGCCCAGTGCCAACTGTTGCTCGAGCGATTTCCCGATGGCGCCACCGGGTACATTTGGCGTTGTTTGTGTGACATCCGTAAGCTCTGCCTGCGCTATCGATATCGGTAGAGCTAGCACCATAATGGCCACCACAAAGGCATTCCGCTGCTCTTGTCGTTTCATAATGATCCCTCCTCGTAATTGGAGGTCATACCTCGATTGCACATAAGACCGAGTGCTCCCGCTAAGCTCCGTCGAGCCTCACCTGTGTCGCAGGGTGTGTGTGAAAAACGCCTCCAACAGCATTTCTTGACGGCGAGCAGGATACGACGAGAGCGCTAACAGATGACTTACAGATCAGCACAGCGATAGCGATGGTTTCTAACAAGACGCGGCTTGCGGTTAGGCGTGGTTGGTTTGTCCAAGCGTTCAGCACGCATTGCCTATCTCACGAAAGCATAGATCTAATTCAACGTTCTCGCCCTTGGCATTCGTAACCTCGCACCGGAGGCGCCCGGTGAGCGGCGTGTGAGAGTCGAGATCTAAGGTCCCCGAAAGTAATCGCACATAAAGCTCTTGATCCAATCCTTCCCGTCGCATCACGATGGCTGCGCCAATGCCTGCCACCCGCCCGGTCTCAGCGTCGATCACCTGGTCGAGGGAGCGCACCATCGCGGCGCCGAGCGCTATCTTTTTGGGGATCGCGAGTTTCACCAGAGTCTCGGGCGCCCAGAACACCAGCCGTCTCCCGCCGCCGGGGATCGCCATCTCTTGCACGGTGGTCCGGCCCAGATAATCCACGCTTATGGGGCCACGCAGTCGGATCCGGTATTCACCCGCGAGAAGATCATCGTCGATCATGCGTGCCCAAGCGTAACTTCGTCTCAAAGGTTTCACGGTAGGTTTCACCACGGTAGGATTTCCACACTCGGTGCATCGGGCATGCTTACAGACCGCTAACAGATGGGGACAAGCACGAGCAACTCCGGCCACGGAATTACCGTGCGCGGTCACGCTTGGACTACGGCAGTCGCTTGAACGTATTGCGGTTACCCGTCATGTCGGCAGGGATTGCCGTCATCTAGTGCGCAGGGAGGCGTGCGGCGCACAGGTCCTTGTGCTGTGGATTCCGGCAATCGCTACCGGAACGACACTTCTCCGAATTGGTTAGGGACTTTCTGCATGATAGCCCGGTCAACGTCGTTGTAACGTTGTAACTCCGAAAACGGAACATCGGTGACCGGAAAGAGGACGCTATTCTTGCTTCACGCCGTACGCTGATATATATTTAGAATATACATTGAGGAAGGCGATGTCCAATACCGGCATTGCAAAAATCTTTATGCACGGCAGCAGCCAGGCCGTACGCCTGCCTTTGGCGTTTCGCCTGCCGGGGGACCGCGTGCGGGTGCGGCGCGTCGAAAGCGGCATTCTGCTGGAACCGATAGTGACCGATATGGACGTTTGGTTCGCCGAACTGGACCGCTTCTCCGACGTGCCGTTCATGGAGGACGGTCGCCGTCAACCACCGATGCCCGAGGCGAAGGACCTGTTCGAGTGACCTACCTTCTCGACACTAACGCCGTCATCGCTCTGCTAAAAAACCAGCCCATCGCCGTTCGCAAGCAACTGCGGCGCGCGGCGGCCAAGGGCGCTTCCGTCAGGGTCTCGTCGGTGGTGTTGTTCGAGCTTTGGTTTGGGGTTGCGCGGAGCGAACGGCGTCGTGAAAACGCCGAACGGCTGCGTGTCTTCCTCTCGGGTACCATCGGCGTCGTTTCCTTCGATGAGGAGGACGCCATGCACGCCGGTGATCTGCGCGCCGCGTTGGAAACGGCAGGAACGCCAATCGGCCCTTATGACTTCTTGATCGCTGCTCAGGCGCTTAGAATCGGGGCAACGCTTGTAACCGCGAATGTCTCGGAGTTCGCGCGTGTCAGCGGTCTCGTCTGGCAGGACTGGGCCGCGAAAGGCTGACGGGGCATCACGACCTGTGGGGCCGCTTTCAATCCTCTCCTTCGCGGCCGTTGTCTCTTTGAGATTCTTGATAGATTCCTTGAGCTGTCTAGTCATTTCGTTAAACGATGCGGCCAGGATCCCGATTTCAACGATGCCGACGATACCGCTGGTTTCCACACGCTGGTTTAAGTCGCCGCTTGCGATCCCGCGAGCGGCGCTGTTGAGCTCGCCGATCT
>JBOIEE010000124.1:0-7662 GCA_050740975.1 Gammaproteobacteria bacterium | reverse complement strand
CTAGCATCAAGTCGATACTTTTCGCCAAAGCCAAGCGCGGACCTGGACATCTGAGCCTAGCGGTGACACAGGCTTGCGAACCACAAGGGATCGCCTACACAAGCCGCGTAAGGAGATG
Source organism: Gammaproteobacteria bacterium (assembly GCA_050740975.1). Lineage (GTDB taxonomy): Bacteria > Pseudomonadota > Gammaproteobacteria > JBOHHR01 > JBOHHR01 > JBOHHR01. The sequence goes on along the minus strand of JBOIEE010000124.1, from coordinate 7,544 downwards.
CTCGCTGGTACGGATCGCAAGAGCGACTAGAGTGAGTGTCGGATTAACAGACCCCGAACTGCCAGCAAAAACGCTTGATCCCACAAGGTAAAGGTTAGGGCACCCATGTAGCTTGCCGAAGCTATCTACCACGCTGTCCCTAGCGGATCCGCCCATGCGGCAGCCACCCATATGGTGGGCACCCGAGCTGTATTGATCGATTTCGTCCAGAGCGACGATCTCGCCGTTTGTGGCGATTGCGAAGCGTTCGCACAGACGTTTCGCAAACGCATAGGTCGCCTCGTCGAACGTGGCCGATTCGTAGTGGACGTGGGCGAACGGATCTCCGAAGCGATCGCGTTCTTCCGACAAACCTACGTACTTGTTAGGGCTGGTTACAGATTCTGCATGTAGGATGAGACCACGGAGGTATGGAATGGAGGAGAAAGCCTTGATCATGTCTTCCCCGGAGGTTTCTCTCGCGAGAGAGCGCTTTTCCGATATACCGTTCCCGGGACCGGGATAATGCGAAGAAAATTCTACTTTGATACCCCCGTGTCTACCGCGTTCCGGCATATCGGAGAACTGATGGCACTGACCTGTCACCGCTCCCAAGCGTCCGGCGTAGACCTTTTCGCGATAGCGCAGCGATGTCTCCCATAAGTGATGGAACACCAGACTTTGCCCCACTTGTGCGCCCTGGTTTCCGAGCCCATTGGGGTTCTGGGCGTTACTCGAAAGCAACAAAAGCCTTGCCGATTCGATCGCCCCCGCTGCCACAACGACCACTTTGGCTGCATGCTCGAGATCCGTCGTCGATTCGTTGTTCCGATACAGCACAACACGTGCGCGACTTGACTGGTCTGTGATGATCCGCCTGACCGACGTGTTGGGGATCACCCGGCACAGACCGGTCGCCTGGGCGCGCGCTAGATGGTGATTTGGCGAATACCTGGCTCCAATCGGGCAGACCCCGCATTCACCGAAGTTTTGGCAAGCCGGGCGCCCATCACGCGCAAGGCGAGTGCGTGCTTGCGGGGTTGTGTGTAGCGTGATACCCGCTCGCTGTAATCGGGCCGCGAGCTCGCGATCACTTGCCGTCAAATCGAATGGGGGCAAGGGATAAGGGTGGGTCCGCGGCGGGGCGAACGGATTGTCCGCGTCGGTGCCTGAAATGCTAAGAAGCGACTCGGCTTTACAGTAGTAGGGTTCCAGGATTCCGTAAGTGATAGGCCAGTCATCACCGAAACCGTAAGCGCTGTGCGTCCTGAAATCGGTCGGATGCATCCGCAGCGCGATGCCAAGCCAATGAGTCGCGCTACCGCCAACCACCATTCCTCGTTCCTGATCAAGGTCGTGGTGATAATCACCCGACCACGTTACACGCCTTATGTCCGGCGCAAGCTTATATGCTGGATTCATATATAAATAGCTCACGCGCTCCTCGAACTGGGGAGCGTGCGGATAGGGATAGTCGGGCCCTTTCTCGAATAGAACTACGTCGTGTCCTTTTTGGGTTAGCAGATAAGCAACCGTGGTTGCAGCAACGCCAGAGCCCACAATAGCCACGGTGCTTTCGTCATCTTGAAGGCGCTCGGCCATTTCCGCTTACGACACGGGATCGCTCTGCGGCAGCACGCCTGGCCAAGAGTCGTAGCCAAGTTTTCGCCAAAGGTCGGTTCGCGCAAACAAGGTAAACAGCTCCTGCACAAAGTAGCGGTCGAAAAGAAAGTACTGGCGCTCAAACAAAGGCATCCACAGATGGCCTATCCAGTTTCCTCGATAACGCATCACACCCTCCACAACTCGGCGCTGCTGTTTTCCGTCGCACGCAAGAAAACTGTGACCACAGCTTCGGCTCGCACTTTGATCTAGCCAGTGCGCAAGCTGTTCATAAAGTTGCTTATATCCGCGCAATTCCCTAGCGCGCCACTGAAAATAGGCGGCATAATGGGCCCATTCGATGCCGTCGAGCGCGACGATGGCCTTGCTCGCCGCGAGCAGTGTTTCGAGATCTGTCCTGCCGAGTGGGCCCAGCTCTGTCCAGGCTTTCGGAAATAGTCCGGTTTCCCTGAGGCGTTGCTGAAAAAGCATGCGCAGCTTCGGATAGGACCCACCCGCAGATAGAGCGAGGATTGCGGTTCCTAAACCGCCTAGCACGGCAAGCCTAATGAATTGGCGCCGCTTAACTTGCATTTGCGCTGAGCTTCTTCCCTAGGACTTCACAATGGTAGACCGAGTACTGGAACCGCTAAACCTCAGCTCGGGCCGGCTGTCACTGGGAAACGCCGTACCAAGCCGAAGGTCGATGTCAGCGGGGGGTCCATGAATCGTTGCCACCAATCGTCCGCCCGTCCAGACCCAATCCAGCGTACCGAACGGCGTTGATAGGCCGGCCACCCGCATGTCTTCACTCAACCATGCCCTCGGAATCCCACCTCCGATCACCAGGATAGGACGGTTGGCGGTGTCGTGCCAGTATGCCAACATCTCGATCTGCAACAGGAGCATCTCTGCATTAGCCCAATAGTGGGGTGTCACGTAGGGTGGCTTTACCCAGCCCCGCACCGCATGCCACCCAAAAAAGGTGTTACCTTCGTCGTCGCCCTCCCACCAGGTGTAGAGACCGTGCGAGCTTTGGTTAGCCCAGAACCAGTCAAGCGTATCCCATAAGGGATCCAACTGGTTCAGATAAAGCCGTTGATGCGCTTCTGCGATCTCGAAATAGGTCCAAAGCGGCCGTTGTCCTCGAAATCCTCCCCGCTCATCGCGTCGTTTCTGCCAACGGTTGTCAAGCACCTGGCGCAAGGTGTCTTTGCTCCGGTCCGCAATTCCCGTCGGCCAAAGGGCGCTGATGTAAGTACGGTCGTTTGTTTCTTCTATCCCACGCGCTCCAAAGTAACGCTCCCATGCGACTCTCAAAGCTTCTGCCTGCCGGCGCCAGCGCTCGGCGTGTGCGTGTTGCTCCATGCGCTCGGCAAACCAGGCGGCGCCCAGCAAACCGCTATAACTCACGGCATTGACATAAAGCACCGGGCGCTGGTAATCCATCCGTCCCATAATAAGACCATCGCGGGCGGGTTCCACGACCAGCTCGCTATCTCGATGCCGTACGCGGGGCACAATCGAGGTCGCACCCTTCCGCTTGATTGGGCGCCTCGCGCTCCGCATCTCTTCGATTAGCGCAGCCTTGCGTGAGACGTGCGGCCAAAGCCATTCCACAAACTCGGGATCCTGCTGCAGGGAAGCCACCTCCTTCAGGGCCCAAATCCCCAAACCCGGTGCATCGGCCTCCGCACCGAACCCACCGTAGAAATCGTGCTCCGCCAGATAGCGAGCCAGATCTCTGGCTACATCCAGCCGTCCGGCTCGTGCTAGCGCGGTGATGATATAAGCCCCGGTGCGTTGCCAGGCAATAGGGGTGTTTACGGGATCGCTAGAACGCGTTTCGCCACCCACCAAGCTCATCATGAGATGAGCGACTTGGGCATTTAGTGCCTCCTGGAAACGAGGCTCGGGCAGCGATAGCGTCAGCGAGGCGCGGGTGGCGTAGCGCCTTTTGGGGGGATGCACGGCAGAGGGATCGGCAATGTGCAGCTGAAAGCGCGGTGCTCGCGCCAGCCTCAGGTGCGCGTAACCCCAACCGTTCTCGCTGCCCCAGGCACGCTTTGGTGAACAGGCGCGCAGCCCGTCAGGCCGCGTTTCTTCGCCCAAGCATACCGCGGTAGGTGCCGGGTCCAGCGTCAACAGCCAGCGATCATTCACTACCAGACGGCTTCCCTCCCATTTTAACGTACCGATCGGTCCGCCGGCCGGCCCCACGCTGCGAACCATCAGCGACAACTCCTCCACCGGTCCTTGCCTGGGCTCCAGGTCGAGCCTCCAGTGCTCCCCTTTGGACAAGGACCAGCGCATTTGATAATAGGGTGTCTGGGTGCTGATGGCGGGCAGGTCTGCATGCTTTTCCTTTTGCCATTGGAAAGACTGCTCGATCTCGGCCCCAGAGATATCATCGCTCGACGCGAGAAGGCGGCCGTTGTCGTCCCACGCCAAGACCGAGACCCCAAAACTACCCACCCGTGGGCTGAAACTTCCGCCCGGCTCGTGATAGGACTTGTCCTTCGTCTCACTCCCCGGGGGCGCTAGCACGACATGGCCCTGGCTGCGCGGCCACGGATCATGGGGGCGCGACAACATCTGGTTCTTTACCTGTTCACGTTGTGTGCGCAGCTCATCACGCCGCGCCAGCGCCTCGTCAAATCGTGACGTGTTATTTGCCCCTGCAGTCACGACTAAAGCCACCGCCAAAAACAGCACTAACGGGCGCGCGCGTGTGAGCGCGCCGCAAGCGGCTACCAACACCAGTAAAGGTAGGTAGTGCAGCGAGTAGAGAAAGGTTTCCTCGCCGTATAAAAGGTGCAAGGCTAACTGGCCCAGCAAGGTAAGTCCGATCACCCTGCGCAGCGGCCGTTGCGTGCTGCTTTTAAACAGACCCCAAAGCCCAAATCCGAGCAGCCCCAACCACAACCCGGCCGCTGTTTTGCCGAGAGGCCCACCGGACCAGAGCGTCGAGCGCTGCACGCTGAGGATCGCCCAAGGCGGGTCACTTTTGGTACCGGACCCTATTGGGGGCATCACCATGCTATGGCTAAAAAACGCCTGCATTTTTTGCAGTAGGTTTCCTGCAGATCGCAGGTGCATGTATTTGGGTTCTTCAGCAACATTTATGAACTCCGCCGATGGAACGAAGAGCTTTTGTAGGATCCACAGCGCGCTCACCAATGCAAACGCATTGACCGAGATCTGCACGGCTTTGCGCCAAGCAAACCGGTTAAAAACCCCGATCACGCCGACCATCCAATTGGTCACGGTCATGCTCAGGGTGGCGGCGCTTGTTAACAGATACCAGCGCTCGCCCAATGCACGGTATTCCGACAGGCCAACCACGAGCAGCGCGAGGAGAATACTCAAGGAACCAAAGGAGTAGGTTTCAGGGACGGTAAACCAGAATAGGCTCGCCGCACCGACCAGGCCTGCCCCGTAAATACTGCCGCATCCAAACGGAGCAAACCCAAAACCCGCAACAAGGCAAAAAACGCCATCGTCCACAGAAAGACGACACTAACTAATACCACGTGCACCGCTTGCAGCGCCGTAAACCCTCCCGCTTTTTCGAGCGCTTTGACCGCGACTAAACTCGTGAGCGAAAACAGAGGGTGCACTTTGCTGCGGTAATGATCGCTACTGGCGCTGGTCATGTTCTCGTACACACGCCACTGGTCGGATTGAAACCACGTATCCTTGCTAAGTCCCCCCAAACGCTCCATCGCATGAAGCGCACCCAGCGCCGCCAGCACAGAAAGCGTCAGCGCCAAGACCAGGTCAGGCCGGAGCGTGCTTGTGCGCACAGCCGCCCGCTCGATCACGATCGCGCGACCAAATACACGCCGATGACGACTAGAGTCGCGCCCAAAGATCGGGAAATGCCTATGGGCTCATGCAACACCCAAACACCAAAGGCCATCGTTATGATGAACCCTAATCCCACAAACGGATAGGCAAAGCTGAGATCGGCTTTAGCCAGCACCAGCAGCCATAGCACCGCACCGAGTGCATATAGACCCAGGCCCCCAATGACCTTGGCATTCGAAGCAGCCGCCCAGAGGGCGGGCAAAGAACCACCCTTTTCTACGGCTTGTTGTATATGAGGATTGGACATACCGAGCTTCAGCAGCAATTGCGCCAGCGCCGACAATGCAACGCTGCACACGATCAGAAACAACAGATTTGCTCTCATAGTTGTTAATCGCGCTCAATCCTTGAACCGATTCCAGGCTCTAACCCAATCATATCTCAGTGGCAACTCCAAAAGGAAAGCGGGCTTCCTTTCGCATTTTTTCCGAAAAAGCAAACTGCGAGTTGCCTTTCTCCCCGTTCGCTCAGGTGGCGAGCCAAACGATTATAGCGGCCACCACACCGACCCATCGACTCGGCGTATCCCGAAACGCGAACACCACTGGATCATCGTGCATATTCCCCCGGCCCGCGATAATCCATACACGGCTCATCCAATACAAAAGTAGCGGGCAAAGCAACCAGATCAACTCCGGGTGCACATGATGCCTGGAAACATCGTCGGCGTTGACATATAACGCGAGCACCAGCACGGATATGTAACCACTCGATGTGCCGAGGCTATGAAGGATGGGCAGATCGGCATGTTGATAGGCGCGTCCTGGAATAAACTTCTCGTCCGATCCAAGCCTCCCGATGAGCTCGGAATACCGTTTAAGCTGCGCCAAGCTCAAGAACAGGAACATCGAAAACGCCAGCAGCCAGAACGATGGCGATATCGAAGTGGCTGCCGAACCAGCGATGATCCGCAGCGTGTAGAGCCCGGCAAGCAGCAATACGTCGAGCATCATTTTTCTCTTTAACCACAAGGAATAGGTCATCGTTGCCAGGCAATAAAGCACCAGAACGCCTAAAAACTGGTAAGGTAAAGCGAGCGACAACGCCAGCGCCGCAAGTAACAGCGTTGGAATAAGCATCGTGGCCCCAGCGATGGGGAACGCTCCTTTGGCCAGAGGCCTACCTCGCTTTCGCGGATGCTTTCGGTCCAGATCCAGATCCAATAGATCGTTTAGGATGTAGACGCTGGAGGCGCACAAAGAGAAGGCGACAAATGCCATGAATGCGTCAGCGAGCAGATCAAAATCGTTCATCCGGTGCGCCGCCACCACTGGAACGAAGAGCAACACATTTTTCAACCATTGGTGCAAACGGAATAATCGCCGGTAGTCTCGCCAGCTGGGCGCGTTGTCCTTGAAGACATACGCTATGCGGGCAGCACGCTTCATCGCGCGCTCCACCCGCGGTGTAGGATTCACCAGAATAGCGTTTCTTGCATACGGCCAAATCTCCAGATCCGCCGCCGAATTCCCAGCATAATCAAAACCGCCCTCGCCATATTGAGACACAAGCAGAGCACGCTTGTTTTTCCCTCCCATATTGATTTGTCCGTCGCTCGCGATGACCTTATCAAACAGCTCCAGATGAGCGGCAATCTGACTCGCGTATTTTTCATGGGAAGCCGTGCATAGGACCAATGAGCGATCCTGTGCACGTTGGTCTCTTAAGAACTGAAGGAACCCTTTTTGATACGGCAATCGCTCGGGGTGTATTGGGACCCGCTTTGCCATCTGGTGTTTGACATAAGCTTTCCCTTTAAAAATCCAGACCACACACTTCAGTGCCAGCAGAGCGTTTAGCTTAAGCATGGCGAAAAAGGACTCGTAAAAGAGATCCGTTCTTATGAGGGTCCCATCGAGATCGACACAGAGTGGGATCTGTTTTTCCATAATAACCGCCATCGCCTGTATTTCGGGTTCGATCAGAACCATGCCTTTGCAGCTTTTTACAGCCTTTGGCTTTTGCTTGGCAAGGCAAATTTGTTCTCCGCCCGCCCAGTCAAGCATAGGTAGGGGCGCACGTGTTTTTTGTCATCCGCAGGTAGTCGAAGACCAAGCGCACGTTGCGGGTGAGTTCGCGCATCTTCTGCGCCA
>JBOIEE010000123.1:0-3898 GCA_050740975.1 Gammaproteobacteria bacterium | reverse complement strand
TGCGAAAAATTTCGCCGACGCGACTTTGTCGCGCGCCGGCACTACTGTGTGGTTAAGTTCGATCGCCATTGAAATCCTCTCAATTCCTGATTGACCGCTGAAGAGCTTGCGCATTCACTCGATAGGGCAATCTCGTCATTCGGCCCCCATGGACTGCTGCCGACTGTCTCATTAGCGCCCTGCACGTGCATGCCCGACGTCAGTATGAACCCAAGCGCGGTCAAAACAATTGCTTTCATGCTTGATCTCCTCTTGAATTTTGAAACCTGAGATTGTCGGAATTTAGCTTTTTAACCCACCCGCTCGAAACCAAATCGCCTTACTGGCGCTGACCGATGCGGGTTGCGCCTCTCTGGAACGCTGCTCGCCTGTCTTTACGAAAGTCAACAATCGTACCACGCCAGGTCGAATCGGAAGGACCGTGCCGGATCAATCACTTAGCTTTGCTCTTGAGGTCGTGCAATGAATATGCTGCGGGAAGGACTAAGGAAAGTGGCGGCGCTATTTCGGAATGGGAGCGATATGTCGTCACCGCCTCTCGCGCGAGATCCCGAGCTTTTCCATGCGGGAGCGCAAGGTGCTTCGCTTGAGGCCCAGTCGTTCGGCCGCTCCCTCAGCCCCGCCGATCACCCAGCCGGTTTCCCGCAAGGCTTGAACGATGTGATCGCGCTCGACCTCTTCGAGCGTTTTCAACCCCGAGGGCCCCACTGAGGATTCTCTAGGCGCAGGTTCCAATTCGGGCAGCGGCACGCGCAGCACCCCGTCGGTGGACAGGATCACGGCGCGCTCGATCACGTTCTGCAGCTCGCGCACATTGCCCGGCCAGTGGTGGCGAGTCAGCGCTTCCATCGCCTGCGCCGGCGATCGGGCGGCTATAGAGCACCACCATCAGGCCCAGGGCACGTCCGCTCGAATCAAAAAGTGGTGTTCCCACATAGCCTTCAACCTTCATGTCTGCCAACAAGCGATCCTTGGGAAACAATTGCTGCACGCCGCTCGGGTACGAGCACATACTCTGGCTCACCACCTGTCTGCAAGGGGTGTGCGTTAAACCGTATTCAAAGTTGTCCACGATTTGGCCGTGCGCGTATACGGCGATCGTCCTTACCCGCTCGAGTTTGTTTTCCATGAGCTCCCCGATGAAGGCGTGATCGGCTTCCAGGGATCTGGCAAGATGCTCAACCAAGGAACGAAAGAACGTTTCACCCGTCGCGGCGGAAACTCCTTTGGCGATATGGAGCATGCTCTCTTCTACCTCGCTGCGCTCGGTGCTGCGACAGATCAGGGCGAGGAGGAGTGCCTTTGTGTCGAGCTTAACCCGATTCAAAGAAACTGCCACGGCGAGCTCGCTCCCGTTCTTGCGCCGCGCGTAGAGGTGCCGATCGGGCTCCAGAGCGCTCCCAGGGAGCTGGACCGGATCAGGGTGGCTTTGCCGAGCGTCTCGGGAGGGTATGTGCGAGAGTGCTGGCAAAAGAACGTCGATAGTCAAGCCGAGCAATTCCTCCCGCGGACATCCGAAAAGCTCCTCGCTCCCGGCGTTGGCCAGAACAATCCTGCCATGAGGTTCGAAAAGGACGAAGGCGCAAGGCGCGAGTTCAGACAAGCGCTCGAATTCCGCCAGGCTCCCGGCAATCATATCGGTACTCCTTAGCGCCCGCTCGATCAGCCACCGTAACCTGAGCCAAATCCTCCCGGTATTGCCTTCAGGAAGCGCTGCCGCTCGGCAAGCCGAAATGGCTCCCCAATGGTAACAGAGGCACGCCGACCATGGCCATCCTCTGCGGGCAACCAGCGCTCAGGCCGGCCGTCGCGGGCGAGCTCTGCTAAGCCTTCGAAGTACCCTTCGCGCGAGTCGGCGGGGCAGAAGGGGTGAGCAGCTTCGATCCGGGACGGCCTGGATTTGAGAAGCGATGCCGGGTGTGCGGCGGGCCAGCTGCGGGGCGACGCCGTCACCCGGCGGTGCTCAAGGAGTTCCATCTCGCCTTCTGCCACGACCCCTCATGCGAGGTGCGCCGCTAAGCGCGACGGCTGCAGTTGCGCAAGCGCGGGATAGTCCGTATAGCCCCGCTCTCCGCCACCGTAGAAGGTGGCATGGTCGGGTTCGTTCAAAGGTGCGCCTGTGGCGAACCGCTCCGGCAGATCAGGGTTGGCGAGAAACAGCTTGCCGAAAGAGACGAGATCGGCGCGACCCGCTCGCAGTGCCGCGGTGGCACTCGCATAGGTGTAGCCGAAGTTGGCCATGTACAAGCCTGAGAAGCTCGAGCGCAGTTGCTTGAAGTCAAACGCGGCTGCCAACTCTAGGGTCTCCCCTCGGGGAGACTCGCTGCCCTCGTCGCCCTCGACCACGTGTAGGTACGCAAGCCCAAAGCGACCGAGCTGCTCCGCCACGTAGTTGAACGTGGTCTCGGGATCGGAGTCGGTCATATCGTTGAACCGCCCGACCGGGGATAGCCGCACGCCCACCCGATCGGTGCCCCAGACCTCGGTGACCGCCTCGGTCACTGCTAACAGAAACCAGACCCGGTTCGCGAGCGAACCCCCGTAGCGGTCGGTGCGGTGATTGGTGCCATCGCGCAGAAACTGATCGATGAGATACCCGTTGGCCGTGTGGATCTCGGCCCCGTCGAAGCCGGCCGCAAGGGCGTATCGAGCGGCGGTGCGGTACTGATCGACAACGCCCGGGATCTCATCGAGCGCGAGGGCGCGCGGCGTCACAAAGGGTTTCAGTCCCTCGTACGTGTAGGCCTCACCCGCCGGCCGGATCGCCGAGGGGGCTACCGGCAATGCCCCGTCGGGTTGCAAAGAGGGATGGGAGATCCGGCCCACGTGCCAGAGCTGCAGAAAGATGCGGCCACCCCGCTCATGCACGGCCTGGGTCACCTGCTTCCAACCTTCCACCTGCGCCGCGTTGTGGATCCCCGGGGTATCCGGGTAGCCCACGCCCTGGGGTGAGATCTGCGTGGCCTCGGTGATGATGAGCCCCGCCGAGGAGCGCTGGGCGTAGTAGCGTGCGTTCATCGCCTGGGGGACATTGCCCGGTCCTGCGCGATTGCGGGTTAAGGGCGCCATCACGATGCGGTTGGGCAGCAGGTACGGCCCGAGCCGCAAGGGTGTGAAGAGATCCGTTTCCGTGAGTCGGACCGCTTGCGTGTGGTTCATCTGTTACCTCCTTATCGAAAACACAAAGTCAAACAACTGAGCTCTTTGCTTCGAGCGCCGCCTATCCTCAAGCGTCAAAGCCCCCGTCGATGTTCAGGACCGCACCGGTGATGTTGGAAGCGCGGCACCCGCCCCTCATTGATTACCATGAACTTTATCCCGAGAGCGCTTGAAGGCGGGCACCAGATGAGGCTTGACTTGAGCTCGTGCGCGTTCAAGATCCGGCGCACGGTGTGGTGTGGCTTACCCCGTGTGCTTGGCCATTGGTGGGTTCTCCAGTGGGTGGCTTGCTCGGGGATGCTGTAGAGGGTCTGCTCGACAATGCGCTCAATAGGCTTCTCGGTGTACTGCCGTTTACGACGATGGCCCGGTTCGTCTTCGAGCTAAGCCTCTGTCATAATGTCTGGGGCGCATCTGTATCGAATAGTATCAAGATTGCGAAGCGTTGGTTTGGCCTCTAAGGAGAAAGGTTGGCGCTGCACCTCACCCAAAGGAGAATCTTGGAGAATCTATGTCCTCAGTCTTTAGCATCAATCTCGCGTTAAGCTTGCTTGTCGTCACTTTGACCATAGGGACGGCCATTGCATCTCCTGACGAGGAACCCGGCGGCTTCTCAACGCCGTCATCGCTCAAACGCCTTGTAGTTCTCGATTTCAAACTAACGGGCGATCTCGGAGGCCGTAATTTCGAAGCGGCACACAAGCAGCGCATCCGAGTCGCTAGTGAAAAACTGCGTGAC
>JBOIEE010000122.1:0-6840 GCA_050740975.1 Gammaproteobacteria bacterium | reverse complement strand
ACTGGAGAGCCGTATGCGGGAAAACCGCACGTACGGTTCGGAGGGCGGGGAGGGCGTAAGCCTTTCCCGACCCCTATCGACCTAAGGCATACACGCATTCATCGTTATAAAGTTGACTGACCACTAGTTTGTTGCGACCTGTGCTTTTCATCCTTGCCCTCGCGCTTGCCTCTGTCGCGACCTTGAGCGCGTTCACCCGCGCCGGGATTAAACGCGCGGAGTCGGCCTACCCGCCGCTCGGCGACTTCTTGGAAGTAGACGGGGTACGGGTGCATTATCTTTCTCAGGGTGAAGGGCTGGCACTCGTGCTGGTGCACGGGGCCAGCTCTACCCTGCGGGAATTCACCAGCATTCTTCCCAGCCTCAGCCGTTCACACCGGGTGATCGCATTTGACCGGCCAGGTTTCGGTTACAGCGTCCGCCCGCCGGGGCCATGGATGGATCCGGGCAAACAGGCACGCGTGCTCCACGAGGCGCTCCATAAGTTAGGCATCATGCGCCCGATCCTGGTGGGACATTCCTGGAGTGGCGCGGTGGTGCTTTCCTACATGCTCGACTACCCGCGTGATCTCGCCGGAGCGGTATTGATCGCCGGCGTAACCCATCCTTGGGAAGGCGGGGTGCATTGGTTACATCACGTTGCTGGAACGCCGCTGGTGGGCTCTCTGGTGGCGCATACGGTGCTGTATCCCTTAGGGCGGGGTCTGCTGAATCGGGTTACGACCCGGGTGTTTTCGCCCAGTCCCACTAGGCCCGGCCATATCACACGCACCGCCGCAGTTCTCGCCTTGCGCCCCGAGACTTTTCTCAACAATGCCCAGGATGTTAGAGGCTTGAGCGATTACTTACGAACCATTCGGGCGCGCTACCGCAGCATCGATCAGCCGCTGCTCTTAATCAGCGGCGATTCCGACAACGTCGTACCCGCGCAGCACCATGCGCTAAAGCTTATCAACGAAGCCCCAAACGCAGAGCTTGCTGTCTTTGCCAATGCCGGCCACGCCGTGCACCACACGCACGGTGAGGCAGTAGCGCAGGCCATCCGGGGTTTTGCCCGCAAAGCCTACGCTTTGGCTTCGGTAGAGTAGAGAACAGGCTCTCGCCTGCCCTCCCTCATCAAACCGTGCATGCGGTTTTCCCGCACACGGCTTTCCGATGTCCTTCATGCCAAGGCATGCGTCGAACGCCAGCCCGGCCGCTTTCCTGTCCTTGACCTTGTGGCGTTTCATCAAGTGAGTTCGCAACCGGGCTTCCGCATGCTGCCTGACCTTGCTCATCGCCTGACTTGAGTTCCGATAGGGGAAATAGTTCGCCCAGCCTCTCAGGCTGCGGTTCACATTTCCCACAATGGAGCCTGCGACATCACGAGGTCATGAGGATCTCGCAGGTTTCGCGATCCCGCTCCACGCTGATCTTCAGCCCGCTGGATTTCGCAAGCCGGATCATTTTAGCGTTGTGGGCAAACACTTGAGCGCGGAGCCCGCGAAAGCCGAGCGCGCGCGCCTTGGCTATCAGCAGCGTTTGGAGCTCGCGGCCGAGACCCCCGCCCTGCCATTCGGGGTCGACGAGATAGCCCACCTCGGCGAGCTGCGTTGTCGCCTCGCCGAACAAGCATGCGCTTGCGACGAGGCGCTCGGACTCTCGCTCCCCGACGACGGCGACGAACACGACATCGAGACCCTGGCTGCCCGTGCAGAGCCGCACCGCCTCCTCAACGGATAGCGAGCGCAGGTAGCGGAAGAAGCGAAGATAGATATCCTCGCTGGAGCAGCGATGGAAAAGTCGTTGTAGCGAGGGTACGTCCGAGAGCCTCGCGGGACGCAGCGTCACCGGGGCGCCACCCTTCGATCGGACCCGACGCTCGTCTTCGACCTCATACGCATCACGGTTTACTTTCCCGTAGCTGGCCGCAACCAGCCCCTGCGCCCGGGCCTCATCGAGGAGCCAGGGCCGGTGATCGGGGTGAGCGATCTCGATCAGGGCGAGCGCGCGTTCCTCGATCGATTTCCCATGGAGATAGGCGATGCCGAACTCGGTAACCACGAAGTGCACATTCGAGCGCGGGATCGCCACCGCTTCACCGGCGCCGAGGGCCGGCCGCACCCTCGACGTCCCCGAGTTATCGGTCGCGTAGAGGCAGAGGATCGGCTTCCCTGCCCGGGCCCGCGCAGCGGCCTGCATGAACTCCGGTTGACTCCCAAGCCCGCCGAACAGGGTCTCGCCGATCCGATCGCAGCAGGCCTGGCCGGTCAGATCGATCGCCAATGCCTGCGTGATCGACACCATGCGCGACCGCGCGTGAAGGCGCGCCTCGTCCGTCACGACCTCGATGGGCCAGAAGGTATATCGCGGGTTTCGATTCAGGCGCCGAAAGAGCTGCGCCGTTCCGGTACAGAAGCTCGCCATCACGTCGGGATCCGCGCCAGGCGAGAGCGCGCCGCCTGGGTCGGCGCGCACGGCCCCGGACTCGACTAGAGCGGAGAGCTCTTCGGACAGGAGGTCGGTGAGGATCCGCAGATCATGCCGCTCGGTCAGGAATCGCAGCGCGCCGTTGGGAACGCGGCCAGGACCGACCTGGAGGGTGGCCCCATCCTCGACGAGCCGCGAGACGTAACGGCCGATGCGTCCGGAGCGTGCATCGTCGCGCTGGTGCCGGAACTCGGGCAGGGCGCGATCGGAGAGGACGCTGACCGAGAAGGCATCGGCCGGCCACAAGGTGTCGCCCGCCGTGACGGGCATTGCCGGCACTTGCTCGGCGATCGCGAGCGGCACGCGCCGCAGCACCGCCGGGGTCATGCCGACGGCGGTGCCGAGACTCACCAGTCCTTGTGCATCCGGCAAACTGGTCGCCACCATCGCCGCATCGAACGCGAGCCGACTGCTCGCGACAAGCGCGCACGCCTCGGGGAGCGACAGCGGCACGTAGCTCACTGAATCCCCGACTGCCTGGCGCGCGAGCGACTCGCCGACGTAGAGCGGACGATGCTTGATCTGCGGGGCCCGCGCGATGAGCTCGGCCGCGCTGATTCCGTCGAGCAAAAAGTAGAACAGCTCGACGTCCGGCGTGCCCCGGCGAGCCAGCGCATCGAGCAACGCCACGGGCGTCCCGCCCTTGGCGGCGACGTACACGCGCGATCCGGGTGCGATGCGCTCAACAGCCGCTTCGGCGCTAATCGGCGTCACAACGTGATGAGCTCGCGCGCGGAGTGCGGCATGTCGTCATGCCGGCGCCCCGTTACGCGCCGAACCGAGAACAGGGCGGTCGGATGGAAGCATAGGCGCATCGTGCCGAGCTCCCTAGGGGCTAGAGCCTGCTATGCGCTCCTCCGGCCTGACCTGCAGCAGCAGATCAGGCCCGACGGAGATCGCCCCGTTGAAGGGTCCGCTGTGGGAGGCGATCAGCACCACGGAGACGGCCACCGCTGTCGCGAAAATCGCCATCGCGATGGCTGCGGTCACTCGGTTTTCACTGTGGACCATGGCGATCGCAAGCAAGGTGACGACGGCCTGCAGAAGTAAGCATGTCCACTTGATCCCGTTGACCGTTGATCGGCTGACGATAATGCGCTGCCGGCGCGCATCGAGGGCGTTTTGCAACGCGGCGACGATCTCCTGTTGCGCCGCCACCTGGCCGTGCCCTCGGGGGCTCAGGGCGAGGGCCAACTGCAGCGCTTCGTCCAGCCGGGGCGGGATCATCGTCAGCGCAGCGTGGTGCCAGGCCATGGTCGGCCATTCCTGCATGGCGACTTCATCGACATGGCGACGCAGCAGGGCGCGCATGCGCGTTTCGGGCTCTCCCGGGAAGCTCTCAACCAGGAGGACCACGGCGCGCAGGGCGCTGGCCTCGTGGTTAACTGCGGTCTGGGCCCGGTCGGAATCGCTCCAGACCTGGGCGGCGAGAAACCCGGCGAGCAGGCCGAAGATGATGCCGAGCGGGGGCAGCATGCCGGGCGATACGGCTTTGAACGCGCGCCCCCGGTCGCCGCTCGCGAGGGCTATTACGACCCAGTAGATGCCACCGGTGACCAGGTAGGTAGCCGCGAAAACCACGAGCGCCATCCCTGTTATCGGAAGGGTCTCCAGCCAGTGACTCATGTCCTTCTCCATCCCCGCCATCGCCGGCGGACTTTTCGGCTCAATAACCAAAGCTCGCTAAAGGGGAAACATGTTACCCCGGGCTAACCGGACGTAAAATCCCTGCGCCTGGGATCTACCGGCGCATAAGGAAAGTAAACGGCAAAAGGAAAGTGAACGCCCTTTTTTCCTCAAGAGGCACAGTACTGCTGGGCTAGTGAGCTGTCAAACACGCGGGTCCTGGGTCCAGGACGCGGGTGATTGACACCCCGCAGGTTCAGCCGTACCTTCACTTTTGAGGAAAAAGGGCGTTTTATACGTCAGCGAGCCATGTCCCGTGGCGAAATCGGGTTGAAAATCTTACCCTTTTCACTTGAATTCTCCCGAAAGGAAACAACCTTGAGACGAATTCTGTGCACTGTACTATTGGTCTGTGCCGCGGTGACCCTGGCTGCGGAGCCGAAGGAGACGGAGAAGTCCGCCCCGGTGGCCAAGCCGGCCGCAACTGCTGACAAGCAGATCTTGAAAGACAGGTTCCGCGAGTACACAGAAGCGCTGACCAAGCGCGATCTGGCGGCGCTGGACAAAATCTGGGCCGAGGGCTACACCTTCACCAATGGCCGTGGCGAATTCCTCACCAAGAAGGACCGCATGGAGAACATCAAAAGCGGTGCAACGCAATTTGACTCCATCAGCCGCGAGGACGAAGAGATCCAAGTCTTCGGGAACACAGCGGTGGTCACCGGCCGTGTTGTGCTGAAGGTCGTCTATAGTGGCAAGGAAAGCAGCGGGCCATATCGGTTCATCAACGTCTGGGTGAAGATGCAAGGGCGCTGGCAGATCGTTGCCAACCAGATCACGCCTATCGCGCAATAGCGGAGAGACAGTTGTCGGTCATGGGGGCGCGCTGCTCGCGGTCAGCATCCCGCACGCTCATGGTTTCCGCAGGCCCTGGTACGGCAAGCGGTGCCATAGGAGTTGCGTTAGGTTCAGTGGCTTCGTTTTCGGCGGGCCGCTAATTTTCGTTCGTTAGGCCGACACACGACGTTCATCTGTGCACGGGCTCGCCTTAAGTTCCCTCGTCCTCGCAAGGTCCATACTGATTAGCTTCGACTTACGATCCGGGAGCAACTGGATCTCGTCCTGATGGATCTGAACCTGCCGGGCGACGCGACGTCTCAAGGCGGAGCCGGGAACGCGGGGAATCTCGATCATCGCGCTCACGGCGCACGCGATGGACGGCGACCGCGAGAAGGCGCTCGCTGCTGGCTGCGACGACTTCGACATCAGGCCGGTCGCTCTCGAGCGGCCGCTCGTGAAGATCCGAGGCCATCCTGGCGCGGAAGCGCGCCTAGCGCCGTTCCAACTCGTCTTGCCTAGGGCGCGCCACCGGCTGCGCCGAGCTGCCGGACCGCCAGATGAGGTAGACGCCGCGCGTCACGAGCGGGAGGACGAAGACGAGGAGCGAGATCGGGGTCAGAGTAAAAACTCCGAATCAATCAGCGTTACTCATAGTCCAAGTTTTTACTCTGACCTCGATCAACCCCCGAGCATCATCACACCCATGATGCTCTTGGCGTTCGCTTCAGGTCCGCGGACCGTCGCAATTACCTCCCAATGCTGGGCGCACGTGTTCGCCACGGAAACGATATAACAAGACAATCTAGCGTGAAGACCCCACGGATTCGCGATTCGGTAGCGGATGCTATTCATAGCTGACTAGCGCATGGGTGAGGAGGCATGTGAAACATAACGCAGAGCTAACCGGCGCGCGCGGCTCGCCCGCGCGTCCGTGTTGAGCGCCAAGTTAGCCCTGAGCCGGAATATCATTTCGGTGGTTGAGGAAATAGAACGTATGGACCCTTGGGGTCCCGACCGAAGGGAACGAAAGCCGGTGCAGGTTCGCCAGCAGACCCAAGGTATCTAATGAATCTGAAAATGGCGCGAAGGTCTTGCTCGTTCATGTCGTGGAGCGCGAACCAAGGCATCGGCGGTCGGAACTGTGCGGTCTTCGCTATCTTGACCCACTGGTCTTCAGAGAGATTCCGCATATATAACCGCAGATTGCTCGCGTAGGTCGTCCCCCAAGGTCCGCGCCAACCGAGTTGGTCGCCCGTCAACCACTGCTTTTCTGGGACCTTGCCCCCTGTCTGAGTGTACCCGGGCGTGTGACAGTCGTTACAACCGGTTATCTTCACGAGATACCTTCCGCGGTCCAGAGATTTCGATTCAGTCGTCTTTGGTGCTTGCGCAAACGCATACTGTGCAGACGTAGCAGCAAGGAACGCGGTTCCGATCATCAAACTGTGCAGGGCGGACATGGTCGTCTCCTTTTGGGGGCTAACGGACAGCGCTTAAGCTGCGGGCCGCGCGCGCGGCACGTCGCAACGGATGCACAACAATGTATAGCGCGCGAACCGTCAGCTTCAAGCGCTTGTGTACGCCCACCTCCACATACTACATCTTGGAGCCACTTGCACGAAGTGGATACCCACTAATTTCATTTTAATTTTCCTCATTAGATTTTTCCGTGCCAGTTAATAATGGATCAAAAACGACAGAATCAAAATATTCATACGTATAGTCATCAGCGTGTCGAGTGATAACTTGCAATTGCTAATAGCCGCGGCCATCGACTGGAATGACCAGGCGTCCTGAGAATAGGGAGAGAATAGGGATTTTGAACGCCCTTTTTTCCTTTTTTTTCGGGAGGGAAGATACGACTGGACCTGTTAGCTGTCAATCACGCGCTATCTCGGTCCGGAA
>JBOIEE010000121.1:0-13567 GCA_050740975.1 Gammaproteobacteria bacterium | reverse complement strand
CCTGCCGCAAATCGAGGTCGATGCCCAGACCTACCAAGTGCGGGCCGATGGACAACTGCTGACTTGTGATCCGGCTCAAGTGTTACCGCTGGCACAGCGCTATTTCTTGTTTTGACACCGGCGCTCGCTAATCAACGAGTCGCTAGACACGCCTGTCGAGGCTGGTGCGACCTCACTTCCTCGTTCCAAGAAAAGGCAAGAGAGTCGCCACCGGGTGAGGCCTGATAGCGGCAAGAGACTAGGTGGCATATCCCACAAAGCGCAGGGCGTAGCGATAAAAACCGAATCCAAACCACGACGATATGTTGGGCCTTACAAAGCAGCTATTAGTTGTGGGTTGCTCAGCGACCAAAGTTGAAAGCCATGGTGAACTTCCTGGTATCAGCCTTTACGATGGCTCAGCATTTCGCACGGTGCGCGCTTTTCTTCGGGAGCGCTACTGGCCCGAAGCGCTATCAGTTGCCGTACTTTGACCCGCCCGAAGTGCTGTGTAAGCTCTTTGAACCACCGGCCGACGCGGGCTTAAGGAGAGACCGCTGTGGGTTCTTTTTTCGAGCCTAAGAGCGTCAACAATCGCTGCAAGAGTCCCTGCTTTTGGTCACAGCCCCGAAAAACGGCGTAGGTATTTAGCTCCATAGCCGGGGCATCCGTGATTCGATACAAACGTCTGCGCCGTAAATCGTGTGTGACCAGGGACTGAGGGAGATAGGCCGCTCCCCCGTATTCGAGAAGAAACTGGTGCGCCGCGTGGGCTAAGTCAAGCCGCACCGCAGGTGTTGGAAAGCTAGGGAACAGTTTCGCATGAGTGGTGCGGAAGGAGTCCCCCCAATCGACCATGATATATCCTCGCGCGATGGCTTCAGCAGCATTGATCCGGGGGCGGGTCGAAACCATAAGCATAGGAATGGTGGCGATTCGTTCCAAGTGCACTTCATAGAGCCGCGGGGGGTCAAACATCAGCGCCACGTCCACCGTGCCGTCTCCCAAACGACGCAACAGTTCTTGCGATTCGTAAACCTCTACGCTCAAACGAAGCTCAGAAAAATGGCGATATACCCTCCTCAACCAATCTTGCAGCAGGAAATCGCACAGGCTCGGCAGCCCAGCAATGATTAGCTCCCCTCCTCCTTCATCCGCCAGGGCGAACTCCCGGCGGGCGCGATTCCAGGCCGTGAGTATCGTCTCGGCGTGATGGACCATCTTCTGCCCGGCTGCGGTCAGATGTATTTGGTGTCGGGCTCGAGAAAAAAGCGATACTCCTACAGCCTCCTCAAGTTGACGTACGCGCGCGCTTACCGCGGACTGCGTGATAAAAAGATTCCCGGCCGCTTTCCCAAAATGGCGGGTGCGGCTCACCTCCAAGAACGTCTTGAGTAGTTCCGTATCCATCCCTCGATGGGTATATAACGGTATTCAGAATAGATTGCCACAGCGCACACATTAATCAAATTCTTTAATCGAGGTCATCATAATTTTTCGTTTTACAGGTCCAAGCAAGCAGTCTAAATAATTGGCCCAATCGCTACCCCCATGGTGAGTAAATGAAAAGCGTTGACGAGACATACCCTCAAAAGACCACGGAAGACGCTTTCGACGATTACGCTGTCGAGTTTAATTTTCTTAAAAACAAAGTCTTATCAGGAAACAGCGAACGTGGCTCCGGTATTACGCGGCGGCGCATCGAAGAATATTTAGAGAAAAAACGCCTGCGGGAGTTGCTTCAGGAAGAGGTGGTGGACGATGTGTTCCAGTAACCGCACGCGAGCGCCCGCAAGGGTGCGGACCGTTTCACTGACCTCCCCATAGTGTTTGGCCGACCTTAAGACCGTCCAGTCAGGTGTGCGCCCGCCGTCGCGGCCGGTAGGCGCCGCAGATAAATCGAATCCAGGCAAGCGGCTGCGCTTCGGGTCGCGACAGGATCCCCCAGTAGTTCTAGCGCGCACAGTTTGAACGTCGGGCGCGCTCCAAGTACCATTTGCGGACTTTTAGGAATGCCGTTGTCTGGCCTCTCCGGGCGTGCGTAGCGATACAACGGTGAAAGGGGGTATACGCCTGGTGCAAATAAGCTGGCGAGAATGGGTCGAGCTGCCAGAATTAGGCATACCGGGGATTAAGGCGAAGATCGATACGGGGGCGCGCACCTCCGCCTTGCACGCGTTTCAGTTACAAGAATTCGAGGAACAGGGGCAAAGGCGCGTGCGTTTCCGGATCCACCCCTTGCAACACCGCACCGATCTGGAATGCGAGTGTGCGGCCGCGATCATCGATACCCGTGTGGTCAGCGATTCCGGAGGCCACAGAGAGCAGCGGCCCGTCATCCGCACCCGAATAAAATTAGGACCACACGAGTGGTCCGCTGAGATCACGCTCACCAACCGCGAGGATATGTTGTTTCGCATGCTGTTAGGCCGTACCGCGATAACCGAAGCAGGATTGCTAATCAATCCCGCCCTCTCTTATGTCGGTGGACCGTCGTTGCGCCACTGCTATCCCCGTCGCAAAAGGTTTTGAACGCCGCTGCGCACCAATGAAAGTCGCTGTACTGTCTCGAAATCCTAAGCTCTATTCCACACAACGCTTGGTTGAGGCGGCTCAGCAACGCGGTCACGAAGTTCGTATCTTGGATGTGCTGCGTTGTTATATGAATATCACTTCCCATCGCCCCGGGGTTCACTACCGGGGGGAGTCCATCGACAATTTAGATGCCGTGATCCCTCGCATAGGCGCCTCGGTGACCTTTTACGGCACTGCCGTGCTGCGCCAATTCGAGATGATGGGGGTTTATCCGCTCAATGAATCGGTGGCCATCACGCGCTCGCGCGATAAGCTGCGGGCCTTGCAGTTGTTCTGCCGTAAGGGTATTGGTTTACCCATCACCGGCTTCGCCAACAAGCCCGACGACATCGGTGATCTCATCGACATGGTGGGGGGTGCCCCGGTGGTGATCAAATTGCTGGCGGGCACCCAGGGGATCGGCGTGGTGCTCGCGGAGACCCGCCAAGCGGCGGAGAGCGTCATCCAATCGTTTCTGGGGCTTAAAGCCAGCGTGTTGGTGCAGGAATACATCAAGGAGGCAGGCGCTGCGGACATCCGCTGCCTGGTGGTGGGTGACAAAGTGGTGGCGGCCATGAAACGCCAGGGCAAAGAGGGCGATTTTCGATCCAATCTGCACCGCGGGGGCAGCGCGACCTTGGTGCGGATCACGCCGGAGGAACGTTCCGCAGCCGTGCGCGCGGCGAGAACCATGGGTCTGAATGTATGCGGTGTGGACTTGCTGCGCTCTAACCATGGCCCGCTGATCATGGAAGTCAATTCCTCACCGGGGTTGGAAGGCATCGAGAAGGCGACTGGGAAAGACATCGCGGGCATGATCGTCGAGTTCATCGAAAAAAACGCCCGCCAAGGCCGCACCCGGACCCGAGGCAGCGGTTGAGGGTGAAGGCAGAGCCGTTTTGCCTGGGTGGGGTCCGCGTCGCACCGGGTCAACGCAAACTGATCGAGCTCGCAATCCCCGAGCTCTACACCCATACCAACCTCAGTATTCCGGCACAAGTGGTGCATGGGCGGCGCCCCGGCCCGCGGTTGTTCGTTTGCGCCGCTATCCACGGGGATGAGATAAACGGGGTGGAAATTATCCGCCGCTTGGTGAACATAAGAGCGTTGGAGCGCCTGCACGGAACCGTGATCGCGGTGCCGGTGGTCAACGTCTACGGATTCATCAACCAGTCCCGTTATCTACCCGACCGCCGGGATCTCAACCGCTCCTTCCCGGGCTCGGATAAAGGGTCGCTGGCGGCTCGCTTAGCGCATGTGTTCCTACAGCAGATCGCCGGGGTGTGCACCCACGGCATCGATCTGCACACCGGCGCCATCCACCGCGAGAATCTGGCGCAAATCCGAGCTAATTTATTAGATACCGAAACCGCGCGTATGGCCCGAGCTTTTCCCGCACCAGTGATGATAAATACTTCTCTGCTCGAAGGATCGCTGCGCAAGGCGCTGGCGGAGTTAGGGATCCCCATCATTGTGTACGAGGCAGGTGAGGCCTTACGCTTTGACGAGATCGCCATCCGAGCCGGAGTGAAAGGCGTGATCGCCGTGATGCGGGAGTTGGGCATGCTCCCCCAGCGCCGCAGCTTGGATCCGAAACTCGAACCCCTGGTGGCAAGCGCCAGCGGATGGATCCGCGCACCGCAGAGTGGGATCCTGCGTTCGACCACGGGCTTAGGGGCAAAAGTCGAGGCCGGTCAACCGCTAGGCATCGTCTCTGATCCTTTCGGCGAGCGCGAGGAGGAGGTGCGCGCGCCGGCCGCGGGCGTTATCGTGGGGCGCACCAATCTGCCGCTGGTGAATGAGGGAGAAGCCTTATACCACCTCGCGCGTTTTGAGAGCGCGCGGACCGCTGCGGACACGGTAGAAGCATTTCAGTTCGAATACGACCCCGCGACCGATCAACGCGTCCCGGAAGAACCGCCTATCGTGTGATCGGCTCTTCTTTTGACGCGGCTGACCATTCCTGCGGCGGGATTCACCTGTTGCATGCGCGGTGGTCCCACAGCGCGGATTTGTGACCTGGCTGGTGGACATCGTCCTGCGCTACGGCGTCAACTCTCCCATGCCGCGAGCTACCGCAACCGCTGTAGCGGTCGGTGGCCAACGGCGAGCCCGTAATCAGGGGAAAAGGGCGGTCTCGGCCGCTCCATGGGCGGCCGCATGAGTGATCCGGTAACAGAGAGTTGGAGTGGAGGGAACTATCCTACCTGTGTATGCATCCCCAGGCGCCGCCCCCGCGGTGCCTACTTGCCCCCTGTGGCGGTTCTTCCTAGCCTTGTTTATCTTGTTGCTCTTACCGCTGGCGCAGCACGCCAGCGCCGCGGCCCAAGAGAAGGCGCCTTTAAGCCTTCTCAGCCTGCCGGTCGCCGCCCAGGGGGCGATCTCGGCACGGCTCGGGCGCGACGAGGCAGCCTACCACGCCCGCCTACGTGGCTCGGGGCCTCGCGGCCGACAACCGCAAGCACGGGTACACGATCGAGTTCGGCCCGCAGGGGCCGGAGCTTGTGGCGGGATCGCGGCGCTTTAAGCTTGCCTTAGCGAGGGTGGGCTATGGCGCCCGGCTGCGAGCGATTGAAAGGGTGAGCCCCAAGTCCCAAGCCAACCGGGTGGAATACCCGCGCGGGGGCTTGACCGAATGGTACGTGAATGGCCCCCTGGGGCTCGAGCAAGGGTTTACCTTCAAGCAACGGCCTGCGGGATCTCAAGAAGGTCCGCTGACCCTCGCCCTTGATCTCTCGGGCACTCTCAAACCGGTGCTGGATGGAAATACGCTGGCCCTTTCCGCCCCCGGAGGCGGGGCCGTGCTGCGCTACCGAGGGCTCACGGCGCTCGATGCACGGGGCCGGGAGCTTCCTGCCCGGCTTAGGCTTGCGGGGAGTACGCTCAAGATCGAAGTCGATGAGGGCAGTGCCATTTATCCCCTCACCATCGATCCGTTTATCGAGCAGGCTAAGCTTACCGCTTCCGATGCGGCAGCTGGTGACTCCTTTGGGGAGTCTGTGGCCCTGTCGGGCAACGGCAAGCTGGCGGTTATCGGGGCGGCGCTTGCTGATTGCGCCGCGGGCGAGGCTTGTGGTGCGGCCTATGTGTTTGTGCGCAAGGGAAACAAACGGGTCGAGCAGCAAAAGCTCACCGCTTCGGACGGCACCGCGTTCGACGGCTTCGGTGAGCCCGTTGCCCTGTCGGCGGATGGTAAGACCGCCCTCATTGGGGCGAACCCTAGCTGTGCCGAAGGCTTTAACTGCGGCGCGGCCTATGTATTTGTGCGGAAGGGCCTCAAATGGGTTGAGCAGCAGAAGCTCATTGGCTCCGATACCACCGTTAACAACCTCTTCGGTGACGCCGTCGCCCTGTCGGCGGATGGCAAGACTGCCCTCATCGGGGCGGCATTGGCTAACTCGGCCTATGTATTTGTGCGTCAGGGAGGCACATGGAACGAGCAGCAGAAGCTTACTGCTTCGGACGGCGGCACAGTGTTCGACGACTTCGGTCAATCCGTCACCCTGTCGGCGGATGGCAAGACTGCCCTCATCGGGGCGCCTGGTTCAATCTGCGCCAATGGCTCTTTCCTCTGTGGTACGGCCTATGTCTTTGTGCAGAGGGTTGGCGACTGGGTGGAGGAGCAAAGACTCACGACCTCCGACGCCATGCCTGACGGTTTCGGCTTCGGTTGGTCCGTTGCGCTGTCAAGAGGTGGCGAGCGAGCGCTCATAGGGTCCCCTGACCAGGATTGCGTCGCGGTCATCGAAAGCGACTGCGGTGCAGCCTATGTGTTTGTGCGGAAACATGATGGCTGGGTCGAGGAGCAAAAACTCATGGCCTCCGACGCCACGGAGGGCGACGACTTCGGTTGGTCCGTTGCTCTCCGCGGCAACGTGGCACTCGTCGGGGACCGTACCGCTGACTGCCCTGCTGGCTTAGGCGTAGGTTGCGGTGCAGCCTACGTATTTGTACGTCAAGGAACAGAATGGATCGAGCGGCAAAAACTCATCGCCTCAGATGCAGGCGCCTTCGTCTTCGGTGGGGCCGTCGCCCTGTCGGCTCGCGGTAAGAGCGCACTCGTCGGAGCACGGGGCACTGTCTGCCCCGATGGGAGCTTCAATTGTGGTGCAGCCTATGTGTTCCGCAAGTAGGAGTATTCGACCAGCGAACCGGCGATGAATGCGGCCGGCGGTTCATCTTCCCTACCGCCGGGGTTTTAGCAAGTAGTCAAGAAGCTGATCGCTTTGGGAAACTGCCATTGACAACCTATCCCTTCCTCTGGGGAGGGGTAGGTTTCTTTTCGTCTGATCCGATGTGGCATTGAGCCGGGCCGGTGCGCAACCCAGCCAGATTTGTTAGGTTAGACCGCGGTGCGCTCACGTTTCACGAACGTACGGCGGACACCAAACGGAGGAACAGGGGGCTAGCAGGGTAGAGCGAAACGCGATAGCGGTTCCGCCAAATGGATACGTCCCCATACGGTGGAACGCCCACAGGGGCTTCCGCCCTACCAGCTTCCACCCGCCCTTACGCGTGTTAAGCGACACAACCGGCGGGCCTCCCCGCCGCCGGTTTGTCTCCTACTCCCAAACGCGCGTCATTGGGACTTTCGAGTTCGGGTTCCTCCCTCGTTGGGAGCGACGCCCGTTAAAGCATAAGCGCTCAACGCCCAGCGCACGGCCGACACAAAGGAGTGAAAAAAGGGGCTAGGGTGCCAGGAACTCCCTTCCTCCGGCTCTAGAAACAGGCGCTTTCGCAGCCCCAAGGTCAGCTCGAGCTGCAGCCCCTTGTTCGTGCGTCCGCGGTTACAGATATTGGTTGCTCCGCTGCCCTGGCGCGTTGGGCTGGGGTCATCGGCTGTGGCAAAGCCGGCCTCGTTTAGCACCGTAAGAACGCGGCGGCGCAGGGCCGTGTCCAAGCCGCCGAGGTACACAGCGGCTTCCAGCCCCTTGGCTCCATGGATGGTGACGACCCGATGTGCTCCGGTAACGGCGAAAAGAGCCCGCGGCTCGTCAAAATGGTCGCTGGTAATGTGTAAATCGTGGTTTCGCGTAAGCTCTGGTTTGATGCCCTCAAAAGAGTAGAACGTGTGCTCCTGGCCCGCGATGGCATCTGCGATCGGGGTGGTCCCCCGTTCAATGCGTCCGCCGTGCGGTGCCAGGATAGCGATCCCCGAACGGCCGTGGCGCACCCGGATGCGGTAATCCAGCTCGGCCACCTCGTGGCGACTCAATTGCGAGAAGTTTGCATATTTATCCGCCACCGTTAGGATCACGCCTTGGGTCTACTGTTCACTCCGTAGCGACATGAAGATCTCGATCATCGGTCTGGGGCGTGTGGGTTCCACCCTCGCTTACACCGTAATGATAAAAGAACTCTGCGATGAGTTGATCCTGGTTAACCGCAGCGTGGAAGTCGCAATAGGCGACGCCAAAGATCTGCAGCACGCGCTGCCTTTTATCGAACGCCAAATGATCATCGATGCAGGTGGCATTCCAGAGACGGCGGACTCGGATATCGTGGTTATGTGCGCATCGGGGCGCACCCCTAAAAACATGCGCTCGCGGCTCGAGCTCGGTCCCGCCAATGCCGAGCTTTTTAAACAGCTCATCCCACCCTTGGCCAAAGCCAGTCCCCAAGCAAAGCTTATCATCGTCACCAATCCGGTGGATGCACTCACTTACTACGCGATAAAATTATCCGCTTACCCGCCCTCCCATGTGCTGGGCACGGGCACTTTGATCGATTCCGCCCGCTTTCGCTCCATGTTATCCGCAGAAGTTGGGATCCATCCGGACGATCTGCGCGCTTACATCTTAGGTGAGCATGGGCCGAGTCAATTTCCGGCTTTGAGCCTTGCCCAAGCGGGCGGTGAGGCCATCGAAGACAATCAAGCGCGACGGCGCATGTTTGACCAAGCGGTGGATGCCGGCTTTGAGGTATTCCGTTCCAAAGGCTATACCAATTATGCGATCGCGATGGCAGCGGCTCTGATCATCGAATCGATCGCTTTTGATAAGCGCCATACGATGCCGATCAGCACCTTGATCGACGGTTATCTGGGAGTGCACGACGTGTGCCTGAGCGTGCCGGTGGTGGTCGGCAGGGAGGGCATCACGCGGGTGCTGGAGCCCTACCTCAACGAAGTGGAGATCGACGCTTTTTGTGCCTCTGCCGCCACCGTGCGCGCGGCGATCAATGAGCTGCTGCGCGGATGAGCCTAGTGGTCTGAGAGCACTACTCCAGCATGTCCAGAAGTCGCGGAGAACGGCGATGGGGATCCCTGTGTCTGCTTAGGAAAAAAGGTTGAAACCGAACGACTTAGGCGGCCTGCGGATCGAACGAGACGACAGACGCTTTGCCCAGGCACCGCGCCGCTCCTTTAGCCGAGTGCTGCTGATCGCTGCCGTGGCGCTGGGCATCGCTCTCGCGTACCTGTATATTGGCGGCGGCTGGCGTCGCGGTACGGAAGTGGAAGTGAGCAAAGTGGTCCTCGCCTATCCCTCTCAAGGCTACGCCCTGCTCAACGCGACCGGTTATGTGGCCCCTCAAACCAAGGCCGATGTCGCCTCCAAGGCCACCGGCCGGCTGGAGTGGATGGACGTCGAGGAAGGCAGCCGGGTGGCGCAAGGGCAGATCATCGCGCGCTTGGAAAACCAGGACGTGGTGGCCACCATGGACCAGGCCGCCGCCAACATCACTGTGGCCAAGGCGCGATCCGAAGAAGCCCAGGCAGACTTGAAAGAAGCTTCCCTAACGCTCAAACGCGCGCACGATCTACTGGCGAAAAGATATGTCTCTAGAGAAGATTACGACGCGGCCGTGGCCAGGCATGACAAAGCGACAGCGGCGGCTCGCCGGGCCCGCTCCGAGATCCGCGCCGCCGAGGCCAATCACGCGGGTACAAGGGTCGCGGTGGAGTACACGTTCATTCGGGCGCCCTTCGACGGGGTTATTTTGAGCAAACATGCCGATATAGGCGACATCGTTGCCCCGTTTTCCTCCACCACCGAATCTAAAGGATCGGTAGTGTCGATGGCGGATCTCGACACCTTGGAAGTGGAGGCCGATGTCTCCGAGTCCCACATCGCCACGGTGGCGGTCGGCCAGGCGTGTGAGGTGGTTTTGGACGCCCTGCCGCAGGCTCGTTTTCGCTGCGTGGTCGGTCGCATTGTGCCCACGGTTGACCGCAGCAAGGCGACGGTACTGGTTAAAGTGAAATTCGTGGACCGAGATCCACGCATACTTCCCGACATGAGCGCCAAGGTCGCGTTCTTGTCGCAGGCGCTCACCCGCGCCGAGCAATCACCCCGCTTGGTTGCCCAACCCGAGGCCATCGTCGAGCGGGGTGGGCAAAAGCGCGCTTTTGTTGTTAACGGCTCCGAGGTACGAGAGGTGGCGGTGGAAGTAGGAGCGCGACTGGGCGAGCGGGTGATCATTAGCCGGGGTTTGAAAGAAGGTGATAAGGTCGTGCTGAAACCCCCGCACACACTGGCCGACGGGGCGAAGGTCTGGCTTAAGGATTCATGAGCGCAGCGCTGATCTTGGCCCAGAACCTAACCAAATCCTACCGCAAAGGCACCCAGATCGTTCCCGTGCTGGAGGGCATCGATCTGCGGGTGGAGGAGGGCGACTTTTTGGCTCTGATGGGCCCTTCCGGCTCTGGCAAGAGCACCTTGCTCAACCTGATCGCCGGTATCGACACACCCGATGAGGGCTCGATCCGCGCGGCGGGGGTAGATATTACCCGTCTGCCGGAATCAAAGCTTGCCGATTGGCGCGCCTCGCATGTCGGGTTTGTCTTTCAGTTCTACAACTTGATGCCGGTTCTGACCGCCTTCGAGAACGTAGAGCTCGCCTTGTTATTGAGCAAGCTTTCGCGCAGGCAACGCAGGGAGCATGTCGCACTGGTCCTTAAGCTCGTGGGCTTGGAAGATCGCATGTCTCATTACCCCGCGCAGCTTTCGGGGGGCCAGCAACAAAGGGTGGCGATCGCGCGGGCGGTGGTGAGCGATCCGACCCTCATCGTCGCCGATGAACCGACCGGGGATCTCGACCGCAACTCGGCGGCAGAGGTCCTGGATCTGATGGAGCGCTTAAACCAAGAGCTCGGCAAGACCATCGTCATGGCCACCCACGATCAGCGCGCGGCGGACAAGGCGCACCGCGTTCTGCACCTGGATAAAGGCGCCTTGAGCGATTCCACCGCAACGGCAGGTTGAATTGTCTTATCTGCTGAAACTAAGCCTGCGCAATCTTCTGCGCCACAAGCTGCGCTCGGGATTGACCGCGCTGGGTATGATCGTGGCTATCGTTGCTTTCGGGCTTTTGCGCACGGTGGTCGACGCTTGGTATGTGGGGGCGGACGCCACCTCCGCCACGCGTTTGATCACCCGCAATTCGATTTCCTTGGTGTTTCCGCTGCCTTTGAGCTACCGGAATAAGATCCGCCAAGTCGAGGGGGTGAATTCCGTCAGTTATGCCAACTGGTTCGGCGGGATCTACATCGATGAGAAGAACTTTTTCCCCCAATTTGCCATCGAGCCCAGCAGCTATTTGGATCTCTATCCGGAGTATGTACTCCCGGAGCAGCAGAAACGCGATTTCTTGCGCGACCGCAAGGGCGCGATCGCCGGGCGCAAAGTAGCGGCGGAATTCGGCTGGAAGATCGGCGATGTGATTCCCTTGCGCGGCACCATCTACCCCGGAACCTGGAGTTATGTGCTGCGCGGGATTTATCGGGGCGGCGACGCTAAGACCGATGAGACGCAATTCTTTTTCCATTGGGAGTATTTGAACGAGACGGTTAAAAAGCAGTCTTCTCCGCGATCCGATCGAGTGGGGATCTACGTGGTCGGGATCAGAGAGCCCGGCCTTGCCGCGGCGATCTCGGAGCACATAGATCAAGGCTTCAAGAATTCCCTGGCCGAAAGCTTGACTGAGACCGAAAAAGCGTTCCAGCTTGGGTTCGTGGCCATGACCGAAGCCATCGTTACCGTGATCCGCGCGGTTTCGCTGGTGGTGATTGCCATCATCCTGGCCGTGGTCGCCAATACCATGGCGATGAGCGCACGAGAGCGCCGGCGCGAATACGCCACGCTTCGGGCCTTGGGTTTTGGGCCTTACTTTCCTGCGCTCGCCATCGTCTACGAATCCTTAATGCTGGTTGCGGTCTCTGGGCTGATCGGTATCGCGTTGATCTTTCCTATGGCCGATTTCTTCGCGGGCAAAGCCGGTACGCTGTTCCCTGTGTTTCAGGTTTCGCCACAGACGGTTTGGCTGGCGTTCGCTGCCAGCCTTGTCGTGGGTTTAGCGGCCGCGGTCGCTCCAGCTTGGGGCTGCTACCGCATGCGGATCACGGATGGGCTGAACAGCGTGGGATGACATGAGCCACATCCCCTTGAGCTATGTGTTTAAAAGCGTGCTTGCGCGCAAAGTCACGACGGTGCTGACGGCCGGCGGCATGGGGCTGGTGGTTTTTGTGTTCGCGTCCGTGCTCATGCTGTCGCAGGGCTTGAAAGGTACTTTGGTGCAAACCGGCAGCCCGGACAATGTGATGGTGATCCGCCGCGGCGCCGAGACCGAAGTACAAAGCGAAGTCCAGCGCGATCAGGCGGCTGTGATCGCAAGCCTGCCGCAGGTCGCTCAGGGCACGGGCGGTCGGCGCCTGGTGTCCAAAGAAACCGTGGTGCTCATGGTGCTGCCGAAACGGGGCAGCCTGAAACCCTCTAACGTCATCATACGGGGTGTGTACGCAGAGGGCTTTGCCCTGCGGCCCCAGGTGCGCTTGAGCCAGGGCCGCCTGTTCCGGCCGGGGGCGGCGGAGGTGATCGCCGGACAGAAAGTGGCTCAAGGCTTTCTCGGTGCGGGAATTGGGGAAACCTTGCGCTTAGGATTGCGCGACTGGACTGTGGTTGGCACCTTCGACGCAGGCAATACCGGATTCAGCTCCGAGATCTGGGGCGATGCGGAGCAATTGATGCAGGCGTTCCGGCGTCAGTCGTTTTCGTCCCTCATCTTTAAGCTCATGGAGCCTTCTGCCCTGCCCGCGGTCGAAGCGCGCATAAGAGACGATCCGCGACTCACGGTGGAGGCCAAGCGGGAGACCCAGTTCTATCTGGAACAGTCCGAAGTGATGGCGAACTTCCTCAACATTTTAGGGCTTACCCTGAGTATGATTTTCTCGATTGGCGCTGTCATCGGGGCCATGATTACTATGTATGCGGCGGTCGCGAGCCGCACCTCGGAGATCGGCACTCTGCGCGCGCTGGGGTTTCGCCGCCATAGCATCCTGATCGCGTTCCTCGTGGAATCGCTGGTCTTAGGGTTGCTAGGGGGCGGTGTCGGTCTAAGCTTCGCCTCCTGCATGCAGTTCATCAGTATCTCTACCATGAACTGGCAGACTTTCTCAGAGCTTGCCTTCCGTTTTGCGCTCACACCCACGATCGCGTTGCAGTCCCTGATCTTCGCTCTTTGCATGGGGCTCCTGGGTGGTTTTCTGCCCGCCGTCAGGGCGGCCCGTATGGGCATTACCCAGGCGCTGCGCGCCGCCTGAGCGAGATCGCCCTGCGACCAAAGTCGCTTTACGAAAGAGCGCCTCGGGATCACAGTCCACGTAATATCAGTACGATACATTTATTTTCTCAAATAGATGGCACCATCTGTCGCAGCATTTGTAGCCCTGGGGGAAAGTGGTTTCGCGGTGCAAGCTGAGGATCCACAACAAAAAAACACCCGCGCCTCTCGCATGGCATCAATGTTGCGTTTCCCAAGGGGGAAACGCGTGGAATTCCATTAGCTTAATTGCGGTACTCGCGTTGAGTTGAGATCATCGACAATGCTGCCGTAAAGGAGGGCGAGCGAGTAAGTCACTTGGATGAGCTATTCTTGGGGGAGAGAGCCATGTATAGCGCCGGTGTAGTAAAGCGGCTTGGAGAATCCCACCATGCTATGTGGCAGGTACTGTCCTCGTCGAACGGTGCCTCGATGGCACAACGGGTGGATGCGCCCGGTATTCAGGCTTTTAGTGACG
>JBOIEE010000120.1:0-6434 GCA_050740975.1 Gammaproteobacteria bacterium | reverse complement strand
TTGCGTTTATAAAACCAACCGTCCGCCTGCTCAGTCAACACCCCGGACAACCCTTCTCCGTCGAGATCTATCCATTGGTAACGTCCGTTATCCAAGCCGTAGGGCAGGTTTTCGAGGCTCTCGGGGTCAACCTCGTGGATTTCCTCCTGAACGATGGGTTGGGTGTAGTCGAATTCCAAGGGCGGCAGCGATTTTGACACATACCCACCAGGCGCACGCTGGTAGCCGGTTTGAGTCATGGAGAGTAGAAAATAAAAGATGGGATCGCGCGGATCGGGCTCGTTGTCCTCATACGAATACGTAAAATCGGTTGATCGCACGAGGCAATCGGCGCCAACTTCCGGTTCGGCTGGAAAATGGTGGAATATGAGCACCCGCTGGCACAGGCGATAGGTGCGAACTTCGAAGCCTGAACGATACGTAGAGAAGGGGTCGTTGCGCAGGTCCCAAATATCGCTGTCGTTTGGCGTGGGGGTATCAGCAGCGTGCTCGCCGTAGTCCAGGACGACCTCAAAGAGCCAATGCGCGCTACCGTCTGGCGCGGTGGCGCCAGGGGGGGTGGGCCAAGGTTCCGTGTCCGAGAGCTGGGGCAGATACGGCGTGTGGTTGCCGTAGCGAATGCGCTTCAAGTACCGATTGGCCTTGCGGGTGTCATTGGTACGGTTGCGCTCATGGACTTGGGAAAGCCCAATATCGTCCGAGTTCTCTTCCTTGTATCCATAAACGATGACGTTACCCTTATCGTCGTAGCTTTCGCAGATAAGCCAACTGAAGATGCGGGCGGGATCGGCAGGATCGGCGACGCGGCTCTCGGGGGTTTTGCCGTACCAGGTGGTAATGTTGTCCTTGGAGATCGAGCGCCAGAAGGCGTCTTCGGGATCGGCTTGGTTGGTCCAGTGCTCGATGTGGGCGAACAGGCCCTCGATACGCGGCCGGTAGCGCTGGATACGGTAGGTCTTGCCTCCGACCATCCGCGGAGGAAGTACTTCGCCGTTCTCGACGAGCACCGGAACCAGATCCTCGGCACCGGACAGGATGAAGACATCGGATTCGTCGGCGTCCTGATACTTGGGTAGTCCTTTGTCGGTCTTGCGGGTGATCTGGGGGAGACCGAGCGACCACCCGAAACCAAACGGTCCATTGCCCGCGCCGGAGTCGTAGGAGAGCGATAGTTGTGGGCTGAAACCAGACCGGCCGGGGCTGGTGGCGATGGGCACTGTCATGGAGCCCGTGCCAGTGACCGGGTTGGCAGCAAATTTCTCGCCCATACCACGGATAGCGCCTCCGCCTTTGGGGAGCGCGACCGCAGGCGCGCGAGACTGGAAGCCGCTACTTTCGGATTCTTTCTTCTCGTTAGCTTGGCTTGGCCGGTCGAACATCTGCCCCTCCCGGAATTAGCCTGATTACCGGCCTTCAGATTACCTTGATTGACCCTATATTAAAACCTTTATATCAGACGACCGTATTGATGTCTTTGAAATATTCACACTTGGAGCGAGATGATGGGGTGGGTGGTGTCAGCCAGAATGACGCGCCGCCGATGATGGCAGCTATGGAAAGATTGGCCGATGCATCGCGCAGCGGACGACCGAATACACTGGCAACGGCTTGATGGGCTGCTTGAGCAGCTCATTGACGCGCTTGAGATCCCATACAGCGCCCCCCGCCACTTACAGTTTATCGAGGACATCGAGAACGACCGAGGGGTCGTTATAGTCGAATTCTATCTTTTGATACCCTTTGTGGTGTTCCAGGATAAGGCTCGGGAATCCGCTCGCTCCCAGGCGTTGGCTGAACGCGATCTGGCGTAGCAAGGCCTCGCGCGTTGCGGGGTGATTCAGATCCTGGGCAAAGCGCTGCTGGTTCAAGCCGATTTCTGCGGCAAGTGCTATCAAGGTGTCGTCGTCAGAAGGATTGCGCGCCTGAAGATAATAAGCTTGCTGGATCGCAAGGATCATCTCCTCTTCGTATTGAGGGTCCTGATTCATCGCGGCGATAACCGCTCGGCATGCGGGATAGGTGGAGCGCCGCGGCCGGCATTGGGTCCAAAAGTCAAAGTTAAACGCTGTTTTCGGAACTACCTGCTGAATCTTTCGCCAGTTCTTTTGTATGTATTCACGCGTGGTTTCGGGCATGGGGGAATCGCTATCCGGGGCCAAGCCGCCTAACACCCGCTGGGCAGAAATCGCTGGTGGTAGGGCGCGCACGATCTCGGACCAGGTTGGTCGGAAGGCCCAGCACCAGCTGCACATAGGGTCGTGTACGTAATAAAGCTTCATATGGGCACTTCGATCAATTCGAAGTGCCCAGCAGCATAGGGATATGCTGCCCATTTTTCAAACAGGCAACGGTTTGAAAAATGGAGCAAAGCAAAAATCGCATTTTTGCTTTGCGAGGCGAAAAATTCCACGGATGGAATTTTTCGAAGTGCCCATAAGGGATCGCAATCAGCGCAAGACAGGCTGATCGGGTAGCTCGTTCGGGTTGGCGCCTTGCGCCGAAAAAAAACGCTCCAGCAATGCGGAAACCATGCGGATCCCGGTGAGCGCACCGCTCTGATAATCACCGGCGGCAAACGCCTTTTCCATTTCGCGGCAGATCCGCTCCCATTCGTCATTTGCCACGTGGCGAGCTATGCCCCGGTCGGCGACGACCTCGACATCGTGATCGGCAAGCAAAAGATAGATCAATACGCCGTTATTGTGCTCCGTATCCCACACGCCGATCTCAGCAAAAACCTGGATCGCGCGCTCACGCGCCGACTGACCCCGTAACAAGGGCATAGTGTCCAGCGCGGCCTCAACGGCAAAGCGGATCTCCCCGAGATGGTTCTGTTCACATTCCCGGACCAGTTGTTCGATGGCCTCTAAGGCCGCTTGCGGAAATGCGCGTTTCAGCAACCGGGGTGAGGTGTTGAGATGGCGGAATATGCGTTTCAGGTCCATAGCTACCAACTTCCGGAGGCGCCACCCCCTCCGAAGCCGCCTCCGCCTCCGCTGAATCCGCCGCCTCCGCCGCCGCCTCCGCCGAACCCGCCGCCATTTCCACCAAAGCCGCCTCCGCGCCCACTGCTCCAGCGCCCAGAGCGGCGCGTGGGTAGGGACCCTATTACTAGGGCGATGACAAAACCGAGGGCCGCCACAACCAGAGCGATGCCGAGGGTCTTGGTCAGCGACCAGGCAATGGCGCCCGTGACGCCGCCATTCAAGGCGGCGCCCCCCAAACGGGCTGTGGCGCGGGGCAATAGCACCGAAGCGATGCTAAGCACTACCGAACCCACGGTGAATGCCATGAGAAGGGCGAACACCGTACCCCCAATCAGATCATCGGGTGATGATCGGCCGGACGGCTCAGGCGGCGGCAACGGTTCACCCTCGACGACCCTAATCATGCGATCGACCCCAGCCGCTAGGCCCTCATAAAACTCACCGGCCTTAAAAAGCGGGGTGATCACCTCGCTGATGATCCGCTTTGAGCTAGCGTCGGTTAGGACGCCTTCCAGACCGTAGCCCACTTCGATACGCAGCTTGCGATCGTCTTTCGCCACCACCAGCAGCGCACCATCATCGACGCCCTTGCGCCCAAGCCGCCATTGTTCCACCACCCGCATGGAATACTGCTCGATCGCCTCCGGTTGCGTAGTGGGCACAATCAAGACCGCGATCTGGCTGCCCTTAGCGTTCTCAAAGGCCTGCAGCTTATTCTCTAGATCCAGGCGTTGACCCGCGCTGAGCGTACCGGTCTGATCGATGATACGGGCTGTCAGCGGCGGTATCGGCACCTCCCCCCACAGGGGCGAAGAGAACACGAGACACCAGGCGCCCCATAAGATCACGAGGAGAGACCGCGCGTGTATCACGCTTTGAAACTCTGCCTCAGCGGTATTTCTCCAGCGGGACGACGTTAGCGGATCCTTTCGCTCGTTCTTCTTGGGGTGCAGGCGCTACTTGCGGCGGGGCCGGCGCGGAAAAATCCACCGTTGGTGCTTTGGAAATCGACTCTTCATCCTCCACTGTGAAGTTCGGTTTCAGCGCAAAGCCAAACAGCTTGGCGGTGAGATTACTGGGAAAGGAACGCACCGTTACGTTGAAATCTTGTACCGTTTTTATGTAGCGATTGCGAGCGACCGTGATACGGTTTTCCGTTCCCTCCAACTGCGCTTGTAGATCTCGGAACACGGCATCGGATTTGAGTTGCGGATAATTTTCGGCCACCACGAGCAAACGAGACAGGGCGCTGGACAGATCACCTTGTGCCGCCTGGAATTTGGCGAAGGCCTGCGGATCGTTAAGTAATTCAGGGGTGGCTTGAATGGCGCCGACCTTAGCCCGCGCCTGGGTTACCCCGAGCAAGACGTCCTTCTCTTGGGCGGCGAACCCTTTGACCGTATTGACCAGATTGGGGATCAGGTCGGCCCGGCGCTGATATTGATTGACCACCTCAGACCATCCTGACTTGATTTGCTCGTCTTGGGACTGCAGCGTGTTGTAGCCGCAGCCGGAAAGCAATAAAAACAGCGGCAATGCAAGATAGAGTAAGCGCATCGTGTGCTCCTTTCTCGTTGTGGGATTGGGATGCGTAGGCACTATACGGAGCGAATTACACCTTAGCAAGCAAGAGCGTTAGGCGTATCAGGGATCCGTCAAAGTCTCCCCGCCAGGCGCCAGCTTTACCTTGGCCTCCAGCAACAGACAGGCATTTATGTAACGCTATGCAGGTTTGCGAAAACCGGCCGCTTCCGGCCTTTCTAAAGTATTCCAGCCCGTAGCCGATAGGATCGTTGCAGAACGGGTTTTCCCTCCCCTCCCGCCCGTTCTGCTTTGACCGGGGCATCTTGCCCCGGTCTTCTTTTTTCCCGCGCCTGCGACATGATGCTGGAAGCGACCGACACTGAGTATGCGCCCTGGTACCTCGTGCGTTCGGACGACAAGCGGCGCGGTCGCCTAAACTGCATTTCGCATCTGCTGAGCCTGATCCCGTACCAGACGCTGCCACGGTCGAAGGTAGAACTCCCCAAACGGTCGATGAAAGGCCGACGATGACGAGGCCTCGTTGCAGGGGAGGCGGCTTGTCCCGGAAAAGTATTGACTCGCCGCATTCATCGGACGGCTGAGAACAAGCGGCTTCAAAAGTGGGCGCCCTCCACCTAGGACTTTGCCACAGGATGCGCCGGCTTGCGGCCATGTTTATGAATCGTGTACGCTGTGCATGGCGTGCGCCCATCACGAAGTGTCAACCAGGGGACCGCTTTCCGGGACTAGTGGTCACGGATCCGTGAATGGGGTGAAGGATGTTCGGCAGGACATTTCCACCGGGGCGTAGACCGTGCGGGAGACGGCACATCCTCACTTGCATTCGAACAACAATGAGCGACGACACTCCGGATCAAATCGCCCAGCGCCGGGCAAAGCTCACGCAGCTTCGACAAAGCACTAATGCCTACCCCAACGATTTTCGCCGGGATGTCCTAGCACTAGCGCTGCATCAGCGATTTGCGGGCGAAGATGGCTCGGTTTTAGAGCACGCCGGACACCGGTTTACGGTAGCAGGCCGTCTGATGAGCCGCCGCATCATGGGCAAAGCTTCTTTCGCCCATCTGCAAGACATGTCAGGCCAGATCCAGCTCTACCTGCGCCGGGACCAGCTGCCCGAAGGGTGTTACGAAGCGTTCAAGCAATGGGACATAGGGGACATACTGGGGGCAAGCGGATCTCTGTTCAAAACCCGAACTGGGGAACTCTCGCTCTTAGTGGAAGATGCGCGCTTGCTGACTAAAGCCTTGCGGCCGTTACCGGAAAAATTTCACGGCTTGGCAGACCAGGAGATCAAATACCGCCAGCGTTATTTGGACCTGATCATGAACGAGGCGACGCGCAAGACTTTTCAGATCCGTAGCGCCGCCATCGATTTTATCCGCAATTACCTCAAGAGCCGCGGATTCCTCGAAGTAGAAACACCGATGATGCAGGCTATTCCCGGGGGCGCGGTGGCACGTCCATTTAAGACCTACCATAACAGTTTGGATATGGGCTTGTACCTGCGGATCGCGCCCGAGCTTTATCTCAAGCGGCTGCTGGTCGGGGGATTCGAGCAGGTGTTCGAGATCAATCGCAACTTCCGAAACGAAGGCTTATCCACCAAGCATAACCCGGAATTTACGATGTTGGAGTTCTACGAGGCCTACGCAGACCACGCCACTGCCATGGACCGGACAGAGGACATGTTGCGCTCCCTGGTTAAGTCCCTGTCCGAACACGGGCGAGCGCTGATTTCGTTTCAAGGTCCGGTGTATGACTTGTCGAGCCCGTTCGAGCGCATCACTCTGAGAGAATCCATCCTGAAATTTAATTCCGATGTCAGCGCCGAGGATATCGATTCCATCGACACCGCCCGAGCGCTCGCCGAGCGCCGAGGTGCTACGCTCAAGGCTAGCG
>JBOIEE010000119.1:0-5440 GCA_050740975.1 Gammaproteobacteria bacterium | reverse complement strand
GCACCGTTCTCTAATAAACCTTGTTATTGGATTCATCGTTCTGTTAGGTTTGGCGAAAAAGATCTATA
Organism: Gammaproteobacteria bacterium; assembly: GCA_050740975.1. Lineage (GTDB taxonomy): Bacteria > Pseudomonadota > Gammaproteobacteria > JBOHHR01 > JBOHHR01 > JBOHHR01. The sequence goes on along the minus strand of JBOIEE010000119.1, from coordinate 5,372 downwards.
GAGGACACCCGATATTGCCCGGATATCCGGCAGTCGGTTTGCTTGTGTTTACGCTATTTTCGTACGCTCTAGTATCGACTCTGTGGGCTCCGAATCCCGCTGGAAGCCTAAGCATGTTTTTGGCGTCAGCTCCTTATATTGTAACCATCGTTTTTTTGGGCCCTCTGCTATGCTCCAGCACGGCGGACTTTGAGCGGATGCTTACTGCTACCTTCATCTTCGGCACCCCCATACTTTTGCTTCTCATGTTTACGGTCGAATGGAAAGACAGATTCATCGTCTTCCCTGGTAGGGGATTCACCGGCAACCCGCTCGCGACGGGCGCGCTAGGCGGCACAATAGCCATCATCGCCGCATTTTTGTCGTGGCCTAAGTTTAGGTTCTTGAACATCCTAAAATGGACAGTTGTAGCCCTTGGTTTGATTTTGACCGTAAGGTCTGGATCACGCGGAGAGACCTGGGCAGCGATAATGGTGACATTTGCCTGCTGGCCTATTGCGCACCGTCTCCACGACTTCAAAGCGTATGCTATCCTGGGGCTTGTTGTCGCTTTAACAGTCGCGGCAACCTTCTGGGCATTAGATGCGTATTGGCCCGATTCGGAACGTTGGAAGACGGACGATGCCTTGGACGAGGCGAGAAGTACACGACTCAATCCTGCATTGCAAGTCCTTGACTATTGGTTCACGACTCCCGCCACGATTTTCTTTGGCTTAGGCAGTTCCGCATCCTACGATCTCATTGGGTTTTATTCGCATGTAGCGCCTGTGGAGATACTCATCGAAGAGGGGATCCTCGGTTTTCTGATCTATGCTGGTATCGTCTTGAGCTGCACTAAAAGTGGGTTAAGGAGTTTCTTTCTCGTTCGCGACAACCCGGTACAAAGAACTCAACTAGCCGTTCTATGTGCGATGTTCATCTATCATCTTTTGCTATCGCTGAAGGAAGGCAGTTTCCTCGGCAGTTCCATGCTATTCATGGTCGCCATATTGCTGGGAAAATACCATATGGCCCTATCCCACCGTCATCGCCCGTCCAAGTAACCGGAGGGGATCGTTCCAGCGCAGGCACGACCGACCGTTGGTGATCACCAGAGGCCCCCCGCAAAGTTCTCTTTCGGATGTTCAACGGCCGTTCCGGCTTGCGAGGCGGTTATGGTTTCGTTTGGGAGATGTTTAGTCCGCGGCAAGTTTTCAGATTAACGCCCTAGCGCAGCTCCTGTTGGAAATAGGGGGCGGCTTCTCCAGCAAATACGCGACAGAGGCTGGGCGCACCTTCTGCCACGGCGCGCAGGCGTGGTAGACCCCATTGAAGGCCACCAGGCGAGACAGCCAGTGGTCGATCCGTAGCCCCAATCGCGATTGGTTCCACGAGATGCCAGTAAGCCGGGTAAATGCACTACTCAATTGGCATTGGTAACGCTTCTCGACCTGGATACGCAGGCCAGCAGCCGCGATCATCTGTCGGAACAAGCCCAGCGGAATCCCGCGTTCGTGCGGCGTCAGGCCCCGATCGGTGCGCCAATCCCCCATCGACACCGTGGGCTCTGTGATGAGGGCCACGGCACCCGGCCGCAGACACCGTGCGAACTCCGCCAGCGTTGTACTGACGTTAGGGATGTGATGCAGCACGCTGAAGCATGTCAGTAAATCCACACTAGCATCGGGACACTCCAGGCGGCCGTCGGACCTTGGCTTCACATAGCGCAGCGGAACGCCTTCCAGGTCCGCATGAATGAACGCGTCGGATGGCTCGACAATCGTGGCGTGTCCGATCCTCGTCACCAATGGGAGAAGCTCCTCAGCATAAGCGCTCCCGAAGCCCAGCACGTGCTCGAACCGCCCCTGCTTCAGGTGTCGGAACAGCAGCCATTGATTCTCCATGTGATAGGGGTAGCTGCCGAAAGCAGGTCGATACGCCAGCGATGCGTAGGCCTCCTTTTCGTCCGCATGCCATGCGCGAATGCGCTCGGGGTCAAAGTCGTCCCCGTATAAGGTCCTACCGAAAAGTATGGCTCCATGTCAACATGTCGGTCGTCCAAGTACCGCCGGGCCGCCTTTCCTGCTGAACCAGCGTCGCTTGCGTAAGTGCTCATAACAGTTCTCCTGGAATCCGCACGGGGTTGCGCTCGCCTCGTGGAGTCTAACCCGGCCGTACATCCATCCGCAACTTACAGTCCTCGCTCAGCGTGCGTGCCCGCCCCTCACGACGTCACACTGCCCCACCCGAGTTGGTAAGCTTGCCGCACCGCTGCGCATCCTGCTGCTCAAACGATCTTTCTACGCCGATGTGGCAGCCACGGCCCAGCACGCGCACGACCTGGCGAAGTTCCTGGCCCTCGGCAAGGTTTGCACCAGTTCCACGCCAATCCTCTCCGTTTCGCTTCTCGTTTTACTGAACTCCCCAGTTTCGCAATGGACGCGCCCCGCAGCGCTCACAGAATGCGCGCATGCCTTCCCGCCAACTTGGCCTGCCTCTGGTACGGCGACTATCTGTGCAAACGTGCTGTCGTAGTCAGCTACTTTGATCTGGAGCAGTCATCCATTCCATTACCTTCTAAGGTTACCTCCAAGGGCATTTTTTACGAAAGTATAGTTTCCGTTTTGCTGTGACCAGACTAATGAATACCCAGCTTCAATAATCTTACTAATAGACCCTTTTATTCTGTTTTTATAATTGTTATCGAGCGGGTTGAGCCATTCGTCGTATTCAATGCACAGAATCTTAATGTCAATGTTATCCTCAATTATGGAGTTAATGACCTTGTATTCGGCACCCTCTATGTCCAATTTAAGGAGAGCTAATGTTTTGTGTCCATTTTCTCGCATAATATCGCTAAGTCGTTTCACCTTTGCCAAAAAATATTCCTGTGTTTTTTGTCGGTCGATCAAAGAATGGGATACATGTTCGGGGTTTGTTGGGGCATAGAATTTCAGAATATCTTCCTTATCCCAAAGGCCAACTTCGGAAAAGTAATATTTCTCGTATTGTGCAGCGTGCTCTTTAGCATATTTGATAGCTCGTGGTGTAGGGTCAAATCCAAACACGCGGCAACCAAACTGATCAATTAAGCCCAGGTCAAACGATATGTCTTCCCCGCAACCAACACAGTAGCAAATAGAGTTAGAATCAAGCAGCTTCTCCGGGATAACCCAACCCCCGTAATCTGTTCCTATCGCTTTTAAGTCGTCACGCGGCATCACTTTTGTGAAGCTAATGCGATCTCTGCCTAAGCAGTGAAAGATGGGCTTAGACAGTCTTCTAGTTACTCTTGAAACGATGTGCCGCGGTTTCATGTTTTTTTATGCTCTGCACGCCCTTGCTCTAATGTTCCCTGGCATTCCCACTTTGAGATCTGCTCGAAAGTCAAAATGGCTTGGCCACCCCTACATAGGCCTCTGAGCACCTAATCCATTGATAATGCCGTCAATGACCGATCTACACCATTTTTCTTGGCCTGGGATGCCGAAACCCAGAACCGCCGCCCTATTTGATCATATGCCAAGTCAACAGCATAGCTATCGCGAATAGCTTAGGGGGTAAAGGATGATTTTACTATCATTGTACGTTCCGAGGTTACGGGGCGGGCCAAGTGATATGCCTTGGTGTCTCCGCAGAGCGTTTTGCGTCGCTCCGCTTGACACGCTGTGCAAGAAATATTGTAGCATCTTTCGAAGATCGCACGCGGTGGATTGTCGTATGGACTTGTGTACAAGGCCCGTATCGGGGTACCTAAGGCGAAAAATGGCGCCCAGTCGCCTGCGATTACCTCGTATTGAAGCGATTAAATAGCTTGCCAGACGGCTGACATAACAAGATTGTGTTGATATAAAAGCGAGATAAAGATCGATAAAATGATGAAGGTGCCTCGCCGTGGCCGTGGCGCCGCAGCCGGATCGAGAACCTCTCGCTCCCCGCCCTCGATATCACAGATGACAACACCCGCTCGGCGTTGTCGAGGCACTCTTGCATCGCTGTGGCCGTCGCCTCGGTTCGGAGCTCCAGCCGGTCGGTCACACCGTTGATCGAGGCGAGCTGCTCGGTCCGGTCGCGCCTGGTCACTGCAGTCTATTAACATTCATTCTGACTTGTTTGCAAGTCGGTGGCAAACCATGGTATCGAACCCGCTTGACGGGCGGTGGGAAAGCCTGAGCCGGAGCTTAGTGAGCAAAAGGACTTAACCAACACGAGCATGTTACCAACTGACGGTCTGATCGACGCCGCTTGACCTGATTTGGCGTCAGAGTCGGGCGACTGAGCAAAAGTAGGTTCATGCCAATCCAGAAGTGTGCGGGCCGGTTAATCAGAAGGTTCTTCAGATGCGGATAGCGGTGCATTAGCGGATAGTGCATTGACGTCTGTATTCCCCGCCGATCAATCCTTATCGCGAAACTCGTCTCGGTTGACGCCGCGCGGCCTCGTGGATTCCCAAGAGGGATCTTCAGCCCGAGCTTGACTGCTGGGCATAAGCGCCTGGCGCAGTTTTCGATCGGCCCTTGTCTTCGCTCTGTTGCTTCGTGCAACTTACTCAGTTGGACCCGACCGATTGCTCCGTGTAATTCGTCGAGGCGGTAGTTGTATCCTACCGCTTCGATGTTTTAGATATTCGACGCGGACGCGGAACGGCGATCCCACGCCGAAGACGACATTCCGTGCGATCGTAGCGTCCGACGCCTACCCGCTAACCTAATATCATTCGTCAGAATCATGCCCCCTTCGCCGGTGGTAAGATTCTTGTTCCCGTAAAACGACCAAGTCGAAGCCAAACCGAATGTTCCGACGTTCGTCCGCCCACATGTAGCAAGCGGGCCATGGCATGTGTCTTCGACCACAGGGATACCGTAAGACCGCACAACACCGCATATCGCGTCCATATCCGGCGAAAATCCGCCATACGGCATGGTCACGATGAGCTCAGTGTCCTTGGAGATCTTGCGCTTCAAATCGGCCGCACTTATAGTAAGATGTCAATCAAAACTGGCCTCGCACCTAAATAGAGGCCCGCGTGCAGTGTGGCGATGAACGTCAATGCGGGGATACAAAACTCATCTCCCGAACCTAGTCTCACAGCTTGATAAGCGAGGTGCAGCGCGACCGTACCGTTGGCAACAGCAATCCCCTATCGGCAGCCAATCGTTGCCGCAAACTCCTCCTCAAACGCTCTGACTTCACCCCCCATCCTCAACCACTAGGAGCGGATAACCTTTGCTGCCGCTTCAACCTCCGCTTCATCGATTGTTGTCTCGGCAGGGTGAATTTGTCCTAGCCAGAAACCTCAAGTGGGTTAAGGGCGTATAGCGGATCCTGGACACCGGGCCCCGGATGCCGTATAAGGGTGCCTATGTCAGGCGTCCGAGAAAACCGTCTTGAAC
>JBOIEE010000118.1:0-11585 GCA_050740975.1 Gammaproteobacteria bacterium | reverse complement strand
GCAGACCAAACCGGCGCCGTGCCGGTGGCTGCTTGACCGCGACCCTGGCCCGCTCAAGCGGGCACCTCGGCAAGCGGCCATCGTGGAGTTGCTGCGACAGCATCCATCGGGGCTGTCGGAAGAGGATTTAGATCAGCGCTTGGCAACCTGGCGCAAGGCCATGCGTCTCTTGGTCGTTCAGGGTTATGTGGTAGCGGTGGCAAAGCCTCCCGCAGCGGAGCCGTCAATCGCTTGCCTTCCGCCACCCCCATTGAATTCAGCGCAACGCCGCGCTGTGCAGCAAATTGCGTCGTCTTTGGATCGCTTTCAGCCATTCCTGCTGGATGGCGTGACCGGAAGCGGCAAGACCGAAGTATATCTGCGCCTCATCGAGGAGGTTCTACGTGCCGGTAAGCAAGCGCTGATGTTAGTGCCCGAAATAGGGCTCATCCCGCAGACCTTAGAACGCCTGTCTCAGCGCTTCAGGGAACCGGTCGCGGTCATGCACTCCGATCTCGGCACCCAGCAAAGGCTGGGCGCGTGGCTCAACGCTCGCGAGGGCAAAGCGCGCATCGTCCTCGGGACTCGCTCTGCGGTGTGGACTACTATGCCCTATCTCGGCCTCATCGTAGTCGATGAAGAGCACGATGGTTCTTATAAACAGCAGGAAGGCTTTTCTTACTCAGCGCGCGATGTCGCCGTCATCCGTGCCCAGCGCGAGAACATACCGGTCGTTCTCGGCTCCGCCACCCCTTCGCTGGAATCGATCGTCAATGCCCAGGCGGCGCGCTACCGCGAGCTGCGACTCCCGCATCGCGCCGGCTCCGCGAGTACCCCCACCCTGAAACTTCTCGATATTCGCGCCCATACCTTGCACGGCGGGATATCGGAGCCTCTGCTCGGCGCTATCGCGCAGCGCTTGGAACGGCGGGAGCAAACCCTACTTTTTATTAATCGGCGTGGATATGCGCCGCTCCTCCTCTGCCACCGCTGCGGCTGGTATGCGGCCTGCACCCGCTGTGACGCCAAGCTCGCTTACCACAGCATCGGGGAGCGGCTGCGCTGCCACCATTGCGGGCACGAACGAGAACCGCCCGTGGCATGTCCGGCAGGACACGTGAACGGGCTGATCAAGCTCGGTCAGGGCACGGAGCGGGTTACCGAGGTTATGAAGGCGCGTTTCCCCGGGGCGCGCTTGGTGCGGATCGACAAAGACACCACTCGCCGCAAAGGATCGCTGGAAACCCTGCTGCAGCAAGTGGACGCGGGAGAAGCCGACATCTTGGTCGGCACCCAAATGCTGTCCAAAGGCCATCATTTCCCGCGGGTCACCTTGGTCGGCGTGGTGGACGCCGACAGTCGGCTTTATAGCGTAGACTTTCGCGCTGGCGAGAAGCTGGCCCAACTGGTGGTACAGGTGGCAGGGCGCGCCGGCAGGGCCGAGAAACCCGGCTTGGTCTTGATTCAGACCCACTACCCGGAGCATCCCTTACTCGTTGCATTGCTGACGAGTGGCTATAGCGCATTCGCCCAATCCGCGCTCTCAGAACGGCGCGCCTCGGAGCTACCGCCCTACCATGCGCTCGCGCTGCTACGCGCGCAGTCCCCGGACAGCGAGGCGCCTATGCGCTTCCTCAAACAGGCGCGGGGCGTTGCCACTGCGCAGCTACGCGACGGCTTGCAGCTGCTCGGGCCTGTTCCCGCGCCCATGGAACGACGCGCGGGCCGTTACCGTGCCCAGCTCATGCTCCAGTCGACGCAACGCCGCTTGTTGCACCAGCTATTGGCACAGTGGCTGCCGCGCGTGGAGGCGCTGAAAAAAGCACGCACCGTGCGTTGGTCTCTCGATGTTGATCCCCACGAGCTGGCGTAAGGCTATTACTTCTAACCTTCTAACAATCAATTAAATAGCTTGGGATAGAGGCTTTTCCGAGTTGCCCCAAACACCTTTCCGACGAAGACGAGCCGATCCGGCCCGATTCGCGCACGCTGGCGTAACGGCCGAAAACGATGGGGAGCACCCCGATCCGCACGGGGGTGGTACATTTCTATGTCCTTTAGCCCGGCACAAACGACGGCGGCCGGACCTAAGCCCAGTAGATAGGAGGCGAGTGGCACCTTTTTGGTGCTATCTTAATCCTAACGCACCATTATGGATCATTATCGACCACGAAAAACAGCGTCCCCTCTGCAGGCCAGAATGTTGATCGCTATTCCATTCAGATAGTTATCGAAACCTGCCTTTTAAAGGCATGAATTTTGCGCGTATAATCAAGCGATTAGGTATTAACTCTCCCCCCAGGGATGGCTCCCCCCCCCAGGGATGAGGGAGTCACGTTAGGGATTACTCCCCCCCAGGGATGGGGGAATCGCGTTAGGGATTAACTCCCCCCCAGGGATGGGGGGACTCACTTTCTAAAGGCAGAAACGACAACAGAACCTATCGCGATCAGCAGGCAAACAACGCTCCCCCCCTGCAAAACCATGGCGCGTACCATGGTGGTTCTCGCCGCACCCCGGCCCATAGCTTCCAACTCTTTGATATCGCTTGGCGTCCACAGGATTGTGAGCCCCATCAACAGCAGCCCTAAAAAGCCGAATACGATCGCGATCTTGGTTAACGTTTTCATGTTCGTTGCTCTCTACGAATCAATTCATTGTGGCGGATCTCCTGCGCCGAAGCGCACCTACTAATAATCGAAGCGCCATGCTACAACATAAATCGCCGCGGCAAACGAGCGGTTTCGCCGATTATTCGCCGATTATCGCAATTCCGTTACACGGCCGCGAGATCCCCTTTCTTTTCCAGCCAAGCCCGACGGTCAGCTGCACGTTTTTTCGCCAACAGCATATCGATAAGCTGCTCGGTACCATCATCGGCTTGCATCACAAGCTGTACCAAGCGCCGTGTGTCCGGGGCCATCGTGGTTTCCCGCAACTGCATGGGGTTCATTTCCCCCAAGCCCTTGAAGCGTTGCACGGTGACTTTGCCCTTTATATTCTCTGCCGCGATGCGGTCCAAAACCCCCTGTTTTTCTTCTTCGTCCAGAGCGTAAAAGACTTCTTTGCCGACATCGATGCGGTAGAGCGGCGGCATCGCGACATACACGTGGCCCGCAGCGACCAAGGATCTGAAGTGGCGCACAAAAAGCGCGCAAAGTAGGGTAGCGATGTGTTGCCCATCCGAGTCGGCATCCGCGAGAATGCAGATCTTGCCATAGCGCAGCCCATCCAGCTTATCCAAGCTCGGCTCTACCCCAACGGCCAGCGCGATATCGTGCACCTCTTGTGAGCTAAGAACCTGCCCGCTGTCCACCTCCCACGTGTTTAGGATTTTTCCGCGCAGCGGTAACACCGCCTGGAATTCGCGGTCGCGTGCTTGTTTCGCGGAACCCCCAGCGGACTCTCCCTCGACCAAAAAAAGCTCGCTCTGCTTGGGGTCTTGTGCGGTGCAATCCGCGAGTTTGCCAGGCAGCGCCGGCCCGCTCCCGATGCGCTTCCGGATCACTTGCCTGCTGGCTTTGAGGCGGCGCTGCGCGCGCTCGATGGCGAGCTGCGCGATGCGCTCGCCGGTTTCCACATGCTGGTGCAACCAATGGCTGAACGAATCGCGCACCACGCCGGAGACAAACGCGTTGCACGCGCGGGAGGCCAAACGCTCCTTAGTCTGGCCGGTGAATTGCGGTTCGGTGAGCTTTACCGAAAGCAGGTAACAACAACGCTCCCAGACATCCTCCGCAGCGAGCTTCACGCCCCGGGGCAGGAGGCTGCGAAACTCGCAGAATTCGCGCACGGCATCGAGCAAGCCTTGGCGGAGTCCGCTCACATGGGTCCCGCCTTGCGGGGTGGGGACTAAATTGACATAGCTTTCCGCTACCGTCTCACCCTCATCGAGCAACCAATGCACCGCCCAATCCGCCGCTTCTTGGTCGCCTTCCATGCTGCCCATAAAAGGCTCTGCGGGCAGCAGCTCATGCGCGACAAGCGCATCAGAGAGGTAGGTCTTTAGCCCATCCCCATAACACCAGTGCTCCTGCTCACCGCTGCGCTCGTCCGTCAAGCCTACCCAAAGTCCCGAGCACAACACCGCCTTGGCTCGCAGCAGATGCTTAAGACTTGGGATAGATAGGGATACAGTGTCGAAGTACGACGCCTCGGGCCAAAAGCGTACGGTGGTGCCGGTGGTCCGTCTGCTCACCGTGCCGACTCGTTGCAAGGCGGTTTTTACCTCGCCATGCGCAAAGCTCATGGTGTATTCGCAGCCCTCTCGCCGGACCCACACCTCAAGCTGCTTGGAAAGCGCGTTGACGACCGACACCCCCACCCCGTGCAGACCACCAGAGAAACGATAATTCTTGCTGGAGAACTTGCCTCCTGCGTGCAACCGGGTGAGGATGACTTCCACACCAGGGACCTCCTCCTCCGGGTGAATATCGACCGGCATCCCACGGCCGTCATCGGTCACGGAAACGGACCCGTCTGCATGCAAGATCACTTCGATGCGCTTCGCATAGCCGGCGATCGCCTCATCCACACTGTTGTCCACTACCTCCTGCACCAGGTGGTTAGGGCGGCTGGTGTCCGTATACAGGCCCGGTCGCTTGCGCACCGGGTCTAGGCCCGTCAGGACTTCGATATCGGCGGCCTGGTAGTGGTTGGTCAATGTGTACCCCTCCGCTCAGTGACTTCAATCAATAATTCTAAGATGGCTTAGCACCCGCCTCCAGCGGCGCACTTTCTAGCGCACCCGTCGGCAGCCGTCAAGCGGAGCGTGATTGACCCTCGCGTGTTGCTAGGCTACCGTATCCCGCTTCAAAAGGGGGAGGGAGGTTCGCGGTGACGCGAAAACCGAGAATATTCGACTTTGAAGGCGCTTTGAGGGAACTGGAAGCGCTCATCAAGCGCATGGAAAGCGGTGAATTGCCGTTGGAGGAATCCCTAAAGCAGTTCGAGCGCGGAATGCAGCTCACCCGTGCCTGCCAAAAGGCGCTTGCCGAGGCAGAACAGAAGGTCAAGCTCTTGACGCAAGAACAAGGAGAACAAAAACTCACCCCCTTCGAACGGGAAGACAATGATGCCGATCCTTGAAGTTATTCGCCACTATCAGAGCCGAGTAGAAACCGCACTCGAACACTGGCTTCCCGAGGCTACCGTCCAGCCCAAGGGGCTGCACGAGGCGATGCGTTATGCGGTACTCGGCGATGGTAAGCGGATCAGGCCGGTCTTGGTCTATGCCAGCGGACAGGCGTTGGGGGTGGCGCCTGAGGTCTTAGACGGCCCGGCCTGCGCGGTGGAATTGATCCACGCCTATTCCCTGGTTCACGATGATCTTCCCGCCATGGACGATGACGAGCTGAGGCGGGGACGGCCAACCTGCCACAAGGCCTTCGACGAGGCGACCGCGATATTGGCAGGGGATGCGCTGCAAGCGCTTGCGTTTTACATCCTCGCTCATGATCCCGCTATCAAAGTGAGCGCGCACAATCGGCTGCAGATGATAGAGACTCTAGCCCACGCCGGTGGATCGCGTGGCATGGCGGGCGGCCAAGCCTTGGACCTCGCGGCCGTCGGAAGAGATCTCACCCTGGCGGAGCTGGAGAATATGCACATCCATAAAACCGGAGCGCTTATCAGGGCGTGTGCTCGGATGGGCGCCTTGGCGAGCGAGAATCAAGACCCAGCCGCGCTGAAGTCGCTCGATCACTTCGCTAAATGCATGGGGCTCGCATTCCAGATCCAGGACGACATACTGGATATCGAAGGCCAAACCGATGTGATCGGTAAACCGCAGGGCTCAGACATAGCCAGGAGCAAGCCGACCTATCCCAGCTTGATGGGGGTGGAGAACGCAAAACGAGCGGCTTCGGATCTGCATCGGCAGGCGAAGCGCCGCTTAGAAGATTGGGGAGTAGGCAATAGTTCCTTGAGCTGGATCGCCGACTACATGGTCGAGCGCCGGAAATGACATTCTTGCTGCTGCGGGAGGGCGAGAAAAACCGTAAAATGACGGCATGAACCACCCCGTACAATTGTCGGCCAAAATCCCTGATATCCAAAGCGGAGCAGACACCCGCCGGATCCCGATCCAGCGGGTCGGCATCAAAGACATTCGCCACCCGGTCGTGGTTCGCGATCGTTCGGGGCGAGAACAGCACACGGTTGCGAGCTTCAGCATGTACGTGGGGTTGCCCCACCGCTTCAAGGGTACCCACATGTCGCGTTTTGTCGAGATCCTCAACCGCCACGAATACGAGATCACGGTAGAGTCCTTTAAGCGCATGGTATTTGAGACCACCGAATCGCTGAACGCGGAGACGGGGCGGGTAGAGATGCATTTTCGCTATTTCGTCACTAAAAAAGCTCCAATTTCCGGGGTAAAAAGCTTGATGGACTATGAAGTCACGTTCGCTGGGGAGGTCAACGGCGGCGCCTTAAGCATGACCGTAAGGGTGCTGGTCCCAGTCACGAGCTTGTGCCCTTGTTCAAAGGACATCTCGGCCTATGGAGCCCATAACCAACGCTCACACGTTACGGTAACAGTAAGGATCCGCGACTTTCTCTGGATAGAAGAACTGATTGAGATGGTGGAGCGCGTTGCCTCGTGTGAGTTGTATGGGCTGCTTAAACGCGCTGATGAGAAATATGTCACCGAGCGGGCCTATGACAACCCCAAGTTCGTGGAAGACATCGTGCGCGATGTCGCACTCGAACTTAACGAAGATCCGCGGGTGCTGGCTTACACGGTTGAATCGGAGAACTTTGAATCCATTCACAATCATTCCGCTTATGCGATGGTGGAGCGGGACAAAACCGCCGACGCCCCGGCTTAGTGGCCTGTCTAGGTCCGGGCGCTTGTTCTTGCGTGTGCCCATCCTGTGGCATGCTCTATGCCTCGTCATTCCGCGCAAGCGGTCTTAGAGACCCTTGCTCTCCTCCTTTGGCAATTTGGGGGGGTGCGGACCACCCCCCCTCTTTTGTTCGGTGTTTTTAGGAAGCTCTAACCAATTGCTTTTCGACTCTGAAAAATCCTATGGATAGCTTTACCAAAGCTTGCTTTATTCATCTCTCTTCGCCGCTTCCCAATAGGCATCCAGCTCTTTCAGACTAACTTGCTTAAGCTTCCGCCCGGACTCGCGGACGCGCGCCTCTATATAGCCGAACCTCCCCTCAAACTTAGCGTTCGTGCGCCGCAGTGCCTGCTCTGGGTCCAGCGTCAAATGCCGGGCGATATTGACACAACAAAACAAGAGATCGCCTAATTCAAGCTCAACCTTGTCCCGTTCTCCCGTCAAGTAACGCGTTGCCTTCAGCTCGCTCAGCTCCTCCTCCAACTTTTCCCATACCTGGTCCAGGGTATCCCAATCAAACCCAAACCGCGCCGCGCGTTTTTGCAACTTGACCGCCCTGGTCAGGGCTGGAAGTGCTTGCGCGATCCCACCCAAAGCGCTGATCGGTGTTTCCCCCGCTTTTTGGGTACGCTCCTGTGCTTTCCCAGATTTCGCGGTGCGAGCCCACATGCGGAGCCTGTTCGCCGCCAAAGACCGAGGGATGGCGTCGCTTTAGCTTTTCGTTGCACCCTCTGACCACATCTTTAAAGCTGAAGACGCCCAACTTCTGGGCGATTCGGGCACAGAATACGATCTGCAACAGCAGATCACCCAGCTCTTCGCGTAAGTCCTGCATGTCCCCTCGCTCGATGGCATCGGTTACCTCATAGGCTTCTTCCAGGGTATGCGGCTTGATGGAAAAAAATGTTTGTTGACGATCCCAAGGGCAGCCCACTGCAGGATCGCGCAAACGTGCCATGGTCTCGAGAAGTTCGTTGATCGATTTCACCAAGCCCTCCGCGGACACCCCAGCGCCCTGCCAGGGTCAAACTGCTAACTGTTTGAGGCACGGAGCAAAATAAGAAACCGTACTCCGTGCGTGTGTTCCAATAAATGAAAATGGATCGATTTATCGAAGTGCCCTTGATTTTATCGTCAGTTTCGCATAAAAAGTGGCGGCGTTTGGGGCCTCTAAGGTCATTAACTTCCATCAGGCCGGAATCGTCATGGCGCCACTTATCCTGAGACTTGACATCGCCGGATCACCGATAACATGGCTACCTTGGCAGGTTGCGGTATCCTTGTATTGCAAAAACATGGTCGCCTGGACGGCCGGTGAGCACGTATTTACCTTTCGCGGGGGGATTTGCCGCGCCACTGGGCAACGCTCCGCGGTTTCGGTGAATTCAATCATCGCGGTGAAAAGGTCTTTGGTCCGAAAGCGGGTGAAGAGAACCATTCCGCCATTAGACAATCGCCAGCTTTTCCTGCGCGATGGCCATCTGTGCATGTATTGCGGCGGTGAGTTCCCGGAAGCCTTTCTTACCCGCGATCACGTGGTGCCGTTATCTCGCGGCGGCCACGATCGGTGGTCGAATGTGGTTACTGCATGCCGTTCGTGTAACACCCATAAGGGCAACCGGCTGGCCGAGGAAGCGGGGATGGCGCTATTAGCCGTGCCCTATGTGCCAAACTGGGCAGAGTTTCTCGCCTTGTCCAACCGCCGCATATTCGCAGACCAGATGCAGTTTCTCAAGTCGCAGTTCAACGGCAAAACCCGCCTGTTAAGCTTCCAATAGCTAAGCGGCGCCCCGGTTCGACCTTGTATGTTTTCGTCCATGAAATCGATCAATCGGACGGCAGGTTCCACGCATACCTGGAAGTCCTCGCCGTGACCCTGGTTATCTCGTAACTACTGCCATGCACGCTACGCTTGTTCAGTTGCACATCAAGCCCGAGCACCTCGCCGATTTCCTCAACGCGCTCAAGGCGAATCACGAGGCTTCGGTTCAAGAACCCGGCAACCTCCGATTCGACGTGTTGCAATCGCGCACAGACCCCACGCGGTTTCTGCTCTATGAGGTCTACACCTCTGCCAAGGAGGCGGCCGCCCACCGTGAAACGGTGCACTACAAGGAATGGAATGCCCGGGTTCCGGAATGGTTCGCATCGGAGCGACAAGCAACGGAATATCGCTGTTTACATCCGTCGCAGACCGTGGAAGTCCTAGAAGCGCAGTTCATCGATGGGGCCTGAGAGCGTTACAGCGCTTAGCAGCGCAGCCGCATCGCCTTGCCCAAAGATAAGTTTGACAGGATAAGCAGCAACTCGCTCGCAGGCTCATCAGCGAAAACGGTGTCGCGATCATACCCCGGGCGGCCTTCGGTTTAGAAACCGGTTGCTATTTCTGGATCGCGTACGGGGCCTTGCAAAAAGAAGTGGCAACGCAGGCGATCCGGCGCTTGGTTACGGGGCTTTGGAGCATTGTTAGCGTCAATCCATCGCCTGGGAATTGTTAAAACTTGGCGGCTGCGAAAAGTTGCTAATTTGGAGAATTTAGTCCATATTCAATGGTGAAGGCGTAAAACCTTCGAAACTACCTTGGGGCTAATCAAACTCTGTCGAAAAGGAGAACGTAATGAAACAGACTGGCATTTTTGTGTCGCGAGTAACTGCTATTTCATTGTTGGTCGGCCTGATGGCCGGATGCGCTACAACCGGCCAACTCGAAGAAGTGCGCGCTACTGCCAACAATGCTTTGTCCGAAGCGCGCGCCGCCGGCACCAAAGCCGACGAAGCGTTGAGCGCCGCGAACTCAGCGTCGAGTGCCGCCCAGGCGGCGCAACAAGCCGCAGACAGCGCTCAGGCCTGCTGCAACGACAATGCCGACAAACTGGATCGGATGTTCGAACGTGCGATGAGGAAGTAAGATCTTCGGTACGTTAAAAAAGCCCTGCGATGCCTGCACCGCAGGGCTTTTCTGTTCAAGAGATACTTACCGAGCGGATCCAAGAGCGGTATCGCTTCAATTCCCTGCCGTCTTCTGGCCCAGCGCGGGAGCAGGTAGCTTGGCAACCGCAACCGGAATACCGTTGGCCGCTTGCGAAGCGGCTTGAAGCGCGTTCCAATCGATATCATAGGCCCCGAGTTGGTAGAGCTCGGCGTCGATGGCGGCACGTTGCTGCTCGAGCTTCGCTGTGTCTTCTTCCAAATGCGGGTGGGCTTCGAAATAAACCAAGCCGTTGATGCGGCCGAGCTTGTAGGGCTGATTGAGAATGCGCACCGGCGTGCCTACTTTGACTTGCGCAAACAAACTCGCGATGTCCCGCGGATAAAGGCGGAGACACCCGTGGGTCACGCGCATGCCGATCCCGTAGGGCTTATTCGTGCCGTGGATCAGGTATCCTGAAATCCCCAGGCGCAATGCGTATTCTCCCAATGGGTTGTCTGGGCCAGGTCGCACTACCTTGGGTAGGGGATCTCCGTCGGCCGCATGTTCCGCGCGTATGGATTCCGGTGGGTACCAAGCTGGACCCTTTTGCTTGGACGTTACTTTAGTGAGTACCTGGGGCGTTGACCAATCTTGGCGGCCAACGCTGATCGGATGTGTTATTACTACCCGTGCTTCTCCGGCTTTAGGTCTTGGGTAGTAATACAAACGCATCTCAGGAACGTTAACGACGATTCCCTCGCGCGGTGCCTTAGGCAGGATGTACTGGCTGGGCACCACGACTTCTGTCCCTTCCCCTGGCAACCAGGCATCCACCGCCGGGTTTGCCAGCCGGATCTCCCAAAACCCCATATTATAGGCACGTGCCAAATCGGATAAGGTGTCTTCGTGTTCCGTCGAAGCCAGTCCCAACGCGCCAACGACGTTGTCGCCATCGGAGGGCACGATATAGGTATCGGCCTTTGCCCCTAATGAACCCAAAGATAAGCCGCTCATCACCCAAAGTGCTAATACCGTACGGGTCATTCTCATGTCTTTAACGCCTCTGCAAGCCACTTAGGCCTACTCCGATTAATTCCGAAGTGCCTGGTGATAGAAGGATATGCTTTACGGGCGCCATGGCAAAAACCGCGCCGATTGCTCTGCGATTCGAAAAATGATGGGGAATCGTTGGACGTTACGGCATAAACAAAAAACTGCTTTGAGAAAGTATACGCGCTTATCGGGGCAAAGCGTCAATCCTCCGCCGCTTCCTTAGCTCTCGAATACGGCTCAGAACTGGCCTCACCCCGGGGGTCACGGCGTGAAGCGTGCTCCAGGGTTTCCAAGCGACTCTCCACGGCATGCAGATGATCCAACAGGACATTTATGGCGTTGGCGATCGGGTCCGGCATATCGGCCGTAGTGCCATAGGCCTCGAACCCTATCTTCTTAGCCATCTCCTCGCGTTGCTTGGTTGTCGCGTTCTTAGTGGTCACGATCTGACCCGGCACACCGACCACCGTGGCACCGTCCGGCACGTCTTTCACTACCACCGCGTTAGACCCTATACGCGCATTCACTCCTATGGTGATGGGACCCAAAATCTTTGCCCCGGCGCCAGCGACAACGCCGTTTTTAAGCGTAGGATGACGTTTGCCTTTCTGCCAGGTTGTGCCCCCTAGGGTTACCCCGTGGTAAAGCGTACAGTCGTCCCCGATCTCGGAGGTCTCTCCGATGACGATCCCCATGCCATGATCGATAAAAAACCGCCGCCCGATCCCGGCACCGGGGTGGATCTCGATGCCGGTCAACCAGCGGGCGATGTGCGAGAGCATGCGGGCGGTCCA
>JBOIEE010000117.1:0-3914 GCA_050740975.1 Gammaproteobacteria bacterium | reverse complement strand
GGGTGTAGGAGATGTCGGTAAGCAAAAGCCCGAGGATATACAGCACCGAGCCCAGAAAAACCATAGAACGCACAATGGCGAAATCCTGGTTGTCGATGGCGTCTATGGTGTAACTGCCCAAGCCGGGAATGCCGAAAAACGACTCCGTGATCAGGCTTCCCATAAACAGCAGCGGCAGCACCACCACGACTCCGGTAAGAATCGGGATCAAAGCGTTTTGTAGCACGTGCCGGTACAAGACCAAGCGTTCCGAGAGTCCCTTTGCTCTTGCGGTTTTTACATAGTCCTTGCCGATCTCTTCGAGAAAGATCGTGCGGTACCAGCGGGTGCCGGATCCGATCCCATGGATGACGCTGATGGCTACCGGCAAAGCCAGAAACTTGAACGCGTTTGCTCCAGTATCGTATCCCGAGATCGGCACCAGGTGCAGGATCTTGCTGATCAGGTATTGACCGCCGATGATGTAGAATAGCGAGGAGATGGACATCATGGTGACACACAGCACCACCCCGACCAGATCGATATAGGTCGCGCGAAAAAAGGCGATTAACAAAGCAAAGCTGATATGGACCAGCAAGCCCACGATCAAGCTGGGTAATGCGAGCGCCAGGCTAGGCCACATGCGCTGGCTGATGTCGTAGCCGATATCCCGTCCCGCATCCGAACGGCCGAAATCGAAAACGAACAGCTTGGCCGTCTTCTGAAAGAAAATAGTCTCGGTGAGCTTTCCTGTTCCCCGGCTGCTCGCGTTCCAGAGCAGTGGTTTGTCATAGCCGCGCTCCCCTTTCCACGCTTCGATCGCCTCGGGCGTGACGCGCTTCTCGCCCAGTTGCATCCTGGCCATGTCTTCCGGGGTGTTTACGACAAAAAACAGTGCGAAGGTGAGGACGTTCACCCCGAGCAAAATGGGGATGGCAAAGAGCAGGCGCCGGATGATATAGGCGCTCACAGGGCCGCGGCGTTTTCGCGACGCCGGTAAGAGGCCAGCGCAGGCACGATGACCAGCATTAAAACGATCCCCAGGGTAACCACTGGCCACAATACCGGTTTGTTCCATTGCGCGCGTTTTTGCGCCCGAGCCCCCACGTCGATGCGTTGATACTTAAGCGTGTTGTTGGCCATAAGATTGGGTTTTACATTGGCGAACCAGGCGTGATGAAGCGAAAATCCGACCGGGTGGAACCCCCATAGCCAAGGGGCGTCGCGGCGTGCGATATCGACCATGCGATCGATGAGGCTCTGGCGCTCGCCGCCATTGTCCATGTTTTTTACCTGATCGAACAAGCGGTCAAACTCAGGATTTGCGTAGTTGGCGGCATTCTCGCCTTGATAGCTCACCTTGCCGTGAGGGCCATAGAGCAAGAATAGAAAATTTTCCGGATCCGGGTAGTCCGCATTCCATCCCCACTGAAAGATCTGCGCCGTGCCCTCGCGCATCTTTTCCTGGAAGCGGTTGTAGTCGGTGGCGCGAACCACGAGCTGCACCTCGAGCTTCGCCAGTTGTTTGCGCATCCAATCCAGATTGGATTTGCTGTCCGGTCCGGCGGCCGGGGTATCAAAATAAAGCACCAGCGGTTTCCCGGAGCTCGCGCTGCGGCCATCCGGGTAGCCCGCTTCCGCCATCAGGCGTTTCGCTAGCGCGATGGGCTTGCGTTCCGGGCGCCCCCACTTCCAGTCGTATACGTACGCATTGATCCCAGGCTCCCCCTCTCTATGCCCAAAGATCCCCGGGGGCAGCGGTCCCTGGGCCGCGATGCCCCGGCCATTCTGAAAGATGGAGATATACTCCTCGAAATCCACCGCGATCGAGATCGCCTGCCGTAGCTTGCGCGCGCGCCCGGAATACCCGCCGACGACATCGTCGAGCATGTTAAAGCCGGTGTAAAAGGTGGAGGTGGTAACGGCGGTCAGTAGCTGTATTCCTTTCGCCCTCATTGGCTCGGTGAGCTGCGCTTCTCCGGACAGATTGAAGCCTATGGCTTGGTCGAAGCTGTCCGAGGTGATGCTGGAGGCGTCGTAGTAACCTTGGAGGAATTTGTTCCAGTACGGGATCGATTCCTTTTCCAGGCTGAACACGGCCTGATCTATAAAGGGCATGGGTTTGCTTGCGTCCTTGAGCAGGCCCGCCGCGGCATCTCCGGGCTCGCCTTCGCGCGGATAGGCTTCGCCGCGGAAATTAGGATTGCGCTCGAGCACCATGCGCCGGTTGGGGTTGTTCTCGCTCAACATAAAGGGCCCAGTGCCGACGGGATACCAATCCAAAACAACGTTTCTCTCCTCCAGCCCTGGCTGTGCGTAAAAGCGCTCGACCTCCCAAGCCATGGGCGAGAAAAAAGGCATAGCCAACCAATAAATGAACTGGGGATATTTGCCTTTTATCCTGATTTCGTAGGTGTAACGGTCGATCACTCTGGCCCCGGAAAGGGGATAATCTGATAAATCGAGGAACGCCTTTTCTGTCCCCTTTTCTTTTGCCAGCGTATTGGCCAGCTCTTTCAGTCCCACGATGTATTGCCCCATAAGGCCGGCAATGGGGGAATGCAAGCGCGGATGGGTCAAGCGCTTTATCTGATAGACATAGTCCGCCGCGACCAATTCGCGGGTGCCGGTATGCTTGAAATCGGACAGGGCGTGAACGCGTTTTAGCGCTGCGGCATCGTGCTGGTGGTAGCGGTATTTGCCATCTGGCCCGTGGGCAAAGGCCGGGTGCGGCTGATACCGGATCCCGGGCTGAATCCGCACCCGATAGACACTGTAGGCGACCTCTGCGGCGGCGGCAGAGGAGGGCAGCGGTTTGCCTTGGGCATCGAAGTAGCTGAGCTCTGGTATACCGACGGCGGTCAACGGCGTCAGCTTATAAGGTCTTTTCAGATAGTGGTATTGCAGCGGAGGCTCGTAAATCTGGCTGATAAACGAATACTCGTTGCTGCTGTATGCGCGTACTGGATCGAGATGCTTAGGTCGTTCGGAAAACGCTTGGTACAGGATGGCCTGGTGTTGCTCTGTCGCGGGATAGGGATTATTCCAGGGCGAAGCGCAGCCGGCAGAGAAGGCAGCGCCTACCATCAGAAAAAGGTGAAATACCAAGCCTCGGCTGCCCAAGGTACGCTTGGCTGAGCAGACAAGGATCGAAGCGAGCGACAAACAACGGCTGTTTCGCGTTAGTATTGGCGGATCGATTCGCCTACTGCTAAGCTGGAAAATGTCATCGGCCACGAAGCAAATTATAAGGGAAGGGCGCTTCGAAAAATTCCATCCGTGGAATTTTTCGCATCGCAATGGCCCAAGATTGTGCACGCTCTTGACAGTCGCCTCGGCACGAGGGGCGGGAACCTCACCTCACGCTCACCCCCGAGATACGTTGACAAGCGATTGGATATACTACAACGGATCGGGAGCTTAAAAACCGTCGAGCGAAGCAAGCGCCCGGGTGGCGGAATAGGTAGACGCAAGGGACTTAAAATCCCTCGGGGGCAACCCCGTGCCGGTTCGAGTCCGGCCCCGGGCACCAATAAGATCAATAGGTTATACTGAATTAGTCTTTTTAGTTTTCTGACAATATAGGCTCGTGGTACAGTAATGGTACAGTTGTGACCCGGACTGGAGGGGTACCATGGCCACCATCACGAAGAATCCCGCAGGTCATTGGAAGGCTATCATTCGGAAAACCGGATGGCCGACCTCGGCTAAAACTTTTCGCACTAAACGAGACGCCGGGGACTGGGCGCGTCGGATCGAAGACGAAATGGTGAGGGGGGTATATATCCATCGAGCACCTGCCGAGCGATTAACCTTAAAAGCGGCGCTCGCGCGCTATCTCGCGGAGGTCACTCCTAGCAAATCGCCATCGACTCAACTAACCGACAGACGTCGCGCGAAAACCCTCGCTACGCGGCTCGGCAGTTTTTCTCTAG
>JBOIEE010000116.1:0-5217 GCA_050740975.1 Gammaproteobacteria bacterium | reverse complement strand
CTTCCCCAACACCGCAGCGAGAGCTTTGTAGGCAGTAACGCCTATCCGCCTCTATCTCAAGTATTCCATACCGCTCAATGCGTTATGCCAATTTCTCGCCGATTGCTGAGAAGGAAGATCCGTCGGAGCTACGCGATGAAGCGCTGACCCTTTGGATCGCGGGACACACCACCCTGGCGGCCGGGCTTGCCTGGACCTGGTATCTGCTTTCCCAGCATCCCGCGGTGGAAAAGAAGCTTGAGCGGGAGCTCGAGCGCACGCTCGGGGGTCGGAGCCCGAGGTTCGAGGACCTGGTAACCCTGCCGTACACACGCCGTTGATCGAAGAGGCGTTGCGGCTGTATCCGCCGACCTGGATATGGTTGCGTAGTCCGCTAGCAGATGATGCGATCGGCGGATACCGTATCCACAGGAAGTCTGTTCTGCTCATAAGTCCCTATCTCCTCCACCGCCACCCAGAGTTCTGGGACAGCCCTGAAGCATTCGCTCCCGAGCGGTTTACGCCCGAGGGATCGGAGAGTCGGCCCCGCTACGCCTACCTGCCCTTTGGCGGCGAGCCACGCGGGTGTCTGGGTAAGGCCTGGGCGCTGATGGAAATGCAGCTGATCGTGGCGACGGTGGTGCAGAACTATCGGCTGCGCCTTGGACGCAGATGCCTCGTGGCGGCCGAGGCCAGCGTCGTGCTGCGCCCCAAAGGTCGGCTTCTGATGGCGTTGGAGAGGCGCGGCAATAGGTAATGGCGTGTGTGTATATACACCAAAGGGATATGCCCTTGACTCCAGTCGCCCCACTGTAGCGCCCGGTCGACGACGACTATCCGCCCTATTCCGCCACTTTTAGGGGCGTTTTGCGGCGCGCCGGAAGGGGCGCACCCCCCACCCATAGTGGTAGCTGGAGTTAAGTGCATATCCCTTATACACCAACAGGACGGTTCCTTGTTACTTTTTATTTATTAGAATGAGGAAGATCACCTATTACAGGGGTTTTTACGTAAGAAAGGCCACCGATTTTAGACTAGCGTGTGACCAAGTTAAATCCTAACCGCCCCAGTCTTTTCGCAAGTGCATTGGAGCAGGGATTCAGCGATCGGTGAGTGGCGCAAGCCACCCACAGGAAGCGGCGGATCCGAGCGGGAGAACTGCGACGAGGCGATGATCGCCGCGTCCATCGAAAAAGCGTCTAAAAATCACACTTCAGGGAATCATGCCTTGGCGCAGAGTTTCACCCACGTCATTGGTTTCGATGATGCCCCGTTTGCCGACGCTCATCGGGGAGACGTGCTGGTCGTGGGCGCAGTTTATGCCGGACCAAGGCTTTGTGGAATCTTGAGCGGCAAAGTGCGGCGTGACGGCGCCAACGCGACCCAGGTGCTCGCCGGGTTGGTGCGGGGTTCGCGCTTCTATCCCCAGCTTCATGCCGTGCTCCTACAGGGGATCGCTGTTGCCGGTTTCAATGTGGTCGATCTCGACGGCCTCCATGAGGCGCTGGGCATCCCGCTGCTCGTGATCGCACGCCGCCGTCCTGACTTGAATGCCATCCGGCGTGCGCTCCTCGACCGGGTCCCGGGAGGAGCGCGCAAGTGGCGCCTGATCGAGCGGGCTGGCCCGATGGGATCCCTGGCGGGGCTTTTTGTTCAGCGCAAGGGGCTTTCGCTCAGCGAGGCCGAGATGCTCATCAATCGATTCGCGATCAACGGCCGCATCCCCGAACCGCTGCGCTGCGCCCATTTAATCGCCGCCGGGATCGCGCTCGGGCAGAGCACGCATCGCGCGTGAAACGTCGAATGCTTCATTTTTTTACGTTTGCAACGATCCCTAGCGCTGACGCTCACGGAGCAGCGCCTGGAGCGCTGCATTCTCCGCCATCCAAGCGTGATCACAAGGCGCCGAAATAAGCGACCACAATCACTGAAATACGCACGATGGCGCATCCAAATACCTCAGTTCAGTTGTGGCTTGGGAGGGTGTCTCTATCGAAGAGCATCGGGTGTGACGCGGGCCTCAGTGGAGAGCTCGTAGACATCGCCCGTTGGTGAGGTCAGTTCCACCTCGATGAGGTAAGCACGGTAGCCGTTCTGGGGGTAGGGATTTCGGCGGCGGTACAACTGCTGCGGGGCGTTATACCGGGTTCTCGGCTTAACCACGCGTCATTGCGAAAGTCACGATCGGCCGACGTTGCACTCCAAAGGCGGATCACGCGGGCCGGTTGAATCGACGCACATGCGTGCCCTCGCGCTTCCGCCCGCACCGTCCTGGAATTTGTAGTCCATCCGTGGCAGTTCCCGACCATCGGCGACCATCTGGAAAAATGTCGCCAGCGTTCGTGTCACCTCCCGGCCGCCCCTCAGGTCGTGGCCAGCGTTAGGGGTCTGGAAAATCAGCTTCGGTCCCGGCAAGTCATCCCAGTAGTGTCGCGATGAATCCACCGTCCAATAGGGATCGTTAGTCCCCAGCAACAGGAGCTTAGGCATCGTGTAGCGCGCCCGGTATGCACCCACCCACGCAGTTTAACCACTGCTGGTTCATCTTGCTTTTTGTCGAGATGGAGCTTCGTATAGTCGTCTATTTCGTCGCTTTGTTTTCCATACACCTTCTCGGACCAGCGCAATTGTTGCTTGATATTAAGCATGTCGATGACCATCGGGGCGATAGCGATCACGCGCGGATCGACCGCCGCAGTGAGCCACGTGGTCCAGCTGCGTTTGGAGGCACCGACTACGACAAATCTGGCTATGGCTTGCTTAAATTCACTGTGCGCAAACCGCTGAACAGCGTCCATCGCGCGGACGACACTCTTGACCATCGGGAACAGCAGCGGCCAGGTCTCATCGCCACTTTTCAAGAACTGGTCAAACGTGTAGGCGATCAAGGCATCCTCTCTGCGCGCCCCATAGAGGGGCTGACTGGGGATCTGGGTGAGGGCCGCCGCGACCGCACTCGCCCGTTGAGCCAGGGTCTTAAGCCGCTTGATATGCTTCCCGCCATCGCCGTCGCCCGTGACCCAGACGAGGGCTATGCCGGGGTTTCGCACTTCGCTCGGTCGGGCGAACATCAGGCGATGATGCCAGCGATAGTCGCACCAGCGCTGCGAGACGAGCACCAGCCGCGTAAGAGTCCCCCACTGCGCTTTCTCCTGTTTCAGCCGCTTCCACCTGAACTGCGAGTCGGGCAGATTAACGTAGTCTTCCAGGGCGCCGGCGACCACCGTGGCCGTCGTCAAATAGGACCATAGGCTTAAAATGAAAGCAGCCAATAAACATCGAGGGAGATACCGGGGTACCGGTCAGCTGAATACGGGCATATTAGACGTCCGCCGCTGGCTAAAAGCTAAAAGCGCTACTGAGGTGATCAGCGATGGTCTTAACGCCCCTTGAATCCTTCACCCACGCAAGCCCTTTGATAAGTCCGAGGACGACGATCACTGGCGTGATGGCCACAACCACTAGAAGGTATTCGAACGTCTCGCTCGCACTCAAACGTCTTTGCAGGGCCTCGAGATACCAACCGAGCGATAGGCTTGCAACGACCGCTACACCTGAAAGAAAAACCCCAAGCCTGAAAAGGCCACGCCTCCAACACATCGCCCGCGCGGTCATGGCTAATTCAACTGCTCCGGTGACGGCCTTCTCCGTCAGTCAGCGAGCGCTGTTCGATGCGAGGACCTTCCGGCCTTAAGGGGAACCGTCGATAGATAACCCGGCCATTCCGTTTTGAAGCTGAAACCGCCGTCTTTGTCCGACAACAGATAGGCACGTAGCTTATCCACATAATGGCCTTGCACATCCGCTTGCCAATGCTCGATGCGCGCATGGGCAATCGGGGTACAGTTCGGCATGGCCAGCACCCTGCCTTTGATGATGAGATCCGTACCGATATCGATCTTGTATTCAGCCCCTTCCTTGTAGTGCGTGCCCAAGGGCATGCGCAGCGTTGGCTCACAGTCCGCCAGCGTTGTTGATGTCGTCGATAGAAGGCATGCAATCACTAGTGATCTGCGTATTAGGCGTTTATCCATCGACCACTATCGCATCCAGGTATTCACCCCTGTTCTCTATCCCTTCTCAGTCAGCACGTGGAATGGAACAGTCCGCCGACCCGTTTCTTGTCGCACAACCGGTTGTAAAGGCTGACGGCCTTCTCAGTCTGAAGTAGGTGCGTTGTGATCCCTTTCTGTTCGAGGAGTCGTAGTGTTTCGGGACACACCCGCAGGTAGTTCAGGATCCCTTTTGAAAGGATGATGACCTCAGCACCGTTATCCACTAATTCCTGCACATCGGCCGGTTGAATGCCCGGCATATGACGCGTCCCTGTTTCACGCCAGTCCCACGCTCTGGCGCCACCCGGATAAACCTTGGCGTCTTTGAATGGAGCATAACCGTCTACTTCCATCCATCCCCAGGACAAGTAGGTAATCGGAGGTGAATGCTTGCTTTGATCCATCACTCGGGCCTCACAATCTCAGATGGTTACCTAATCACAACAACCTGTAGTGCGGAGAGTAGACACTCTAGCCGAAAATTCTGACGACGCAAGCTAGAGTCTACCACACGGTGTCGCCCAGATAAGCGTGAAGCTCAGCATAGCGCTGCCTTCGCAATAGTTTTAGGGACAGTTTTAAGCTGAGAGGTAACGGTCAACCATCCGCAACTGTTCGTCGCCCCCGCTGCTGATGGAAAAGCCATTGAGAGCCAGCGATCCCAGTGACACGATCCCTACGAAGCTGGGCTTTCAGAAGCATGTACAGGCTGATCTGATGGAGTTGGTGTCGCTACAGAATATCTACAAAGTGCGGCATGCCAGCGGATAGCAGGACTCGTTCCGGCATCGCCATGACTTTGTTCTTGGCTTGAGGAATTGCGGCACACTGACTATGATGGCAACCGGCAAATCTCAAAGGGAGGGGCGTTCCATGCATCGGTCCGCGATCGGATTCATCACCACCACGCTGTGCCTGCTCGCGCTGGCGGCCCACAGCCTGGCGGCTGAGAAGGAGGCAAAGCCCATGAGCCTGTCACTGGCCTCGTCGACCTTCGCCAACAATGGTACCATCCCCCAGGCATACACCTGCGACGGCAAGGACATCTCACCGCCTTTGGCCTGGACCGGAATTCCCTCGGAAACCAAAAGCCTGGCCCTCGTCCTCGACGACCCTGACGCCCCCGATCCGGCAGCGCCGCAAATGACCTGGGTGCACTGGGTGCTCTATAACCTCCCGCCGA
>JBOIEE010000115.1:0-12876 GCA_050740975.1 Gammaproteobacteria bacterium | reverse complement strand
CGCTCGGGATCTCGCGTTCCGGCGGTGCTCGGAATCCTCATGTATTTCAATATACACTCCGGTTCCTGCGCTCCGGCGGAACGCGACTTCCCGTCGCTCGCGACAATTTTTTCACAAGCTCTCAGATCTCAGCAATGGGCATTTCACTGCATTTTAGTGTTTCCTTCCCAAGATCACTGAGAGCAGCGGGCGGCGCTCGTTTGCATGCCTTGCTCGGCCGATCGCCGTAAGCATGATTAAAGCCGTACGGGGGATGAATGACATCCTCCCGGACAAAACGCCCTTATGGCAGCGACTCGAGAACAGCGCACGGGTAGTGTTGCTATCGTACGGCTATGAAGAGATCCGCTTGCCCATTCTTGAGCAGACCGCCTTGTTTGAAAGGTCTATCGGAGAGACCACCGATATCGTCGAAAAAGAAATGTATACCTTCACAGACCGTAATGGTGACAGTCTGTCGCTACGGCCCGAAGGGACGGCCGGTACCGTGCGTGCGGTCCTACAGCACAATCTTGTTCGCAACCAAGCGCAGCGGCTATGGTACATGGGCCCGATGTTCCGGCGAGAGCGCCCGCAAAAAGGACGCTATCGCCAGTTTAACCAAATTGGGGCGGAAGCATTCGGCATGCCCGGTCCGGACATCGATGCCGAGCTCATTATCCTCACCCGCCGCCTTTGGCAACTGCTGGACCTGGGTGGTTTGCAACTCGAGATCAACACCTTAGGCACGGCTGCCACGCGCGCCCAGTTTCGTGACGATCTGGTTTCGTATTTTAGCGCCAACGCCGAAAAGCTGGACGAAGACAACCGTCACCGCTTGCGCAGCAACCCCTTGCGCATACTCGACAGCAAAAACCCTGAACTGCAGGAGCTGATCCAGGGGGCCCCTACCTTCGAGCGATATGTGGACCTGAAGTCACAGCAGCACTTTCGACAATTGCGGGAAATCCTTGAGCACAACGATATCGAGTACCACGTCAACCCCCGTTTGGTAAGGGGATTAGATTATTACAGCAAAACCGTGTTTGAATGGCTGACAGCGGAATTGGGGGCGCAGGCAGCGGTCTGCGGCGGCGGGCGTTACGATGGCTTGGTAGAACATTTTGGAGGGGAACCCACACCGGCCGTGGGGTTTGCCATCGGGATGGACAGACTTATCGAACTGTTGCGCGAAACGCCACTGAACGACATTGCCCGGGGTAGCAATGAACCGCACCTCTATCTTATCGTGGGCGGTGAAAAATATTACAGCAGCGCCCTGCGTGTCGCGGAATCGGTGCGGGAGGCAATGCCTCAGATCCGCTTGGTCACCCACTGCGGGTCGGATAGCTTCAAAAGTCAGTTCAAGTGCGCGGATAAAAGTGGCGCCAGGATAGCGTTGCTGCTCGGCGAGGATGAAATCGCCCAAGGCTTGGTAACCGTTAAGCATCTGCGGATCTCATCGGAGCAGGTCACAGTGGCGGAGAGCGAGCTAGCGGCGTATCTGAAGAAAGAGTTTACTAACCTATAACGTTCGGCGATCCTCGAGCCTGAGGGGCCGCAGAAAACACATGAAACCATCGCGAGGAGCAGATGAACGAATTACGCAGCGATGAAGAACAAGTCGAGGCTCTAAAGAGCTGGTGGAAAGAAAACGGCAAGTCCATTGTCGTCGGTTTATTGATCGGCTTATTAGGGGTTTGGGGATGGCGCCTTTGGAGTGAAAAAAAAGAAACGGAGGCGGAACAAGCCTCGATAACCTATCAAAGAATGGTGGCCAGCATGGCCGAGAAAAAGCCCAAAGCCGCCAAAGAGCTGGGGCAGGAACTGATCAAAAATCATGATCGCTCCACTTACGGAGTTTTAGCGGCGTTGTTGTTAGCAAAAATTGAAGCCGAGGACGGCGATCTAAAAAAGGCGGCCGAGCATTTACAGTGGGCGAACACGCAGGCTAAAGTCGAAGCCTTAGCCACGACGGCCCAGCTTCGACTCGCACGCGTTTTACTTTCACAGGGCAAAGCGCCGGAAGCGTGGAGCCTGCTGTCGCAACTCAAGGGGGTCGATGATTTAGCGGTCTATCAAGAAACAAAAGGCGATACACTGGCCGCTTTGGGGGAAAAAGAGGAAGCGCGAAAGAGCTATCAGCAGGCTTTAACACTGTTGTCGCCCTTAGTCGACAAGAGCCCTCTGGAAATGAAAATCGACAACCTCGGACTCGACACGGAAACACCAACCCCATGAAGGCACGCGTTTGGCTACTGATCGCAGCAGCAGCGCTCGGGGGCTGTGGCGCAAGCAAAGCGTTTATGCACAAGGCAAGCGGATGGATGGGCGAGGAGGGGTCCCTTCCGCCCCTTCCAAAGTTTGAGCCCGCGATAAGCATAGAGACCTTATGGTCCGAGCAGGTGGGCGCAGGGGCCGAAGAATTCTACCTGAAGCTAACTCCTGCCGTGGACGGGAGCAGTGTGTTTGTGGCGGATCGCAAGGGCGACGTAGCTCGGATAAATATCGAGAACGGGAGTACGCTCTGGAATAGCGAAATCGAACGACTTATCTCTGCTGGACCGGGCTTGGGCGGCGGACAGCTCTATCTGGGAACCACAGAGGGCGAGGTAATAGCCTTGTCTGCCGAAGATGGCCAACGGCGGTGGTCCGCCCGCGTTTCCAGCGAGGTGCTTGCCGCACCGCGTTATTCGCAGGGCGTGGTCGTGGTGCGTACCGGCGATGGGAAACTGTTTGGTTTAGAATTGGCAAGCGGGAAGCGTCTGTGGGTCTATGACAGA
This sequence comes from Gammaproteobacteria bacterium, assembly GCA_050740975.1. Lineage (GTDB taxonomy): Bacteria > Pseudomonadota > Gammaproteobacteria > JBOHHR01 > JBOHHR01 > JBOHHR01. The sequence continues at coordinate 10,114 of JBOIEE010000115.1, read as the reverse complement.
ACGGAGCCGGCGCTGACCTTGCGCGGAGCAAGCGCCCCTCTACTCAGCGAAACGCTCGTGCTCGCCGGCTTTGACAGCGGCCATCTGGTTGCTCTCGACCTGCGCACGGGAAAATTGATTTGGGACACGCGTCTGGTCTTGCCCTCGGGACGCTCCGATCTCGAGCGCATGGTGGATATCGATTCCGAGCCCCAGCTTTACCAAGGGGTGGCCTATGTCGCCGCTTACCAAGGGAAGCTAGCGGCTATCGAGTTGGAATCCGGACAGACCTTGTGGACCCGCGATCTGTCGTCCTACGCCGGAATGGGGCTCGGCGATGGGGAAATTTACCTCACCGCTAGCGACAGCGCGGTTTGGGCCCTAAACCGCTACTCCGGTGATACAGTATGGAGGCAGAAGGCGCTTAAAGGTAGGCTTTCTACAGCGCCGACCAGCCTCGGACCTTATCTGGCGGTAGGAGACCAAGAAGGATATTTGCATTGGTTAAGTCGTTCCGATGGACAGCTACTGGCATTCGTGCACGTGGATGAGAGCCGCATTTTAGCCCCACCTGTCGCGGCCAATGGAGCCGTGATCGTCTACTCCGCAGGCGGCCGGCTTGCCGCCTATCGACCGCAGTAATCCCCCGCGATGGCTTGGGATCGACTGAATGAAGCCCATCATCGCGATCGTTGGCCGTCCAAACGTCGGCAAGTCGACCTTGTTCAATGCCCTGACGCGTACCCGAGATGCCCTGGTTGCCGACACTCCTGGCCTTACCCGGGATCGCATCTTCGGGAACGGGCGCCTTGGGGGCCGGCCCTATATTCTCGTGGACACGGGTGGGCTCACAGATGCGCCAGAACTACTTCCGACTCTCGTTTCGCAGCAAGCGCTGCGCGCAGCGGCAGAAGCGGATGCGGTGATTCTTGTTGCGGACGCGCGCCAAGGGCAGAACTCGGCGGACAGCACCATCGCCGAGAAACTGCGACGTCTGGGAAAGCCGGTTTTTCTCGCCCTTAACAAGACGGAAGGTCTGGATCCGGACCAAGCGGCTGGCGATTTCTACGCTCTGGGGATAGGCCAGCCGCTACCCATCGCCAGCGCACATGGACAAGGCCTGGATACGCTCATGGAGGCCGTGCTCGCCCCCTTTGCGCACGAGCTACCCGATTCCTCTGCCGAGATCCCCGCCGGCGTTATCCGCCTGTCTGTGATCGGGCGACCCAACGTGGGCAAATCCACGCTCATCAACCGCATGTTGGGCGAGGATCGCATGCTGGTGTTTGACCAACCGGGCACCACGCGAGACAGTGTGGCGACACCGTTGCACCGGGGCAGGCAGGCTTACCTACTGATAGACACAGCAGGTGTCCGGCGACGCTCCCACGTCTCGCAACGAATCGAGAAGCTGAGTGTCATAAAAACGTTGCGAGCCGTGGAGCGTTCCGATGTAGCGCTGCTGTTGATCGATGCCCGGGAGGCGGTAACGGAGCAGGACGCCTCATTGCTTGGCATCATGATCGAGAGAGGACGCGCGCTAGTCGTAGCCGTGAACAAGTGGGACGGGCTCGATAGCGCTCAACGCCAGAGGATCCGAGCGGAGATCGAACGTAAGCTTCGTTTTGTCGGGTTCGCCGAGATCCTCTATATTTCCGCCCTCCATGGCAGCGGCGTGGGGATGTTGTTCCCCGCCATCGACCGCGCCTATGCTTCCTCGGTGGTACGAGTACCCACGCCTGAGTTGACCCGCATCGTCGGCGAGGCCGTTACCAAGCACCCTCCTCCTCTAGTTCGAGGACGCCGGATTAAGCTGCGCTATGCCCATATGGGCGGCCAACAGCCACCCACCGTGGTAGTGCATGGCAACCAGACCGATTCCGTGCCCGATTCTTACCGGCGCTATCTAGAGAACGCGATCCGAAAAGCCCTGCGTCTAACCGGTACCCCCATCCGCATCGCGTTTAGGCGCGCGCCTAATCCGTATGCGGAGTAGCCGCTAGGAGCCTGGTCGCCGTCATCCCGCTACAGGGGATGGCGGTAAACCGTAACCACGAGATCCAAGCTCGCCAAGCAGCGGCGGCACGGGGACGTAGTCTTCATGCGACGGCGAACCTGGTCGCGTGCTGGCTACGAATCAGCGTGATGAGTCAGTTTGGCGCAACGGAAAAATACGACCGGGCGCTGGCGTAACTTTCACCCACCTGCACTTTATGTTCGACGGCGTAGCGGCCCGGTCTCATATATTTCGGGAGAGCAAACTGATTGGAAGCCGCATGTGCTCCAGCCTTTGCCATTCTCGTATGGATCCCTTCCTCACCTAGCTTCTTTCCCTTTCGTTCCAGTGCCCACGTTACCCGCACAAATTCGTCGCGGTTCCCGGCTGGGAGCGTTAGCGAGTACTCGGTTACGAATTCGACCGTATCCCCCGGTCTGGCTGTCGTCAGTGAAGAAAACGCCCGTTCGATTCTCACCAAGCTATTGCTTTGCATAACGATCGGCTCACGCGGAGCAGTGGACTCCTCGCTGGGAGCAGGTTCAGCGGATCCCTGGGCCTCTGAGGGAACCGGGAGGGCTGGCACGGTAACGCTCCATATGCGCTGCGCGCTCAAGCCTGCTTTATCCAAAACCGTCACTTTCACGGTATGCGCGCCCCCCTTATGCAGTTCCTCTGGTTTCCAACTCCAACTCCTTCCGCGCGCCATTTCACGCCCATCGAGCGACCACACAAAAGTGAGTTGATCGCCGTGGTCCGGGTCAGAGGCCTCTACCGAAAAGCCCTGCAGGGCGCCGGCAGCAAGGGTGATCGATTCCGTGTTCAGGGGCGAAGCCGCAATGATCTCGGGGCCACGGCCAGCCTCTCGGATTCCCACCCGCCAGACTTTTTCAAGCGACTGGCCCTGATCATCGCTAACCATCGCTTTGAGCTCCCTGATCCCTAACCGAGCTTCGATGGGGCGCGGTCGATAGACGAATTGCATTCCCTCCCCCCGCTTTTTGCCATCGAGAAACCAGGCATACGAGAGCGCGCGCTGTTCCGGACTCTCGGCCTTGAAGGAAAAAATCTGTCTCTGCCCGACACTGATGATGAACTCCTGATCGGATTCGACCACCGGGCTTACTTGCGAAATCGCCAACCGCTCCGCGGAGGACGCAGATACCTTAACCCGCACCTGCCAAGACCGTTGGTCGACTACCCCTGTATAGTCCCTCAGCTCCACGGTCACACGGTGCGGCCCTCCGGTTGCGGGCGCTTGAAACTCCCACCCCTCACCCTCGGCTACCCGACCGCCATCCAAAAACCAGAGCAATGCGAGAGGATCCCTCGGGACCGCGTTCGACACCTGTACCTGGAATTTTTGTGAGCCACCGGCTTTGACCTCCAGCGCATCGGCGGCTGGCGCGAATCCGTCGATCCTCGGCCTATCGCTCGCGCTCGCTATACGGATCTGCCAGTGCTTCTCGACCGTCCGATTGTGCCGGTCGCTTACTACCACTCGCACCTCTCTAGGCTGTTCCCCGGCCTCCGACATCTCCGGCCGATAGGCCCATTGCGGACCCTCTGCCTGCTTTTCATCGTTAAGAAACCAGGTATATCGCAGCGGAGGTGCCTGTGGACTCCCCTTTGCCTGGACGGTAAATGTTTGGATCTGACCGGGCACAACCACCACTTCCCCCTCCTGATCGGGGGTCCAGGCACTTATTGAGGGTGGCGCTAAATCGCGGCCCGACGAGCGATTGGAAAATCTCGCCACATAGACTACCGCGACCAGGACGAACAGAACGAGCAGGAGCCCAGAATAACGCGTAACCCGACGAGTGCCAAGCCGGAGTACGCTCCCATCTAGCCGCGAGCTTAGCAGGGCAGCCGCTTCTTCAAACTTCGCCAGCGCCTGGGGATAGCTCTCTTGTTTAAACAGGCGATCCGCTTGCGACACTATCCATTCGCTCTGTCCTTGGGAGCGCCGGCCCGCTTTTTTGCGCGAGGCTCTTTCCTGTAGAGTCTGGACCCGAGCTTTAGCCCGCTTCGCCTGCTCTCGCTGCCGATCGACGAGCGCGGCTAACTCAATCTGCCGCAGCAATCCGATACTTCTTTCAAAATCCGTTTGGTGTTCGTCGCTTTCGCGTGGATGAGCCTCTGCCGCCTTTCGTCCCACCTCCGTGCTCTGGTGCTCCATCGCTTGGCGAGGTTCATGCCCGTCGCTAGCGTGTTGTCTGGCAACATCGAATTGGCGATTCGCCGCCCGGTACAACTCACCCGCTTGCATGAACTCCTCCTGCGCAAGCGCCGCGTCGGCCGCTTCCTCATTCCCTACCGCGTCCCGGAACGCTTGCGGCGCACGTTCCTCAGCCGCCTTCTCGATAGCTCGCTCGCGCGCAGCCTTAGCCTCAATTTGCGCCGCTTTCGCTTCTTCGCGCAAGCCACGGTAAGCGAGTTGCTGCGCCTCCTCGAATAGACTTCGCGCTTCATTATAGATTTGCCAAACCCCAGTGTAGGATTGGTGTTCCCACCGATCTTCACCTTGGACCTGTAGCGTCAATGCGCGTTCGTAAACAGTCCGAGCCCGATCCTTGGCCCGGTAACGGTCGGCTTGACCCTGTGCTGATAGCATCTCTTGCCGGGCTTGCTCCGCACGTAGGGTTAGGGCTTCGGCGATCGCCAGCTCACAAGCCCGTCCAAGGAGTTGGACAGCTTGCTGATAGGCTTCCTGCGCGAGAGAAAACTGGTCTTGACGCAGATGCTCGAGTCCGGCCTGTTCGCGCTCGCACCCTTCTTTGAACGGATTCGGTGCAAGCTGTGCTGCGCCTTCACGGATCGCTTTCTCTCGACTTTCCCGGGCCTCGGCCTGTAACTGCACGGCGAGGCGCCAATCTCGCTTTTCCGCTGACTCGTGGACCTGCGTTGCAAGCAAGGTAATATCGGTGTCCATCCGGTTAGGCGACACGCCGATGGCAGTTCCAACCGAGCCGATACTCATTGTAGTTTCATCCAGAGTTGCCCGACAGGCCTCAAGATCACTTAACAGGTCCGCCATCCGTCGGTAGCGCTGGGCCGGTGTCTTCGCGATAGCCCGCCGCACCAGCATGGCAAACTGTGCCGGTGTCGGTTCTTTGAATGACAACGCGTATTCCTCAGGATGCAGCACCTTAGCGACGATTTCGTCATCATTCAGGCGGTCAAAAAGATGTACTCCAGTATAGGCCTCGTAGATGACCATCCCCAAAGCATAGATATCGGCACTGCCGTCCAGTGACTCATTGCGGATCTGTTCCGGGGGACAGTATTTGAGCGTTCCCAACAGTGTCCCGGCCCTCGTGATCTCGGTCTGATCAACTTCCGCGGCGATTTCTTTGGCGATGCCGAAATCGGTAACCACCACCCGCTGCGAACCATTTTCGATTAGGATATTGGTTGGTTTGATGTCACGATGAATCACGGGCGGGGTATAACTGTGAGCGTAGTCCAAGGCGCGTGCGACCTGGCGCGTGATATCAAGAACTGCTGCAAGAGGTAAGGGTCCCTGACGCTGTAGATGCTGCCGCAAGGTCTTCCCCTCGACGTATTCCATGACGAAGTAGTGGAACTGGAGCGCATCATCGCGATGGACATCTACCACCCGTGCGATGTTAGGGTGGTTGAGCCGGGCCATGACCCGCGCTTCGCGATAAAAGCGCTTCACGACTTCGGGGTTCCCGAGCAAATCCGGCTGCAGCACCTTGAGCGCAGAGGTGGTGCCCAGAGCGATGTGCTCGACTTTATATACCACCCCCATGCCACCCTGGCCGAGCTGGCTCTCCACTGCGTATTTGCTAGAGATCAACATCTCTATAGTGATTATTAGTTATTCCATTCGAGCCATAATTCAAGCAATACGTTAATCTATTGTCGAAACTGTCGTCGTCCAGCTTGTAAAGCTTGTAAAGCGTTCAGATACGCAAAGGTCTAATACTAATGAGCACCTGTCAATAGGCGAAGCCCGCCGCGAGCCCCGAGCCTCGGAATGATGTCTCTAAGTCCGGCTAGTCTGGCTTAGTTTTTCGTCAAGACACCGACCCCAAGCATGCGCTTGACTCGGAACGAAATCAGGTACCGCGCTAGCCATTATCGACCAGCTATCTCGATAGCGCGCCGCCCCGGTGAAAACAAGGAAACGCCTGCCCTTATCACCACCTGAGCGGGTGGTGTCCTTCCCATCAGTCTCTATTGTCTGTGGAAACTACTCCGCGCACCTTTATTTCGCAGTGATTTTTTTCACAGGACCGTTGTGATTTATGCACGGTTCGTGAACGGATCTGTATCTCGAAGGCTCGGCCCGGGTGTTTGGCCTTCACCTACAGTTGTTCATTAAGACAAAAGGTTCATTAACGATTACCATAGCATCAGTATGTCCGTCAGCCAAGCACCGAGAAGGGAATGCTCGAACCGGCCTTCCCTTTCAGCCACCCAGGCAGGATCTTTAAAGTCATTGATTTACAAAACCTTTCAATATTGATACTTTTGGTTGCACCCAGGGGATGAAGTTGCGTATGAATAACGTGATTTCAATACACATCACAAAGTGCGACTCTCTGGCGGTCAGCAACTCAGGGGCTTTTACGAGAGGATAACTTTTATCCTTATATTTCAATGACTATTGAGAACTAACCTATGGGACGCGTAATAGCCCGCTTCCTCGGTGCTCATGGTTGGCAAGCGCTGCTTAGCTCAAGAGCGCTGGCTTTTTTCTAGGCCATTATAGGTTTCTAACGTGAGATCACTAAGAGGCGGGCCGAGCACACAGATCTACAAACGCCTGCTGGGCTATGTCAGGCCCTACTGGCATACTTTCGGGATCGCGATCGCGAGCATGGCCCTGTTGGCGCTGAGCGCACCCGCTCTCCCCGCCCTGCTGCAACCCCTACTCGATGGGAGCTTTGTGGCTAAGGACCCCACCGCCCGCTGGCTGATCCCCAGCTTGATCATTCTTGTATTCCTGATCCGCGGGGTCTTGAGCTACGTCGGGGACGTGGCGGTGGTGTGGGTGAGCCAAAAAGTAGTGATGGATCTGAGGGCCGCGATGTTTCGCAAGCTCGTAACCCTGCCCTCGAAATTCTACGACGATACGGCCTCGGGAGGACTGCTCTCCAAGCTGACGTTCGACGTGGCCCAGGTAGCCGATGCTTCGACCCGTGGCGTCATCGTGTTGGTCCAAGATTCACTCGCCGCAACCGGTCTCATCATCTACCTGAATTATTGCAACTGGCGCTTAGCGCTCATCGTCTTGCTTATGGCCCCTTTGGTCGGCCTTATCGTGGCTTGGATAGGAAAGCGCTTACGCGAGTTGAGCCGGCGGGTGCAACAATCTATGGGCCTAATCACCCAGGTGGCACAAGAGACCATCGAATGCCAGAAGGCGGTAAAGATCTTCGCGGGGCAGGCCTATGAGATCGAACGCTTCGAACAAGCCATAAACCGGGTGCGCCAGTTCACCATGAAGGTGGCCGCCGCGGTGGCGGCGAACGGACCTTTAGTGCTATTGGTTCTCTCAGTGGCACTCGCCTTCATCAGCTACCTTGCCGGAAAACAGGCGCAAGCCGGCAGCATGACCGTGGGGGAGTTCGTATCGTTTTTCACCGCCATCGCCATGCTGTTATCTCCCATCAAACGGCTGACCGGAATCAATGAGCATCTGCAACGCGGGGTGGCCGCCGCGGAGAGCGTGTTTGCCTTGATCGACCGCGATCCGGAACCGGATCAGGGTACGGTGCGGATCACCAGAGCAGACGGTAAGATTGAATTTCGGGATGTAAGATTGAGCTATGACGCCGCGCATGCGCAGGCCCTGCGCGGGGTTTCGGTGGTCATAGCCCCAGGGGAGACCGTGGCTCTGGTGGGAGCTTCAGGCAGCGGGAAGTCAAGCTTCGTAAACCTGATCTCCCGCTTTTACAGCCCCTCCAGCGGGCAGATTTTTATCGACGGTGTCGATATCGAAGCGATCACCCTCGCCTCTCTCCGGAGCAATATCGCCCTGGTCAGCCAGGAGGTGATCCTATTTAACGACAACATACGCAACAATATCGCTTATGGGGCCATGCGCGCTAGCAGCGAGGCCGAGGTCGTGCGTGCCGCGGAGGCGGCGCACGTCATGGAATTCGTCTACGCTCTGCCGGCAGGGTTGGACACCGTGATCGGGGAGAACGGAGTCCGCCTGTCCGGCGGCCAGAGGCAGCGTCTTGCGATTGCCCGTGCGGTTCTAAAAGATGCACCGATCCTCATTCTCGATGAGGCAAGCTCCTCCTTGGACAGCGCCTCGGAGCGCCATATCCAAGAGGCGCTGGAAGATTTGCGAAAAGGACGAACCTGCATCATTATCGCGCACCGCTTATCGACTATCGAAAACGCGGATCGGATCATCGTCTTGGACAAAGGCAAGATCGCCGAAATAGGCACCCACGCGGAACTGATCGCCCACCCGGGTGTATACACTAAATTACACCGGCTGCAATTTAAGGACGCGCGCCGCGCAACATCGACCGCTGCTGGCGCTAACCAGTCCGTCCTGAGCAACAAGGTCGAAGGGCGTGGCGTGGCCACCGATATATGACGTTGTCATACTCCTCTGTCAACGATGATTGAAAACTGACCCACCTTAACCCGTTTCCAACAATCGATCTTCGACCCATTCACAGCGCTTCAGACTCATTCCTCGTTGCAAAGCCGCTCCTCCGTTTAGACTCATACCATGTTGAAGAAGACTATAGTGGTAGGGAGAGGCGCTTGTTGCTAAAATAACCAGCTTTACTTACAAGCTCTTAGGAGGAGAGGATTTTGCGGATTGCTAATAAGAGACGGATTTTTATAATCGCACTTCTTGTGATGCTCTCACTTGGCGCCGTGAGCGCGGTGAATTATACGCATATTGATGGCGATACTTCGACGTATCCGCAGCCCCAGAGGAAAGTCGGTCGCTGTATCGGTTCGTTCCCGATCTTTATCTGAAATACAAGTACGCATCCGTACTAAATCAAATACAGGCAAACAACATCGCCAGTTGGAAAAAATGGACGGACGATGAGCAGGCTCAAAACTATAAGTTCGATCCCGATGTCTTAGAACATCTTAAGGGACCTGGTTATATCGAATAGGCCGTCGATGGACGCGCTAGCCCGCATGTTAAGAAAATGGCGCTATGGCGAGGCAATCGTGATAGTCTCTGGCCTGCCGCGTTCCGGAACCTCAATGGTTATGAGTATGTTAGAGGCGGGCTGGCTTCCAATACTAAGCGACTGCGAACGCGCGGCTGATGAACACAACCCCAAAGGTTACTTCGAGTATGAACGGGTAAAAAACCTTCAGCGAGAGACAGATAAGTCCTGGCTGCGCCTCGCGCGCGGCAAAGGGCTTAAGGTCATCTCTCACTGGTTAGAAACACTTCCGAACGATAATTTTGGCTTAGACGGTTTCGATCCTGCCCTTGCCGAGCGCTGGATGGCCGAAGGGCAGCTGCCTAACCTCAAAAAGCTCGCTCAGAGCGGTGGCTTCTCCAGGCTCCAAACGACCTATCCCGCGATTTCTTAAAGGGACAGCCCGAAAGCAAAGGTAAATCTCCGGGCGTATGTCGACCCCGAAAACCCCGTAGCGATGCTCGAAATCGGAGAGGAGCAGGTGCTCTTAAGCGTTGGTGAATGGAGCGAATGGGTGAGGCTCGAGTTTGAGCTCCTGCCCAAGCTGGTACGAGTATCCGGTATGGTGCGCTTCTTCCTCCAGCAGACGAAGCCTCATTTCGCGCTCTATGTCAGCCCGGTGAACATCGACCCGCGCGATCCCGCGCAGCCGATTGCCACGCCAGCCGAATATGCCTATGAGCTTGCGGAAGCGGTATTTCGGCAGCATCGATCAGCGCCACCACATGCTTTATCGCCAAATGGATCCGAAACACCCTATCCACGCCAAGGACACACCTGCCGACTTGGGTGGAGCAATGCAAAAGGTGTATGAAGAGATCGATGAGATCGTGGGTTGGGCGTTGATATGACTTCCGCTGTCAAGTGTTGCCGCGACGGTGGATGTATCTGGAGGTTTCGCAAGCCATGGGAAGAGACGGAGCCAGTAACTGCGACGGTTGATCATGCTGATATCCGTGGGTTGGTTACC
>JBOIEE010000114.1:0-15196 GCA_050740975.1 Gammaproteobacteria bacterium | reverse complement strand
AGCGGTGCGACATGGAATAATCGCGCTTCGGCTGCTCGCTCCCATCCGCACCCCAATCGAGGTTGGCGATCGCGAAACGATGCGGCCTCTCCCAGATAAAAGGCGTGGTATGTTCTCGCTCCATGGGACGCTTCGCCTCCTGCCAGGCGCAGCCAAGGGCCGCCATGCTCATAACCTCCACGTCGTTTCCATCGGGATAAGATGCGGGGTGCAGATTGCTGGCGTAGTCATAATTACCGTCTTTAAACCGCGCAAACACCTTATCGATGAGGCCGGGATCGATAAGCGGAGAGTCCGAGGGGATCTTTGCCACCACCTCCGCGCCGTGGTGTCGGGCGGCCTGATAGTGCCTGTCCAACAGATCTGTGGCGTGGCCACGATAGACTTCAACCCCCAAGCTTTTGCACACGGCCACGATCGCATCATCCTCGGCTGCCGTGGTGGTCGCGACCAGGATCTGCGCCGGTACTGTTGCGCGGCCGATCCGCTCAAGCAAACGCACCAGTAAGGGCTCACCCAGCAAATCCATTAATACTTTGCCGGGAAGTCGGCTGGAGCCGACACGAGCTTGAACAATGATGAGATTTTTCATTCGCCTAGCTACCGGCGGTCGTCAGATACAAGGCGTTCTGAGACTTGGTAATATCAATCATAATGGCGCACAGGTAGGCAAGGAATTTGGGGATCCTCATTTGACCAGCTCTGTCTTCTAGTTTCAACGTCACGTGTGATCCTGTACATTGCCGATGGAGATCGGAACGCGGCTAGGCCTGAATAATCGGATAAGAAATACGAAAGGTTGCAGTGGTCCAAGATATATTCGCGGAGAAGGAGAGAGACGGTGATCGCATGACTAAAGGGCGCCCTAGCACCACGCCCTTACTACGATCACCCCAGGCCAATTCCGATTCAAGAGTTTCCCGTAAAGGATCGTACTCAGGGAAGCTTAGCCCCGCAGACAAAGTCGTCTTAACCTACCTAGCGATTATCACTGCGCTTGTCCTAGCCAGCAGTCAGCGGGTGGGTTTATGGTGGGCCGTGTTGAGCGCGCACGCAATTATCGTTGCCCTGATCGTTGCCATGGCCAAGCTTTCTCGTCCGCTCTTGGCACCCCCCTGTCAGCGCATCATGGGGTTTATACGGGGCTGGTACGCCGTGTTGTTGATACCGCTCATGTACAAGGAGCTGACCTACCTGATCCCGCTGGTGAATCCTGGCGATCTGGATTGGCAGCTTGCAGGAATGGATTACCGGATGCTAGGCGTGCACCCTACGCTATGGCTGGAACGATTCAACCTGCCGCTTGTGAATGAGTTGCTGTTGTACGCTTACGTCACTTTCTTTTTCTGGCCCGTAGCGCTAGGGGCAGTGGTGTGGCGCAAGGGCCGGTTTGCAACTTATCATTTTTTGTTGTTCGTATTTGTGCTCGGGTTTTATCTATCGTATCTCGGTTATCTCACGGTGCCTGCGCTGGGGCCACGATTTACACTTGCCGAACAACAAGCCGCACCGCTCACCGGCGTGCTGTTTTTCGACACAATCCAAGTGACCCTGAATCGACTCGAGCAGGTTACGCGCGATTGTTTTCCGAGCGGGCACACGGCGCTTACACTACTCGTGGTTTACTATGCCCGCCGTTTTCATCGTCGCACCTTTTGGGTAATGCTTATTCCTGCAATCGGGCTGGTGATGGCGACCGTATTGCTGCGCTACCACTATCTCGTCGATGTCCTCGCGGGGGCATTGCTCGCGCTTGCTGTCGGGCTCGTCGCTCGACCGTTGTACCAGGCGCTCGGTGGCGCTACGGAAAGCGCGGGTGCACGGTGAGGAGAAGGTGAGAAGAGGGCTTGTCCACAGGTCCATCAGGACCTTGCCGGGGAGGCGGCTGGAACCGACACGGGCCTGAACGATGATGCGATTCTTCATAGTCTACGACCAGGCGAAGCCTCTTATACCGCACAGCTTCAAACATTCGCTGGCGATATTGGCGGCCGAGCGCCCCCCATTTTGGATGGGCATGAGCCCTCTGAGCTCCTCCAATGCTAGATCGCAATGCACTTCCTTGCCAAGGGCGAGCGCGACGTAGATCACCGACGAGAAACGGGTCACCAAGGCAGAGCAGTTCGCGATCATGTGATCGGTGTTGCCGTCGGCAAAACACAAGGCTCCTGGCGAGTAACGCTCGACTTCGCGTTTAGCCCGCTCCGCATTCTCGTTCGGGTGAACCTTGAAGATCAAAGGCCGGCCGTCCGCGATCCGATTCGCCTTTTCAATAAACTTACGCCTGTTTTCGTACTTATAGGTCTCGCGCCGATCCGAGCTTGCAACCAGGACGTAGTCCCGATAAACAAAATCGTTGTCCAAGAAACGCTGACAGTCGTCGAAATTGGGGATCCCGGTGACCCGAATCTTGCCTTCTCTTACCCCCTTGCGCACGAACAGTTCCTTGTAACCTTGGGATGCGACGCAAAAGATATCGTAGGCGTCGGACAATCCCGTGGTCGAAGTGAAAGCGAACCAACGCGGCAAGCGCAGCTTTTTCACCAGATGAAACACGATGGTTTCAGGATCCGTCATGCCTTCCTGCACCAGCACGAGCTTTGATCCAAGCACATTCTTGGGCACCACCAGGTCGCTGCAAGTAATGACCAAGTCGTAGGAGCCTTTGCGCCCCTCGTAGTCAAACGCCACATCTTGGGCCTCGAGATAACGCAGCGTCTGCCGGAAGAAGTTACCCCCCATGACGGTACAATCGGCCAGCCCCACTCGCTGCAACAAGCGTCCGAAACCCTCGCAGTAGTATGGAGTGAAATACGCTTCGAACTGCGGTAGGTGGCGGGAGATCTGGTATATGATCTTGGTTTGATTCAGCGATCCGCCAATAAAAAGTGCTTTCATCTTATTCCTAGGGTTGCTGTCGCTGCCGGGAATGGTTACACATGAGAAGTCTAGATAGGAAACGGATAAAGCAAATCGCAGGACAACTTCTACCTGGTTTGGTTTTTTGCCTGGCCGCAGGGGCTGTTTATCAGGTGTTAGGCGAAATCAGCCCACGCCAGTTATTGTCCGAGCTGGAAAAGATTTCCGGCTCGCGACTCCTGCTCGCGGCTTTATGTGCCCTCTGCAGCTACCTGGTGCTCAGCGGCTACGATTGGTCCGCGTTGCGTTATCTTAAGCAGCGTGTGCCTTTCAAAACCATCGCGCTGGCGACTTTCTGCGGCTGCGCCATCGCGAACTCGCTGGGCTTAAATATTATATCAGGGGGATCGGTGCGTTACCGGATCTACGCTTCTGCTGGGCTCGGCATTTTCGATGTGGCCAGGATCACAGTTTTCGGAATGGTCGCCTTTGGCCTATGCATCGCGGTCATCTCCGGCGCCGCACTCGCTGTGTACCCCGATATTTTCTCAGAAATTTTCAGAGTGAGCCCGATCGGGCTCAGGGCTATCGGGCTGTCAGCGCTAGGAATTTTTTCCGTTCTGGTCATCCTCGCATTTGCCCGGCGCGACCCCATACGAGTGGGTCCGTGGACGTTCAGGCTTCCCAGCGGACGGATCGCGTTCGCCCAGCTCGCCATCTCGGTGACCGATATCCTTGCCGCCGGCGGCTGTTTGTACATCCTTCTTCCGCAGGCTGACATCCCATTCCTCGGTTTTCTGGTCGTTTACGCCGTGGGCATCGTGGCGGGTATGGCGAGTCATGTGCCCGGAGGGCTCGGGGTTTTCGACGGAATTATCTTGCTCACCTTTCGTTCTACGGTAAGCCCCGAATCGCTGGCCGCCGGTCTCCTCGTATATCGCGCAGTTTACAACCTCGTGCCGCTGTTGATAGCAATCGCGATGCTTACCGTTCGCGAGCTCGCTGAACGCAGTGCGATGGAAGGCGCCGAGTAATAGATGTTGCCTCAGCGGCAACCCATGCTCGTGTTCTGTCTACCTTGTTCTTGATGGATCCGAGCAGCGCCGGAAGGCGCGGGGGCGGGCGTCGTCGCTTGCCTCGCGGTGGAAGTTATTGTCGCACCATTCGTTCCCTGCTTTGGCGAGGGGGTTAACCAATGATGATCGGGGTCTTGGCAAACGTACTCCGCCGGCCGCTACGGGATTTCGCCTCATCCGAGCGCATCGTTCCAATCTGATTCAGGTAGCTTTCGCTCACATCGCCGGTGACGTATTTCCCGGTGAAGCACGAGGTATCGAATGCCTGCACCTCAGGGTTACCGGCGCGGGCCGCTTGGATCAGATCGTCTAGGTCCTGAAACAAGATGCGATCTGCCCCGATCAAGTGGCCGACTTCTTCTTCGGTGCGGTTATGTGCGATCAGCTCTTCCTTGGAGGGCATGTCGATCCCATAAACATTGGGGAAACGCACCGGCGGTGCCGCCGAGGCGAAATAGACGCGGCACGCGCCCGCGCTTCTAGCCATCTGCACGATCTGGCCCGAGGTCGTGCCCCTGACGATGGAGTCATCGACCAAAAGCACGTTCTTACCTTTGAACTCCAACTCGATGGCGTTTAATTTCTGTCGCACCGAACGCTTGCGCATAGCCTGACCCGGCATGATAAAGGTGCGCGGGATATAACGATTTTTGATGAATCCCTCGCGGTACTTGAGTCCTAGAGTGTTCGCAAGCTCCAGGGCCACCGTGCGGCCGGTATCCGGGATGGGGATCACGACATCGATATCGTGATCGGGCCAAGTGCTCGCAAGCTTGCGCGCTAGGGATTCGCCCATGCGCATGCGCGCTTTGACCACGGAGATCCCGTCGATGATCGAATCGGGACGGGCGAGATAGACATACTCAAAGATACACGGGGCAAACTGCTGCACCTTCGCGGATTGGTGGGCGTGTACGCGATTGCGCTTGAAGTCGACGAAGACGGTCTCGCCCGGGCCAACGTCGCACACCCGCCGAAAACCGAGCACATCGATGGCTACGCTTTCCGAAGCGATCATATATTCCATACCATCCTCGGTTTCGCGTTCCCCAAACACCAGAGGCCGGATCCCGTACGGGTCACGGAATCCCACGATGCCTACTCCCGTGATCATGGCCACCGCCGCGTAGCCTCCGCGGCAACGCTGATGCAAACGAGCCACCGCAGAAAAGATGTCCTCGGCATCGATCCGAAACTTGCCCATGCGTTGCAATTCATGAGCGAAGACGTTGAGCAAGATCTCGGAATCCGAATCAGTGTTTATGTGGCGCAGATCTTCGCGGAACAAGTGCTCTTTCAGCTCTTCGGCGTTGGTGAGGTTTCCGTTGTGGCCCAGCGTGATCCCGTAGGGTGAATTGACGTAGAAAGGCTGCGCTTCCGCGGCCGAGGAGCAACCCGCCGTGGGATAGCGCACGTGGCCGATCCCCATGCGCCCGATCAGTTCCATCATGTGGCGGGTATGAAACACATCGCGCACCAAGCCGTTGGATTTTCGAATGTGCATCCGGCCGTCGTGATAGGTGGCGATCCCCGCCGCATCCTGGCCCCGGTGCTGCAATACCGTCAGCCCGTCGTACAGCGACTGGTTGACACTGCTTTTACCTACGATACCGATGATCCCGCACATGTCGTCCTAATTTCAATTTGTTGCGCTATCGGCCGGCGGGTTTGCGATCGCCCCTTCCGCGTCGCTTGCCTCTTCACCAAAGGTGATGTGCTGGGCGAAGTTCTCCGGCAACATTTCCTTGATCCACACGGCTAGGTCTTGAAAATGGCCCACGAAAAGCGACTCGCTCCACCAAGGATCCTTGGGTAAGGGCGTCAGGCCCGCCGCCAGCACCAGAGCGGTGACGATGGCGATCCCACGGGCCAGACCAAAAAATATACCCAGCATGCGATCCGTTCCCGTCAGTCCTGTGCTCGCTATGAGTCTGCCAATAAGAAAGTTAACCAACCCGGCAACCATGAGGGTGGCCACGAATAGAAGCGCGAATGCTGCCCCCAGCCGCACCGAGGGCGTCTCGATGTGATTCACCAAGCGATCCGCGACCACGTCCCCAAAACCCAAGGCTACCCAAAAGGCCACGATCCAGCCGAGGAGAGATAATACCTCGCGCATGAAACCGCGCCAGATACTGATGATCGCAGAAAGCGCCATGATGACCAGGATCGCGTAATCGACCCAATTCATACCGCCAACCTCAAAACCGGCATGTTAACAGAGTTGGGATCAAGAAAAAACGCGCTGCTAAAACCTCATCCAAGCCACGGCGCTTCGACTGATTCGAAGCGCCGCTGGTACCCGGTCAATTTGGATCGGACAGTCCTTTGCTTGCTTTCGTCATTCCGGCCAGAGCCTGCCCCGCTTGACACGGGGGATTGGCCGGAATCCAGCGCCAAAGAAGGCACCCATGCAACTGGGATCCGTAGCATCCGTGTACGAAATGACAACCCTTGTGGGTCATGTCGACCGCCTATTAGTGCTAAGCCTTGTTCCCATGCTACGAATAATAGAACGCGGTGAAGATATGGTAGCTCGCGAGCGTCACCAGAAACACGGCTATAGAGACGTGAGTCACCATCCAGCCGTTGAACAAGTGCTTATTGTTGGTTTGCAGGATCAGTGGGTGGAGCAATCCCAATACGACATTGCCGAAGTAGATGGTGCTCAATAGAAATAGATACGCGTACCCGATCTGGTGCGAGTGCAGGTAAAAGAAAAGCGGCGCCAGGGCGCCGGCCCATCGATGGCGCTCATAGTGGCGGGCCGCTTCTTCGCTTAACCCTTTGGCCCGCAGCACGGACAGATACCACTGATAGCCGATAAATGTGACCAGCACTAGGCCGCTCACCTGTTTGTAGGTTTCATCTGTTTGCAGGACCGCAAGCCATGGCCATTTGAGATGGAATAGGTCCTGAGCAAAGAAAGCGAGCAGCAACAACACGCCGAGGTAAGAATGAGCTTCGAAATGCTGCGTTTGCATCTGCTCTTTCCTCCGTTACTCGCCGATGTAAAAACGGGCCACCCGGCCTTCGCGGTAGAACGCGGAGTGATCGAAGCGGTTGCCGTTGTATTCCAGTGCGACGCCCCTTGGGTTACCGAGCACGACGCGAAATGGCGCCTTGCCCATCAGCACTGTATCCTGTTTTTCGCCCAGTAAGGCATAGAAAAGGCGCTCGCCTTGGGAGTCGACGATCTCCACCCAGCTCGTCTCCCGCGCGTGCAAGGCCAAGATTCTCTTGTCACTCTTGGGAACGGCAGACGCCGAAGACTTCATAGCCGCTGTTCGCCTGGTGATCCAGAATCGTTTCGGTTGCGATCGGCGTCGCGACCGCCAAAACCGCTTTAGGCTTAGTCGGCGCACTCGCACTCGGGCGGATATCAGCCGGCGAGCTGGCGACTTTCTGCTCAGGAGTCTGGGGTGTTAAGGCCGCCAGCATACTGACCAAGGTGCTCTCCGATGCGCGCTTGACCGCCTCCTTCATAAACACATCGACCGTGGGCAAATAAAACCCGTCGCGCGGCCACTTGTCCCCGATTTGCGGCCGGTTTGCGAAGCGCTCCACTTTGGTGAGATAAGCCGTATAGGCCTCGCGGAATCCCTGGCGAAGGGCGGTCAGGATTTTCATCAGCTCATCCAGAGTGACCGCGTCTTCCGGATACGACCAGGTGGTCGCCCCCATCACATCCCCCAGCTTCCAATCCGATTTCGGGCTCTCCTTGTGCTTGTTGTGGCAATCGATACAGGCGTCCACCACGGCGATATCCGAAAACATGGCGGTGTGCAGCCCTGTGTCCTGTTCGAGGAAGAATTGTGGTTCACCGGTTTTGCGTATGTTTTTGAATTTCTCCATTTGGGCCGCGGTAAACTTATTGGCTGGCTTGATCGGATAGTCTGAGCCGAGGTACAGGCTCAACCGCACCGGATTCTTCTCTAGGCTGACCGCGGTCTCGCGCAAAAACAGCGCCGGCAATGGCCCG
Organism: Gammaproteobacteria bacterium; assembly: GCA_050740975.1. Lineage (GTDB taxonomy): Bacteria > Pseudomonadota > Gammaproteobacteria > JBOHHR01 > JBOHHR01 > JBOHHR01. Next base: position 7,279 of record JBOIEE010000114.1, on the reverse strand, counting down.
GCTTGCACATCCTCCTCCCGCCAGTCTTCATTGAACGCGAGGCCCACTTGTTTGCCGGCGCCCACGATCTCCTTGGTCCATAGGGCGCGCACGACATCGTTTTCCGCCTCCACCACGTTGAACACCTGGGCGATGGGGATCCTCTCGCCGGCAGGGCGTTGTTCCGGCAGCGGCGCGGGAGCGCTGGCGAAAAGATAGACGCTCAGCACAAGCAGTATCAGCACGGTAATGATAAAAGGCTTGCTAATCATCACACCCCTCCTTTTTTGCTTTGTACTGCCTCCTCTCAGGGTAGGGCGACGGGCCACCCTGAAAATAGGCTAGGATTTTCTCAGGCGGAAACGCTTGTTCCACCTTGGTCGCGGTTTTCATGACGTGGTTGCCGTGGAAATCATGGCAACCGAGGCAGGTCTGCCATCTGTCTGCTGCGATCAATTGCTCGTGGGAGATGTCCAACGGGTCTTTTTTGAGCTTGGTCTCCTCATGGCAATTCACGCAATAGCCGGTATCGTCCAGCGTAACCCGTTTCCTGGCATGCTCTAGATGGCAGGAGGTACACAGTTGTGGCCCAAGGGCGGCTCTCGCCTTGACGAAGCGCGGCTCGAAAAAGCGAAACACCGGATGCCGGTCGTTCGGGCGCTCGTGGCACTTGAGGCAGATCTCGGTCGTCACGTCCTCGTGGCCGAAGGGCACGAGCGTTTCCCGTTGCCCCAACAAATAGCGCACATTCGCCTGCAGTTGCTGGCGCAGCGTGCCAGCAGCCGGTTTATGGCACGACTCGCATCCACAGCCCTCGTGACCTGTGTTCATGGGCCCGCGTACGTGGAAATCCTCTTGTCCGGGCAGCAGAAGCACGAGCACGCACATGGCCCCTGCGAAAGCTCCCAGGCAGTAACCAAGGATTTGGCGGCGACGCGGTTGCGGAGGATGGGCCATGGGTTACTCTCGCTATGCGGGCTAACTTACCCCTCGCTGTTCGAAACGGTAGCAGCGGAGTTTAATGCGAAGCAATCCTGAACGCTGTGAAAAATTCACAAAACGTCCGATACGCTCAGTGGTCAATGTCGTTGTGGGTTTCCCCACCACCCCCGTCCCGGAGAAATAACGGCGCGCTTCAGACGGGGATACGATGCGCTTGCCGCGAAGTCGTAAGGAAAGGGTTTGTTTACGGTTAAGTTTCGGTAAAACTCCGAAGCTAAACTCACCGCATATGTCGCCTACTGAACAAGCTCCCGCACCATGGCCTAGCTCATCTGATCGTGCTATAACACACAGCCCATAAGGGGGGAAGGCCCTCGGATCAATTCATCTACTTCGCGTGCAAGGCCAAGCAGGTTTTTTAGTCTCGATCTCGCGATCACCAGGCTGTGAAGCAGGGGGTTCGTGGCGGGCGTTTGCTTTAGCATCCGAAAGATAAAACTTCAGCCCGTGATGGTCCAGCCCCCGCAGGAATCGCCAAATGGCGATCCAGGACCTCAGCTCTTTATCGATCTGGGAAAAGATAGTAATCATGGCACTCCCTCCTGAACAAACAGATCTCCCTTAAATTGTGCGCGTTAACTTTTCCGCCGCGAGGACGGTGTTGGTGACCAGCATCGTGATCGTCATGGGACCGACTCCGCCCGGTACCGGTGTGATATAGTCAACTTTTTCCTTCACGGCCGCGAAGTCCGCGTCCCCGACCAGCTCTCCACCGGGCAGGCGATTGATCCCGACATCAATCACCGTGGCACCTTCCTTGACCGTGGCTCCTGTGATCAGATTCGGTTTGCCCACCGCCACCACCAGGATGTCCGCAAGCCGGGTTGTACAGGGCGAGGTCTCTAGTCAGATCGGGCGCATGCTGGGCCGCGGCCGCTGTCATCGCCTCATCGCTGGTGGCCATGGCCACTGCCACCGCATGACCGCGCTCCATCAGCTCGATCAAAAGACGTTGGCTTAAACTATTGTGCGCGGAGCTTAGAAATTTCATGGGTGCCCCTCCTCGATTCATATGAAACCACCAAGCTAGTACCACAAAAGGCTATTGGTTTCTGTGAAAAATTCACAATGTTGCTCCGACGATGATCAAGTCCCTGCTTAGATCTCTTTTCGGCACCACCTCCCATTTCGGTGTCAATTCAACAAGCTGGATCGAAATCGAGCACGATAGTTTTGCGGGCTGACCCGGAGCATGCGCTGGAAGCTCCGGCGCATGCGCTCGGGATCACCGAACCCGCAACGCTCAGCAATCGTTTCAATGGGGAGAGCCGTCTGCTCCAGCGTGCAGCGTGCCGCCTGAAGACGCTCGTGCTCCACGCACATGGCCGGTGTCATACCCGTCTCCTGCACGAACAGCCGGGCGAAATTGCGCAGGCTCATGGCCACCTGCGCAGCCAGTGCCTCGACGCTGAGATCGTCCTCCGGATGCGCCAGGATCCAGGTCTGTAGCTCGCGCAAGTTGCGCCCGTTGTGGGCCTTTACGCTTAAAGACGAAAACGCCTCGCGACTTAGTTCGGCATCCGGCTGATTCAGGGCCCGGGCCCGAAACTCTCGAATATCGCGGCGATTGTCGGTTTCTGATCCCAGAAGCGGTGAACTGGGACTGACTGCCCGATCGCCGTAGGAGCACGACCATCAGGCGCGCGATGAAGCGCGCGATGTCGCGACCCAGATCCTCTTCCACCAGCGCCAAGGCGAGATCGATGCCCCCGTGATCCCGCCCGAGCTATATCAAGCAGCGCTGAAGGCACCACAAACCGGACCTCGCGTATGGCCTTGGTTCAGCCTTGAAACAAGGTTTTGTCCGTCACAGTCTTTTGGAAAAGAACCACGCGGCGGCGAGCACAACGCCGATCAAAGCGATCTCGAAGAGCATCTCGGGTGGCATGGCAGGGAACGCATTTGTAGGTTGGGCCTGCAACAATATCAATATGCGCTGGTAAAGCCAAGATGAGCAAACGATAGAACGAGGGACCTACTCCGGAGCATGCTTGCGGGTACGCTCAGATCATCGTGTCGAAGTAATGCCCACCGAATTCGCCGGACATTGCTGAATTCGTGGCAAGCGTCGTCAATTCTGATAAGCTATCTCAGCCAGGCGTGGGACCACACCCAGTAGTGGCGTTGGTGTTTCTCGTCCGGTGGGGATCAAAAACCAGTCGCGACAGCCGTTCGTACATGTATAACCCGAAGGAGAAGCTCATGTGTATTTCGACCACCCATAGGCACTCGATCTTCTGCATCTTGCCGCCGCATTTGCTGCGTTTGATCGCCCAAAACGGTGCGCCGAAACAGCGAGCGGCTGCTCTGAACACATTATCAACCGACAACACCTTCCGCGCCTTGCGTGCCACGCCGTCGCAAGCCCCTGGCGCACGGCGTCCAGCCCGCATGGTACTCGAAGGCCGGAAGCAGCGTACGATTTATGATACCCAGAACACCCAAACACTCCCCGGTCGCGTCGTCAGGAGCGAAGGCGGGCGTCGGTCTCAGGATGTTGCGGTCAACGAGGCCTATGACGGTTTAGGCGCCACCTTCGATTTTTTCTGGGAGGTCTACGGGCGCAACTCCATTGACGATGAGGGTATGCCGCTCAATGCGACGGTGCATTTCAATGAGGACTACAACAACGCGTTTTGGGACGGGCAGCAGATGGTCTTCGGCGATGGCGACGGCGAACTTTTCAACCGCTTCACCATCGCGATTGATGTCATCGGGCATGAATTGGGACACGGGGTCACGGAGGATGAAGGGCCGCTGGTGTACTTCACCCAAGCTGGCGCGTTGAACGAATCGATGTCGGATGTGTTTGGATCACTGGTTAAGCAGTATCTCCTCAAGCAAACGGCCGATCAGGCAGATTGGCTTATCGGCGCGGGACTGTTAACGAAAAAGGTCAAAGGCGTTGCGCTGCGCTCGATGAAGGCGCCCGGCAGCGCTTATGACGACCCAGTGCTCGGCAAGGACCCGCAACCCGGCCACATGAACGATTTTGTTCAAACCTTTCAGGATAACGGCGGCGTGCATATCAACTCGGGGATCCCAAACCGTGCGTTTTATTTTGTTGCCACAAGCCTAGGCGGGCATGCTTGGGAGAAAGCGGGCCGCATTTGGTACGAGACACTGCGCGATCCCCAGTTGCGGCCGAACGCCGGATTCCGCCGTTTCGCCCGGCTTACGGTGGCAAACGCCGTGCGACTATATGGCGCGGGGGGGGAGGAACAGAAAGCAGTCGTCGACGGCTGGCATCGGGTAGGGATCAAGCTAGCCTAAGAGCAGTTTAAGCGCAGCATAGAGAGAGGCATAAGCGGGCGATCCCGTAGACAAGCTCGTCTATTTATGGCGCCGCGCGTGGTTTTGCTCCTGTGCGCAGCCGCACAGGCGAGTGCTCAATTAGCGTGTTCGAGTAACGGGTTAGCCGGCAATTGTGTGAGCCGTGAGAGGAATAACATGCACGTAGTGTTTACCAGCGAAGGCGGGATCGCGCACTTTCCAGGTCTGAGTGCGCCGGTCACCATCGAGAGCGACAAGCTTAGCGACGCTGAGGCCGCGGAGCTTAAGCGCTTGGTAGGCGCGGCACGGTTTTTTGATCTTCCTTCTGCACTCGGCGTACCTCCTCGTGGGGCGGCCGACTATCATCATTATACAGTGACGATCGACTCGGGCACTTGCCGACATACCGTGCAGCTGACTGAGCCTATCGCCGATCCCGCTATCCAACGTCTGGTTGCATTTCTGCGCGCCCAGGCCAAGGTTTTTAGGAAGCGGTGAGTCAAAAACGGGCCCCTCCTCCCCCTGTAGGAAGGGACGCCCGAGCCGCTATTGGGTAGCGCTACCGATAGTCAAAGTCTCACGGTTCATCTGCACTGTTTTCTCGCCTATCCCTTGCACCAGGGCGAGGTCGTCGATCGAGGCAAATGGACCGTGCTTCTCGCGGTGGGCAACGATGGCCGCGGCTTTGGCCGGACCCACCCCTTTTATCGCCTGCGCAAGCTCATCCGCGCTTGCGGTATTTATATCGATGGGATCCGCCAGGACGAGAGAGGAAAAGAGAAAGAGGAAGGAAAAGATCGCTTTCTTAAACATCACTAGACTCTCCATGGTTTGCAATTAACGGCCCGGGCGCTCAGCGCCCAGCACCGCCGGTCACGTTAACGGCAGGGTCCCTGTCCCACAAGATCGACGGATGCACGTTTCGTTGGATTTTTCGCAGGAAATTTTCCTAGCACCCGGTGGATGCGAACGTGATCACACGAATCCTTGACTGTTGGGGGCGGTGATGGTGGCGTTGTTCGGCGCTTTAAAAAGTTCTCCAACTGTGAAGTCGAGAAATCCAGGGTGAACTGGCTGAGATGATCGGGTACGCGGCGTGTTGCAAGATCTGGGAACTTGCGGACGATCTCGGTGACAATCATTGTGTCCATGCCGCCCAAATGCTGGCCCGCGTTACGCCGCTGCGCGGCTACTCCCATGCCGCGGTTTTTGGCTTTAAGATCTCGTTCAGGAGGTTCAGACCATGCAGGGGATCGTGCTCACAGAAGTAAAACGCTTCGAATCCCTCGCGATAAGAGAAATCGATTATCCATACCCCGGGCCCGGCGAGGTGACAGTTAGGGTTCAGGCATCGGCTCTCAACCACCGTGACCTCTGGATCGTGCAGGGACTGTATCCGAGCATCGCGGTGCCGATCGTTCTCGGATCGGATGGCGCGGGGGTGGTGGACCAGGTCGGGCCGCGTGTCGATCCTGGGTAGGCACAGCGGTGCTTATCAACCCGAGCTTAGACTGGGGCGATGACCCGCGGGTGCAGGGCAAAAACTACCATATCCTCGGTATGCCGGATAACGGCACCAAGCGGAGTTCGTGCGCGTGCCCGAAATCAATCTGGCGCCTAAACCCTCTTGTCTTTCTTTTGCGGAGGCCGCCACGATCCCGCTTGGTGGGCTAACGGGCTACCGCGCCTTGTTTACCCAAGGGGCGCTTGGTGCGGGAGAGACCGTATTGTTGACCGGCATTGGCGGCGGGGTGGCGGCTTTGATGATGCAGATGGCCTAGCCGTGGGTGCACGGGTGCTTGGTGACTTCCGGCAGCGATAGCAAAGTGCAACGGGCGCTCGCGCTCGGCCTGCGGGAGGGGCCAATTACACAGCCGAAGGCTGGGGTGAAAAGCTGTCTCATTTGGCGCAGCCTCGCGGCACAGACCTCATTGTGGACAGCGCGGGAGGCGACGGTTTCGCTGCCCTCACCCGCCTGATCAACCCCGGCGGGCGCATCGTATTCTTTGGAGCTACGGCTGGAAACCCGACTGGCATCGATACGCGAAATCTTTTCTGGAAACAGGTGAGGTTACAAGGAACAACCATGGGCACGACGCAGGAATTTTCCGATATGCTCAAGCTGTTCGAATCCCACCAGCTTAAGCCGATCATCGAGCAGGTGTATCGCTTCGACGAATTCAAGGAGGCTTACGCCCGCATGCGCGACGGAGCTCAGTTTGGCAAATTGGTGCTGTTAGCACCGTCTGCCAGTACCGGAGATCGCTAACGGCGCTCTCGACGTGCTACCCGCACAAGGTCCTTCGCCAGGGCAACTGTGATGTATTCATATAGGACGCCTGTTTAATCAGTAAGATGGTAGAGGATATTATCCTTTCCCGTATAATGCTGAACGAATTGCCTCAGAGTATAAAATGAGTAGACCACTGCGGTTAAGGCTAAATTGGCAAGACGCTGACGCCTTTATCAACGCTGTTTACTCTCAAAAGCCCGTTCAGGGCTTTACGCACAACTATTACAAATATCCTGCACGATTCTCTCCTGAATTTGCACGCGCGGCGATAAGCGTTTTTTCTAGGCCGGGTGACCTTGTGGTTGATCCGTTCGTGGGTGGTGGAACTTGTCTTGTCGAGTCAAGGGTTCTCGGCCGCTTAGGTATTGGCTCAGATGTCAGCAGTCTTGCGACGTTTGTTACAAACGCGAAAACCCAACGTCTTTCAACGGCCGATATCGAATATTTAACCAATTGGCTCCTAAGGCTTCCTGAGAAACTGGGTCTGCGCCAATCATCTACCGGCGGGGTGTGGATAGAAATCGGCTACTCGCGCAACTTACAATGCGAGGCAACGTGGCGCATACGAAAAGCGATCGAGATCGCGTTAAACGAGATTTCAAGAATTGGGATTCGTAGACGACAAAATTTCGCACGCTGTGTGCTACTCAGAACAGCGCAGTGGGCATTGGATGGGCGTAAACAGATCCCTAGCATCGCAGAGTTCCGCGACCGAATAATAGTTACAGCTGA
>JBOIEE010000113.1:0-17217 GCA_050740975.1 Gammaproteobacteria bacterium | reverse complement strand
TCTGCCGTAAAGTCGCCTCCGCCCTGCACCCCGGCCTCTACCGCCTGTTCTACGTCCCGCTCTCTACCGGCCATGTCATGGATATGTACCAATCCATCGCCTGGGAGCTGGGGTTGCCCATCGAGCGCAATCGCGCCAGCGCCTATCGCCTCATCCGCACCGAGATCACCCGGCTCACGCTGGAGGCGAAACAGCGCCCCGTCCTGATCGTCGATGAAGCTCACCACCTGCGAAACGACGTCCTCGAAGCTCTCCGGCTGCTCACCAACCACGAGATGGACTCCGAAAACCGCCTGTGTTTACTCCTGGTGGGGCTCACCGAGCTCCGACGCCGCCTCTCCATGGCCGTGCATGGATCCCTTGCCCAACGCATCGTCGTGCGCCATCACCTGCGAGGACTCACCCGTGAGGAACTCCCTCACTACCTCGCCCACAGACTGCACCTCGCCGGCTGCGAGCTCCCCGTGTTCGAGCCGGCTTCCATCGAAGCCCTGTTCCAGGCTACCCAGGGCCTGCCCCGAAAGATTAACCGGCTCGCCCACTACGCTCTCTCCGCCGCCGCTGTCACCAAGGCTAAGGCCATCACTCTCGACCACGTCCAGGCTGCCCTGGATGAGATCACCCCATGAACCACCTCCCTATCCCCAAGCACCGGTCCCCGCACCAGGCCCTCGCTGTCCTCGATTTCCTTGAGGAACTGCACCAGGCGCTTGGGGAAGCCTACCAAGAACCACTCCTCGACATCCTCGTTAACCACAAAACCGATGAGCCCCCGGACGACACTACCTTTGACCACGAATTCACGGTGCGATAACCTGAGCGGCAACAAGCGGGGTACGGTGTACGTGCGTATGGGGGATGGAGTAATCGTTGAGATCGAAACGCACGTAGGGGGTTTTGCGCACGTTGACTTCGAGACGCTCCTCGGTGGGGGTAGCTCAGCACCATCACGAAGGCCATCAGGGGGCGCACGGCGCGGCCAATCGTGAGCTTGCCGAAGTGGGCCCAGTCGGCTTGAGCTTGTTCACCGGGCAGCGTGCGTAGGCGCGAGACTAGGCTTCCCCAGCGGGTCGCGGCCGCAGCCGTGCGACGATAGAGCGGAAGTGATCGGGGGCGCTACGCGCTAAGCCCCAATTTTCAGCGGATTGAGAACCCCGTTAACAGCGGGATCACCTTGCATGCGCCGAGCGCCACGTTGCCCATTCTGGTCATGGATATGTACGAGCACTCTTACCAGATGGATTACGGTGCAGCAGCGCCGATATGTGGACGCCTTCTTCCACAACATTCACTGGGAGACGGTTTCCGCCCGCATGGACAGAACATCCCCGGCGCCGAACTTTCTCGTAACCGGGAATTTGCATAGCTTCGATGCCTGATCAGGGAAAGCGTTTTTTTCGCGTTGCGGCTGGAAACTGCCTGCTGATAACGTTGGGATAGAACGAAAAACAGACCCGTTTCTTGCCTGGGGCATTCGGGGGCGCCGCGAGCGGATTTTTTGAGCACGCAGCAGGCCGATCTACAGAGCGTTTTGCTGGCCCTTTGCGTCCTGTGGTTCTCAACCGATCGAGCCTCTCCATTCCCTCGCTTAAGCCGCGGTACGCCGTCCGGACGATGTTTCCGCTGACAGGATATCGCGGTTTGCGTCATTTGGTTTTTCCCTGGCTCGGGCGAGTGTAGAGACGAGGTTCTGCTGTATCCGCAGGATGTCTTGTGCGCTCTGTTGCCAGCTTATAACCAACTCTCGCCAGGGTTCTTCGGTAACCGCCATGCTGGCGAGAAAAAATGGATTCAACCCATTCGCGACGTTACGCCATTGCAGCCAAGCAGCCTGCTGCAGCTGCAGGAATTGTGCGGACCAAAACCGCCAATTCTGCGTGGATTGTTGCACCGCGGTGGCCTGTGAGCCATTGAGAGCTAAGGTCCTCATCGCCAACCGCAACCAATCCGCTTGGACTTTCGCCAGCAGATCGAGGCTCTGCTCTCCATATCGCCAGTGCTGCTCTGCAAAACGTTCCATTTCGGCCGTATTAAAGCACTCAGAGACGGGGTTCTTGAGCATATGCCGTGTTGTATCCCACAGCTCCATCAGCTCCCGCTTGGAAAATTTGTTATTCACTTGCTCCCTCCGTCCAACACATCGTTACAATCATCTCGTATCATTATTCAACGTAGTCAGCGCGCCGCCGATTAGCAAGGCGTCGCAACCCCCTGTCCACCGGAGAGGCTAGCCATCTTGCAGTCAACCGTACTTCGATTTTAGGAGATCATGAATAGGAGCTCCCGGGAGCCGTCGCCCAGAGTTTATCTTCTAGGCGAAAGCGCAGTAGTGATCGAATCTGCGCCCCCGGCCACGCTCGGCTGCCAGCGGCGGATCTGGTGGCTGGCCGCGGCGTTAGTCCATCATCCCGCGGTGCGGGAGGTAGTCCCGGGGATGAATAACCTGACCGTGTTACTGGGATCCGACGGCGTTGATCCGGAAGAATTCCTGTCCGTGATGCAACAGTGGTGGGCAGAAGGAGGGGTGCAAGAATTATCGCCGCGCCTAGTGGAGTTCCCCGTGGATTATGGTGGCGAGGAGGGGCCGGACTTAGAAGAAGTGGCCCGGCATTGCGGGCTGAGCGCTAGGGAAGTCATCGAGCGCCATGCTGTCGTCGAGTACACGGTGTATTTTCTGGGCTTCCAGCCGGGATTCGCCTATTTGGGCGGGTTGGACCCGCTAATCGCCACACCGCGCCGCGCCGAACCGCGACTTGCGGTGCCGGCCGGTTCGGTAGGCATTGGTGGTGCGCAGACGGGGATCTACCCGGCCGTGACGCCGGGTGGCTGGCAAATCATTGGGCGCACGCCGCTTGCCTTGTTCGATGCTGCGCGTGAACCACCCACGTTACTCTTACCCGGTGACCAGGTGCGTTTTGTCCCATGCAGAAGTACATCATGATTGCAGTGATCCGTGCCGGACTCTTGACCACAGTGCAAGACTTAGGGCGGCGGGGCTATCGGCAGCTGGGAGTAGGGCAGGGTGGTGCGCTGGATCCACTGGCGCTCACCGTGGGCAACCGTCTGGTCGGCAACGAGGCCAATACGGCTGCCTTGGAGATCACCGTGGGGTCGGTCGTGCGGCTTAGTTTTTATAGGAGTGCCTCGATTGCGCTCACCGGCGCGGATGTTAGCGCCGACTTAGACGGCGAGCGGGTATGGCATGGCTGGCGCACACCGGCACGAGAGGGCCAGATACTGACACTTGCGGCGCCGCGCTCCGGCATGCGCGCCTATCTGGCGATAGCCGGCGGGATCGACGTGCCGCCGGTGCTGGGTTCCCGCAGCACCGATCTCAACGCGGGCTTTGGCGGGCTGGCGGGTCGCGCGCTTCAGGACGGCGACAGCCTGCCCCTTGGGAGCGCAACGCCGCCCACTGGACGCCAAGGGTTAAAGTTACCGGAGTGGGACCCGTTTGTGCGTGCCATGCCCGGCCCGGAGTATGATGGCTTCAAGCGCGAAGCACAGCAGGCACTCTGGCAAACAGAGTGGAAAGTCAGTGCGCAGAGCAACCGCATGGGGTACCGCTTGCTCGGCCCTGCGCTTACCTACGCTAACCCGGGAGAGCTGCTATCGCATGCCGTGCTGCCAGGTACCGTGCAGGTGCCGCCCAATGGCCAACCCATCGTGCTCTTGGCGGATGCCCAAACGACCGGGGGATATCCCCGGATCGCCACCGTGATTGAGGCGGATCTGTGGAAACTGGCCCAGGTGCGGCTCGGCGCAACCTTTAGGTTGGTTGCTTGCACCTTGGCCACAGCCCGCGCCGCGCGCCAGGCATTGCAATACTATCTCAATCGTATCGAAGGAAGTCTCTATGGTCATTGATCTAAACGCCGATGTGGGCGAAGGCTGCGGCCAGGACGAAGCGCTCCTAGAGCTTGTGAGCTCCGCCAACATCGCTTGCGGCTGGCACGCCGGCAGTGCCGACATCATGCGCCGCACCGTGCGCTCTGCACTGGCGCACGGGGTTGCCATCGGCGCTCATCCTAGCTTCCCGGATCGTGAGGGTTTCGGCCGCCGGGAAATGCGCTTGCCAGCGGACCCGATGTACGCCGCCATGCTCTACCAGATAGGCGCTCTCTCCGCTATTGCTCGGGCCGAAAGTGCTTGCTTGTCCCACGTAAAACCGCATGGCGCGCTGTACAATCAAGCGGCATGCGACAAACATCTCGCTGATACCCTGGTAGCAGCGATTCGGGATGTTGATCCGTGTTTGCGTGTGGTCGGGTTGGCCAGTGGCGAATTGATTGCCGCTGCTCGCCGCGCTGGGCTCAGCGCCATAGAGGAAGTGTTTGCCGACCGCCGCTATAACGCGGACGGTACGCTAGTAAAACGCGAGAGGCCGGGCGCACTGATAACCGATGCGGAGGCGGCTGTCGCGCAGACACTGGCGATTGTGACAAGCGGTGAGGTTACCGCACTGGACGGCCGTGTCGTTCCAATGCGTGCTGACACCGTCTGTCTGCATGGCGACAGCGTCCATGCGCTGGTGCTTGCCCAACGCATCCGTCAGGCACTGCAACAGGCAGGTATTGTTATCAGTGGTCCACCTTCTAGAACCGCGCGGCCTTAGTGAACCGCAAGCGATGGGTCTACCCCGAGCCTTTATATAATGCCGACATCCATTGGTGGTTGCCAGTGACTACCCGGCAGCCCATTGCTTGCGCGACACGTCACGGTCAACGGACGGATGTGACTCTCCGTCGTATCCTCATGTTAGAATAATTATGTTATATCGGATAATGTATATTATCATATTAAGCTGTTTATGGACCGAAATCCGCTATGCCGAGATCCCGCGAATTAGTGGTCGATGCTGCTTTTGCCGTTCTTCGCCGATATCCAGAAACTCGCCAGTTACCAACCGTGCAGTCGGTGCGAGAGTATCTAGGCAAAGGCTCACCCAACACCATTAACGAAGAGATCAAGGTATTCTGGGAACGATTGGCGGGGCGCATCACCTTGCCCATGATTCCAGAGGGGTTACAGGAGGCTGCGGCCGTGTTCTGGGAGCGGGCGGCTCAGGAAGGGCAGGCGGCCTTTGAGCGACATCGGGCCGTGGTCAATGCGGAGCTGAACGAGGCAAGAACGGCGCAACGCAATGCCGAAGACCTGGCCCAACGCTTAGCCGTTGATCTGTCCTCGGCCCGGGACGAAATCACTCAGCTTAATCAGCGCTTGTCCGACAAACAAGCGGAGTGCGCCATGCTAACGCGTGATCTCGACGCCGAGGCTCTCGGACGCAAGCATGCAGAAGCGCAATTGGCCGACCTACGCGAGCGGCTCGCCGTCCAGACGCGAGAGCATCGGGGGGCACTTTCCGCGGTGAACGAGAACGCGGCCTGGGAGCTTGAGACCTTAAAAGCGGAGCACGGCAAAACGCTGCAGCTTGAACGGGAGCGCTTCGATGCGATGGAAGAACGCTATGGTAAGCAATTGGAGGGGTTGCAGGCGGCGCGTTTGAGCTTGGAGAATGAGCTTAAACGACGGACTGATGAGCGGGACGTGGCGCGGGGAGAAACGATGCATTTCAAAGCTCGAATCGAAGCCGTGGAATCGGAACGGGAGCGAGCGGCGCAACAAAACAAGCGCCTCCAAGAAGAACTGACCGAAGCGAAGATGCAAGCCGCCGAACTCACGGAACGGCTTAGCGCCATAGGCCGGGAATATGAACGTAAGGTGGTGGAGTACCAGCAGCTCAGCCAAGCATTCGACATCACCCAGGGGAAAACGCAAAAACAGGCCGAAACGATAAATTCGCTACGTGAGCGGCTTGTAGGTTTAGATAGTGAAAAGCGTTTGCTTGCACGGGAGTTAAAAGCGCTGCAGCGGCGAAAGGGAGGGGTACTTTGAGAGTATCGGGCGCCGGGGCCGCCTGCCCCCCGGTGGACCAAGGGTGTGTTCGCGGACGCGTTCACGGTTCCCTAAGTCCGACAGGCTCCTAGGGGGATGATGTCGGTCGCACAGCAACGCCATACGGCCGGCCGATCCGGGGTCAAAGGATTGCGTCTAGTCGTAGATCGATATGGCGACGGTCTTGGTTTCACCGGGAATGTTCCCACCGACCATCAGCACCACGCCGAACTCGCCGAGAATATGAGCAAAGGTCATCACCGCGTGCGGCAGCACTGATCGAGCGGCCCTCCGCCACGTAACGCAATAGGTCGATCTTGCCCGGGCCAATGGCGATCGACTCCCCTAAGTAGATGCGGGGACGCACCATGATGGCTCGCTGTTTATAGGGAGATCCTTTCATCCGCTACAGCCTAGCGGAAAAGGCAGTTTCCCGTTTCTGAGACGACCCCTTGCATAGGCTTACCTCACTACTCTGTGCCGAGCAGCAAACCCTACCCCTCGAGCAGGATCTGGTGCGCAAAATTGCGAACCTGCGGCGTGGTGAATCCGCCGTGGCCATCGATAACGGAGCCGTCGGTATAAACCACCCAAAACGGGTTTTCGGGATCTTTGTTCTCGTTGCTCGCGTCATGTCGGAGCACTAGCCCACCACAGAAATGCCGTACCCAGCCAGAGCGCAGACGGCCGGTGTGCGGGTCGCGCCAATGCTGATAAAACGCGAGCGTCTTTAGCGATTCTCTGCGCATGTCGTCTTCGAGCGCGGACAACGCCACCAAGGCTACCTGATCTGTTGCATGGTCCCCCTTCCAACCCGGACACCCACAAGCGCCCGGATCGCCAGCGTCTGAGTCTGCGGATCGAGCATCGTCGCAGGTGGTTAAGGTATGGGTACGGTAGCGTGGCACATGCCCTAGGGTGTTCTTATTTGCCTCCTTCTGCACGGGGTTATTGCGCTCGTTCTCAAGCGCGCTGTTGATCCAGCGCCCCAAAGGAAACGCGTAACGAGTGGCCCAGTCATTCGCGGTGGTCACGGCGATGAACACGGGCTTTTGCCCCGCTTTGTAATGTCGGCTTGTGGCAAGGTGATGCAGGGGCTCATAGCGTGACGCCTCCAGCGCCGGGTTGATCAGGAACACGAGATCTGCAAACGGAACCACCGGCTTCGTGTTCTCTTCTTTCGGGCGCGCGATGCCGCTGTACATCAGGTATTCCGAGATCGCGGAGTAGAGGATCAAGCCGCCAAAACTATGCCCCAGTATTACCAAGCGCACTTTCTTAGGTGGTTTTGGGCCGAGCGCTTGCGCATCGTATGCTTTTCTTTTTTCGCTGTTTTGCTTTTGTACAAAGTAGCGCAGGCGGGCGAATAACTCCCGCACGGAGCCCTTCGCCACGTGATCCGCCGCGGTTTTTCGGCCGTAGAAAGACAGCGACTCCCAGAGCGCGGATCCCTTTAACGACAGGCCTCGCCACCCCACGTAGATCCCATACACCGCGCGCCGCTCAGCGCCGCCCTTTTTCAAACCCTCAGCATTGGCCAGCAGGGCCAAGGTTTCTCGAAAGGCTTGCACGTTCGGGTCATTGTAGTGGGCATTATGCCGCCAGCCGTGCACAAACATGACGAGCAGCAGGTCGCGTTCATCTTCCGTCGCCACTTGGTTCAGATCATCCAACAGGCGATGCATTTGGTCGTGATCATAGAACCAACCCTGATCATCGAACTCGATAAAACCGAGTTTAAAGCCGTCGTGTGTTTCGATGCTGTTTCTCCTCGAACACTCTGCTGCTTCAACAGGGCTCATTGGCGTTAGCTGTTCGCAGTGATCGGTAAGATAAGGCCGGATCAGGGCATTACGGGTGCAAGCCGCTACCAGGAGCATTAGGAGAAGGCACGACGAGCGTCTTAACATGTCACGCACATCGTACAGGATGCTCACCCGCACAACCTCTATTACGGCGGGCTATTTACCCGGGGGTGGGCGCCCAATGCCACGCCCGAACGGTGCTCCTCGAGCATGCGCCCGACATTGCGGGCTATTTCTTCAGCGGCGATGGCGGGCCGCTTGCCCTGAGGGTGAATGCCGCAAATGGCGGTGGTACACGCGTGGTCCAAATCGGGCCTCCAGCGCGAACGCCCCGCCGGATCTCGTCCATAGGTCAGATAGGCCGAGAGGGTGTCCAGCCCGGTGCCGGGCCTCTCTCCAATCAAGTGGACGATCACTTCGACATCGAGCAACGCCCCGATATGGTAACCGGCTCGCACTCGGCCATTGATGACGATGATCTCAATGTCGCCGGTCTCATAGCCCATGCCGCTACGGATCGCAGGCAAGACCGCACGCAGGTTTAGGTTAAGCGCATTGGCGTTGAGGCCGTCGGAAAGCACGATCTGTACGCGCGGCCGGCGAGAGGGGTAGAGGCCGATTACACGCGGGATTTCCTCATCGCTGATGCGTTCGCCGGCACTGGGGTGGGCGATAAAATCGTCACGGTCTTTCGCGCAGGTGCGGACACGCAGGTGTTGTGGGGACACATCGTGGATCACCGCCTCCGCGAGTGTGGCGCGCAATGCCTGCTGTGCATGGGCGTAGATTCGTTCGAGGCGCTTGGTTACCTCAGGCGGCGCTTGGTGGTGAAGTCCATGCCCATAACCGAGATCGTAGCCGGCTGGCTGTAAGCGCGCTATCTTTTTCATGCCCTGCCGACACAAGGACTCGTGTGTGCCCGTGTCGCCGCCCGCTTTGCGATAGGCGCTATAAAGTGCGGCGGTGCGTTCCAGAGTAGCAGGACTATCATCTTCCATCACCCCCAGAGCTGAGAGCCGCTGCTGCATCGCGCCGGTGATCCGGCGCCGATTACGCTGGCGCAGTTCGGGGTGTTCGCGAAAAGAAGTCGTGAGATAGCCCAGCATGGGATCGGCGTTACCGGCTACGGCCATGAGGTAGGCGGGGGCCGCTTGGGCCACGACGGTTTGGGTCAAAGCCTGTAATACCGCCGGGTCAATGCCCATGTGAAAAGTGCTGCACACATCCAGCCCCATCGTTAACCCATGCAGCTTGGCCATCACGCTGTCTTCGAGGCAGGCACGAAGCAACTGCTCCGGGGTGCGAAAGACCTCCGGTCCGATGAACCCCGCCACGTCGTTCACGATCATCCATAGCGGGCGGCTCGGATCACGCTTCTGTACCTGCTGGCGGATATACCGCGCCACCCCATAGGTTCGAGCCTCCAGCGTCACCATATCCACACCAGCCGCGGCGCCGTTAGTGATCTCCGATCCCTGCCCGGTCTCAAAATAAAGGCCCTCGAAGCCGTGCGCGAGATCCGTGATCCCATCGATATCGAGCCCCACCATGCCGAGCAGCGCGGCAGAGGTGCCGGCCAGGCTTTGGAAACCGACATCTACCCGGGTGTGGGCGCGAACCGTGTCTTGCTTCACGATGTCGGAAAGAACACAGTAACGGGTCGGCAGTTGTAAGCGCTCGACCACAGCGCACAGTAGTTTTTCAAGACGGATGATGGTGTCGAGATCGTCGCTTGCCGGGTTGAGGCCCAGGATCACGTCTCCGCAGCCGTAGCTCAAGGCCTGCAGAATGGAAAATAAGATCTCCTCCTCATCGTCGCCGGGGCTGTTCGGCTGAATGCGCGAGCCAAAGTGCTGCGGTGAGCCAATAGCGACCGCGCCGTTGCCGTGATGGGAGAGGGGATTGAACAGGCGCCGTGCCAATGCCGAAAGCTCGGCGTTGTTCATGAGCTTGACCAGCGCGGCGATGATCTCGCTGCTCAAACAGACCCGATGCGCCTCGACCCAGTTGACCCCATCGGGAGCTAACAGCATGCACTTGACTTCGCCTAGAGTAAGGCGGGCTATGTTCGTGGGGAGCGGCGATATCGAACGCGACAACGCTGCGCTCACGCTATCTTCAACAATCGCGCTGCGAGCGATCGTGCCTAGGTTTATGGCCGCTACAGCTCGGCGGGCATCGGTACGCGTTTGTTCGTCCAGTGTCCCGCCCAAGGCGAGGTCGCCCTCCTTGAACTGGTTTGCGAGGACCAAGGTCTGCAAAAGCGCCTGGCGATCCATGGTCATCGATTAGCCGCTTGGAACATCAGAACACAACGCCGCAGCACGCCCAAAGCTCCGATGAAGTTTAGCATTGATAGGCGGGAAGTTCCGTCCAAGGACGCTGATTGAGGGCACTCGGGTGGGCGATGATTCAACTGCTAGGTAGTTCTACCTAGGTAATCGTACGGATATCGGCTCGGTTCCAGGGCTGATACATTGCGCAGCGTAATTCTCATCATCGGATGCAAAACCTAGAGGGTGACACCATGATAAACAAAAGCACGATCGAAGACTTGGTAGAGACTTGGGTGGCTTTTCAGCGCCATACCTGGGATGCGTGGCTCGATGGTTTCGGCATGAGCCGGTTCGATCCGCCTTGGGAACAGTTGCGCAAGCGCTCCGTGACATTAATCGAAGAGCTGACGAAACGGTGCTTAAGGGCACAGACCGACGGTGCCAAGCTTGCCATGAACTGGACGAATGGGAACGGCGGGGACACTCTCGTGGACCAATTCACGCACAACATGCGCGAAATGGTCGATAGCCGCACCGAGCTGCAGCAACAGATTTATGAGAGCTGGTTTAAAGCGCTGAGAGAGACGAGCCCGTTTCCCAGCGCTCCCTTCGTGCCGAAAAATGGTAATGGTCTAACTCAATCTTGGAAAAAGGTGATGGAGGAAACGCTGCAGGCGCAAGCGGGGATTATTTCGGCGCTGATCCCCAAAGAGACCGCAAAGCGTGCCCTCGCGCAAGGGAAAAGGGGCGGCGCGAGCCATGGCGTGAGCGGGCACCAACAAGCAGCGCTCCACCTCTGCAGATTTCAGGGGGCGGTGGCGCAGGAGTCGCGGGCTGATGAAGAAACCGGTTGTGAGCAGCCGGCTGAAGAAACGGGGAGCGATAAACGCGCGTGTTTCTCGACCTATCCCAGCTTTTTCCGTAGGCCCTTTTCCGCAGTGCATTCCTCCAGGAAGCAACCAAAACAGGGAACGGTTATGGCATACGATAAAGACCGGCGGGGCGTCGACGTATCGCCGGAACGGACTCCGGATGCCGTGCTGCACGCCAGGCATCCCCCGAGTTCCGGGGAACGGCCGGAGCCCATCCCCCTTGCCTTGAAAAAAGGCGCAATATCGCTAGGAAAAGCAGATCCTCCGATTTGCAGGGCATACGGCCGGACCCCGCCTTCACCTTGAGATGGGTGGCATGTCGCGTTGGGCACCTCGTAACGGGAAGCTGAGGCAAGAGATTGCCACACCTGAGCTGGGAGAGGGATCGGCGCAGGCGCAACAGGAATTAGGCAACCGCACACGGCAGTTGATGGCCGTCGCCCGCATCAGCCGCCGGGTATTAGCCAGTCCCGAGCTCCGTAAGCTGCTGATGAAGGAGACCGTCGCGCTCATCGCCCGGGTCCTGCGGGTGGATTATGTCAAGTTCCTGGTGCTGCTGCCGCATGGCAAGGCGTTTCGATTACAGGCCGATGTCAGCTGGCCCGAAGATCTCGGGAGCCAAAACGAGATCCCGCTCACCCCGGATTCCGTGGCGGGCTACACCCTGCGCTGTGGCACGCCGGTGATCGTCCAAGACCGGCGCACCGATCCGCGCTTCGAGGCTTCGGTGGCTATAGACGAACGAGATCTCGTTAGTGGAATGAGCGTGGTGGTCGGCGCCGCAGAGGCGCCACAGGGTGTTTTGTGCGCTTATACAGGCAGTAAACGCACTTTTTTCGAAAAAGAGCTTGGGTTCTTGCTGCCGCGGCTAAGGCGCTGGGGGTCGTGATCGAACGCGAGGCGAGAGAAAGCCGCAGGCAGCGACTGCGGGATCATTTGCTGTCGGCGAGCCGGGCCAGGGCTATGGCGGAACTGGGGACGCTGCTCGCCCACCAGCTCAACCAGCCGCTCAGCGCGCTGGTAAACTATGTGCAGGCTTGTCGGAGAAAGATAGCGTTCAGCGGCGCTCATGTGCCCGAGCAAATCTATCAGCTCATGGATGTCATCGATAAGGCGACCCGGGAAGCCGAGCGGGCGGCGTCGATCTTGCGGCGATTCCGGGCTCTCGTCCCGAGCGGCGAGCTGCATACGCTGGAGGAGGACATCAACCGAACCCTCAAAGATGCCGCCAGCCTTGCTTTGGCGGATGCGGCTGAAAAACAGATCAAAGTCAGGTATCGCCTCGATCCCAAGCTACCCAGGGTGGTGATCGATCCGATCCAGATCCAGCAGGTGCTCTACGATTTGATCCGTCATGCCGTCGGATCCCTAGAGGAGGCCGAAGAGCGCCAATTGATCCTCAGCACCCACCTGGCGGACGGGAATAGGGTCGAGGTTCAGATCCAGGGTGCGAGAGCGGGTAACGATGCGAACAATGAGTTCTCTGATGAGTTCCCGCAGGAGTGCCTATCCGGCGTGGCCATCGCCCGTTCCATCATAGAGGCCCACGGCGGAAAGCTATGGATGAGCGATACCGTCGACGGAGAGGCAACTTTTCATTTTACGCTTCCGCCCAGCTCGGGATGAAGGCACCGACGAGTTTGCGCTAAACGCGAGATCCCGCCAGCAGATCTCGCATCAGGGCCGCCAGTTTGGCGCAGTCCACCGGTTTGTACAGCACCCGGCGAGCGCTCCCCTCTAACAACTTGACCGTTTCCGGCGAGGTGTCCCCGGTGAGGACGATGGCCGGTATATCGCGCGTCAAGGCCTCGCGTATGCGTTGGATCCCCGCTATCCCAGTCTCGCCGGGCAGCCGGTGATCCGCGATGATGAGATCCGGGCTACTCTGCACAGCGAGTCGGAAAACCTCCCGGCCGCTGCTCGCGCCACGAACCGTCAAGCCTAGGGTCTCGAGCAGCACACGCAAGGAGTCCAAAACGGCCTCATTGTCCTCGATCAGCAGCACCGAGGCTGGGGGTAAGGTTATTTTTGTGCTCCCCTTCGGGAGCTCGAATGAGTCCTTCTGGGACCGCTTGCGACTCGACATGGGGACTTCGACGGCGAACACCGCGCCTCTCCCGAGCCGCGAGCGCACACTCAGCGCGTGACCCAGAAGTTCAGCCAGGCGCTTGACGATGGAAAGGCCCAGGCCCAAGCCCTGGCGCCGGCGCCTGCGGATGGAATAGTCCGACTGGTGGAATTCGGCGAAGATCTCTTCCAGTTGATCGGGGGGGATCCCCGGACCGCTGTCCCATACCTCAAGACGCAGCTTTCGGCTTCGGCGGCGCCAACCAAGCAACACCCCTCCGGCGCTGGTGTACTCGATGGCATTGGCGAGGAGGTTTCGCAGCATGCGATCCAGCAGCTCCGGGTCACTGCGGATGGGGTACGGGCAGGGCCTCACACGCAAGGTTAACCCTTTAGCTCGGGCCTGCTCCTCGAATTCGAGGAGCATGCGTTCCAGCAGGCTCTGGGCCGGAAAAACCATCAGCATTGGCGTGAGCACACCGGCCTCGAGCTTGCTTAAGTTGAGCAAACTCTCCAGCAGGCCGCCCATCACTTTTAGCGCCTTGCCCTGCTTCTCGATGATTTCTAAACCCTCCGGGTTGTTGCCCTTAGCCGTTAAGGCCGCGTTGAAGAGGGTCAGTGCCGCTAAGGGCTGGCGCAAGTCATGGCTCGCCGCCGCGAGGAAGCGGGTCTTGGCCGTATTCGCTTGTTCTGCCGTCTCCCTGGCCTGCCGCAATACCTCTTCCGAGCGCTTGCGCACGGTAATGTCGTTAAAGGTCACTACTACGCCCTGGATCCGGTCATCCTCGGTCCGGTAGGGCCGAATGCACCGCTGGTACCAGCGGCCATCGACCGTTCGGATCTCGCTTTCATGCGGGGTCAGTCTTTCCAGCACCTGCCCGGCTACCGGCACCAGATCGTCGTCTTGGAATTGATGCGCGATGTCGCTGACGGGACGGCCGATGTCCCCGGCGATGAGTCTCAGCACCTGGGTCGTGGTGGGGGTGTAGCGTTTGATGCGGAATTCCCGATCGAGGAACAACGTGGCGATGTCGGTACTGACCAGTAAATTGGCCAGATCGTTATTGCTCGCCTCCAGCTGGCTCACTTTCTCTTGGAGCTGGTTGTTGAGCGTGGACAGCTCTTCGATCAGAGACTGCAACTCCTCTTTCGAGGTCTCTAGCTCCTCGTTGGTGGACCGCAGCTCCTCGTTGACGGACATCACCTCTTCGTTGGCGGCCCTCAGCTCCTCGGCGTAGGTCTCCTGCTCCTCTCGGGTGTGCTGCAGCTCTTCTCTGGCTCTCGTCAATTGCTCCTCCAGCTCCCGCACCAGCGGGTTTTCTTTACTCCCTGGCCGCTCGCTCGCCGCACTGGGAGCTTCTGGCTCGGGCTGATCCCGGAAACTGACCAGAAACAGGGGGTCCTCGCTCTGCTCGGGTAGCGCCACTGGCCAAACCGTGACTTCCGCCACCCCGGCCCCGTCCCCATTACGGATGCGAACCTCGCCGACCCCGACCGGCGTGCGCGTCTGCGCGGCTTGATACAAGGCCGATCGGAGCCGGTGCTGCAGCCCTTCCCCCGCCCGTTCCAAGAGGTTATCCGTGGGCGCGCCGCTGGGCTGCTTCAAGTAGCGCCCGCTGCAGCCGGAGTAATATAAAATCTCATGCTTGCGATTGACCAATACCGAAGCCGGCGCATAAGCCTGTACCAGGGCCTGTTGGGCCAGTTTCGCCAAACGAACGGGATCGGCCGACAGCGGCGGCTCGCCCCCCTGCCTCGAGGCCCGCGAGACCTTCCCGGTCAGGATGGAGAAATCAAGCCGGTTGCGGTGCACCCCGCCGATGCGGCGGTAAATCCGCCATTTTTTGGAGCACGGCACGAATAAACCATCCTGGCTCCCGATGCTCTCGGCACTGCCCAAAAACAGACAGCCGCCCTCGTTGAGCGCGAAGTGAAACAGCGCGATAAGCTTGCGCTGCACCTCTGACTGTAAATAAATCAGTAGATTGCGGCAGCTCACCAGATCGAGCTTGGAGAACGGCGGGTCGGCGATCACGTTATGTGGCGCGAACACCACGCGCTCGCGCAGTGCCTTGCTCACCTCAAAGCTATGCCCCTTCTTGTTGAAAAACTGCCGCAAGCGCTCGGGAGCGACGTCGGCGCCGATGTTCTCGGGGTAGACCCCGGCCCGCGCCTCGGCCAGCGCGTCCTGGTCGATATCGGTGGCGAACAGCTGCAGCGGGCAGTCCTTTTGCGCCGCCTGCAGTTGCTCGATTAAGGTCATGGCGATGGAGTAGACCTCCTCGCCGCTGGCACAGCCGGGCATCCAAACCCGAACCGGCGAATCGTGTTCCTTGTTCGCCACTACGGGTGCGATCGCTTCTTCCAGCGCCTTGAACGCCTCGGGCTCGCGGAAAAACCCGGTCACGCCGATCAGCAGATCCTTAAACAGCCCGGTGACCTCGACCGGGTGCTCGCGCAGATAACTCAGGTAATCGCTAAGCCGATCGATCTGATTGACGGCCATGCGCCGCGCGATGCGCCGTATCAGCGTGCCCTTCTTATAGCAGCGGAAGTCGAATTTGGTTCGCGCATGCAGCACGGCCAGGATGGAGCGAACTTGATCCGGCGCCTCTGGCACCAGCGTTTCCGGCGTATCCATGCCCTGCACATAGGCGTGGCGCAGATAATGAAGCAATTTCTCGGGCAGTGCCTCCACGCGGCCCACGTGATCCACCAGGCCGGTGGCGATGGCGCTCTGCGGCATGCCCCCGTATTGAGCCGTTTCCGGCGACTGGGCCATGGCCAGTCCGCCCTCTGCCTTCAGCGCCCGCAGGCCCAGAGTGCCGTCCGTGCCGGTGCCGCTCAGAATGATGCAAATGGCCTTTTCCCGCCGTTCCCTGGCCAGTGCGTGAAAAAAGAAATCGATCGACATGCGCCGGCCATGGTCCAATACCGGCTCGCTCAAGCGCAAGGTATTGCCGGCGATCGTGAGGTATTTGTTTGGCGGAATCACATAGATGTGATTCGCCTGGACGCGCATGCGGTCCCGTGCTTGAAATACCGGCATGCGGGTATAGCGGGCGAGCAGATCCGCAGTCAGGCTCTCATGAGCGGGATCTAAATGCTGGATCAGCACGAAGGCCACGCCGCTGTCAAACGGCATGGCCTGAAAGAACCGACGAAACCCGTCCAAGCCCCCGGCCGAAGCCCCGATGCCGACGATGGGCACCTGGTCGATGTTTTTAAGCTGTTGCGATGCGCGCGCTATGGCTGATTACCGCTGTTTCTCTGGGAATTCGCCGCTCTGCGTGTACGGTAGTATAGCTCGATGGCGCCGCTTGGAAAAAGCGCCTTTTCGCCCAGCATTCCGCCAAGCTTGATCCCCTGCGACCCTAGGAATAAAGTGAGAACGTTCGGCAGTTCACCCAGTTTGCCCATGAGCATATCCAAGGTTTTCGTTGTCGACGACGATAACTCGGTGCGGGATTCGGTGCGCGTTTTGCTCGAGTGCACCGGGGCAAGCGTCACTACCTATCCTTCGGCGGAGGCCTTTTTACGCGACTTCAGCGCGGACAGCGGTTGTCTCGTGCTCGATGTCAAAATGCCGCAGATGACGGGATTGGAGTTGCAAGCAGAGCTCACCAAGCGCGGCGCTCACATCCCCATCATCTTCATGAGCGGACATAGCGACATCAAGATGGCGGTAGCCGGGATCAAGGCAGGGGCCGTTGACTTCCTGGAAAAACCGTTCTCGCCGGAAGCGCTCATCCACAGTGTAGGCAAGGCTTTGGAATCGCAGCGCGAAACGATGGCGCCGGGTGCGGTGAATAAGCGCATTCAGAGCTTAACCAAGCGCCAACACGAGGTGTTCGAGCGCGTGGTTCGTGGCGAGACCAGTAAGGCTATCGCGCGCGAGCTTGGGATCAGTCCCCGAACGGTCGAGATGCATAGGGCCCAGATCATGGAAAAGCTTCAGGCCCGCAGTCTATCGCAGCTGGTGCACATGTCCTTGGCCGGCATGCCCCCCCGCTAAGGTCCGCCCAGCGGAGTTCAATCCTCGCCATAATTCGATTTTGCTTCCCGATTGGCCGGCAACCAGCCGTAGGCGTGCGCACGTGCCTACGCTGGCCGGGACACAGGGCTCTCTGCGTGTTTCGGGGTGGGGCTTATACCGAAAATTTATTCTCGCTCTGCTCGGGCGGATCTTCCTTCTCAGCAATCGGCGAGAAATTGGCATAACGCATTGAGCGGTATGGAATACTTGAGATAGAGGCGGATAGGCGTTACTGCCTACAAAGCTCTCGCTGCGGTGTTGGGGAA
>JBOIEE010000112.1:0-10294 GCA_050740975.1 Gammaproteobacteria bacterium | reverse complement strand
TTAAAGACATCGCGGAACAATTGCTTACTGTTCTTGCGCTTCAAAAACACGTTCTGGCGCGGGGCGCGCTCATAGCTAAAGCCCGGCGAGATGGTTACGCCTTCGACCCCCAACTCCATGGCCATGTCCATGAACTCCACGACTTCTGCTGCGGTTTCTCCTTGAAAAAGCGTGCAGTTGGCGGTGACGCGAAAGCGCCGGGACTTGGCAAGCTTGATCACATCCACGCAGCGCTCAAACACCCCTTCCCGACATACGGAAGCGTCATGGCGCTCGCGGTTCCCGTCGAGATGGATAGAAAAGGTAAGGTAGGGAGAGGGTCTATAGTCCTCTAGATGCTTTTCAAGTAATAACGCATTGGTGCAAAGGTAGACAAACTTTTTGCGTTCGATAAAGCCGCGCACGATCCGCGCCATATCCTTGTGGATCAGCGGTTCGCCCCCTGCAATGGACACGATGGGAGTGCCACATTCATCGATGGCTTGCATGCATTCTTCGTAACTCAGGCGCTTGTCCAAGATCGCATCGGGATAATCGATCTTGCCGCAGCCCGCACAAGCGAGGTTGCAACGAAACAAGGGCTCCAACATAAGCACGAGCGGGTATTTTTTGTTTCTCCTTAATTTTTGCTCGATGATATACCGTGCAACGCGATACTTTTGGATCAGAGGTACGCCCATTACACCCCCTATAGGCCCTGAAGTGATTGCTTATTTTACGCCAGAGTTGTATTTTGTTCTGGACTGCTCGCCAGCAAAGATAACTAAAGTGTTGCGTAAATTCAAGCGCTTTTTTGCGGCAACTTTGATCGCCGTGCTAATTCTGCGACAGTTGTTGCTTCTGGCGCAACATGTTGACGCGAGCCAGCGCGTGGGGTAAACATGTCCTTCGAGTGGGAACAAAGCGCGAGCGAAACATATGCGCAGTGCGAGGGGGGGCTAAGCCTAATCGAGGCCAATGTTACTTACAAAGATGCAACGTTCGTCCCCTCCGCCTTCCTGTCAATCCGATGCAAGTGATGCAAAGTAAAGAGCGAAGATTCACGCTATGGGTACGAATAAGCGGTTTCCTTTATTAGAAATCATCGATTATCCCGAGGACCTGCGCCAATTACCGGAGTCGCAACTGGTGCCTTTGGCAAATGAGCTCCGCGCTTATCTATTGCATTCGGTGAGCCAAAGCGGAGGCCATTTTGGAGCGGGCCTGGGAACAGTGGAGTTGACCGTGGCCTTACACTATGTGTTCAACACCCCGGAGGATCGCTTGGTGTGGGACGTCGGACATCAGGCTTATCCGCATAAGATCCTGACCGGGAGGCGGGAACGCATGCCCACGATTCGAAAATGGGGAGGATTGGCGCCTTTCCCAAAACGGGATGAGAGCCCCTACGACACATTCGGCGTCGGCCACTCGAGCACCTCGATCAGCGCTGCTCTCGGCATGAAGCTCGCCGCCGAGCGCCTGGGCGAACACAGAAAAGCCGTCGCTATCATCGGTGACGGAGGAATGACCGCCGGTTTACCCTTTGAAGCGATGAATCACGCCGGGGATCTGGGTATCGATCTCCTGGTCATTCTGAACGACAACGACATGTCTATCTCGCCCAACGTCGGGGCGCTGTCCAACCACTTCGCCAAGGTGCTATCCGGCAAGCTCTACACCAGCGTCAAGGAGGGTAGCAAAAAAGTGCTTTCCAAGATGCCACCCATGTGGGAGCTCGCGCGACGGGCGGAGGAGCACGTAAAAGGGCTTATCGTGCCCGGAACGCTGTTCGAAGAACTAGGCTTTAATTATATCGGTCCGGTGGATGGCCACGATCTCCCCGGTTTGGTCAGCACCCTACGCAATGTCGCGGCGCTCAAAGGCCCGCAGCTTTTGCACCTAATCACCAAAAAGGGCAAAGGCTACGCGCCGGCGGAGGCCGATCCGGTCAAGTATCATGCGGTGACGCCTTTTGAGCCGGCGAAAGGCATGGCCAGCGGTAAGTGTTCTAAGCCCACCTATAGCGATGTCTTCGGTGACTGGGTGTGTGACATGGCGGCGCAGGACGCACGCCTGATCGCGATCACGCCCGCTATGCGCGAGGGATCAGGTTTAGTTCGCTTCCAGCAGCAGTTTCCCGATCGTTATTTCGACGTGGGTATCGCGGAACAACACAGTGTCACTCTGGCGGCGGGAATGGCCTGCGATGGCCTCAAACCGGTGGTGGCGATCTATTCTACCTTCCTGCAGCGCGGCTACGACCAACTGGTGCATGACGTGGTTAACCAAAACCTGCCGGTTTTGTTCGCCATCGATCGTGCTGGGGCGGTGGGCGGCGATGGGCCCACGCATAACGGAAGCTATGACCTGAGTTACATGCGCTGCCTGCCCAACATGGTGATCATGGCGCCAGCCGACGAGAACGAATGCCGCCAGATGCTGTATACCGGCTTTCTGCTCGATCAACCGGCGGCGATACGCTACCCCCGCGGAAGCGGCCCCGGCACGCCTATACAGAAAAAAATGACCGCCTTGCCGCTCGGCAAAGCGGAGTTGCGACGTACGGGCACTGGTATTGCCATACTCGCCTTTGGTGTTATGGTGCCAGAATGTGACGCAGTGGCAGAAGAGTTGGGTGCTACCTTGGCGAACATGCGCTTCATAAAGCCACTGGACGAAAATCTCGTACTGGAAGCAGCGGCACAGCACGAATGCTTAGTCACCGTGGAGGACAACGTGGTTGCTGGTGGCGCGGGATCCGCGGTATCGGAATGCCTGGTGAAGCACGGGGTTCTGGTTCCAGTGATTCACCTAGGATTGCCTGATCGCCTGATTCAGCATGGCTCGCGTGAAGACATGCTGGCTGATGCCGGTTTGAACAAGAAATCTATTCTCGCGTTTATTGCCCGCTACCGCGCTGGCGAGCAACGCGCATGCCGAGCGGTCCAGAGCGCCTAGCAGGATCGGAGGCGATGCGGATTTCGAGCGGCTTGTCGCCAGAGTCGTGGGCTTCGTCGAAGCTCCGGCGCGGGGTCTCGACCTGCTGTTCGAGGTTCGCAGGACAGCGTTTCAGCAGAGAGTTTGGCGGGCGTTAAGAGAAATTCCCGCGGGCTCGACCGCGAGCTACACCGAGATTGCGCAACGGATCGGTGCACCGAAATCGGTTCGGGCGGTAGCCCAGGCCTGCGCAGCGAACACGCTGGCGGTAGCGATACCCTGCCATCGTATGGTGAAAAACGATCGTGCGTTTTCTGGCTATCGGTGGGGCGTCGAACGTAAGCGCGCCCTACTCGAACGGGAGGCCAAGGCATGAGCGCCAGCGTGCGGTGCGCAAACCGTATCAGCGAGTTACGACGACTTCGGCGCGCCATGCTGCCGGTGATGATATTCTTGCTCGTCGCGGCCGCATGGACACCGAGCGAAGCCCTGCAGCCCGGTATGCACGAGATCAGCGCCCAGACGCTCATGCCCCACCTGGAAGAAAATCTGCGATATTCGAGAACGAGCGAGCGTCACTGCATACGCGACGATGCGGTATCCGACTTTTTTCCGATTCTGCGACACCCATCGTTGCATGGCTGCAAATTGGCCGCCAGCGACAAACGTGGAGACGCAAGGTATTATCCCCTCGTGTGCGGCGGCTCGAGCGGAACAACCGGGATCGCGCAGTTGCGTGAAGATGCGAATCGCATTGCGGGTGTATTGGCAATTCGGATGGGCGGCAAGAACATGACTTTTTCGCAACGCATCGAGGCGAAGCGCATAGGTAACTGCGGTTCTCAACCGTGACCGATCGTCTGATGCGCGCACCCACACCCTGGTGGGACCCGACGGGAAACCGTACCGAAGCCTGACTCCGGGCGCCTTGGGTGGAAACCGACGCGACGAGCTCTATGGCCGATTGGACTGCCTCCGCTGCGAGCGATTGCCAAGGTTGGCTATGTAACGTACCGCGTGTTTTAACCGTGCGGTCGAAGTTTCCATTCACGAGAAGGGGGTTTTCCTATGACTAAGACCTTGATGAAGGCAGTGGCGCTAATACTGGCGACGGCGGTGGCGGCGTGGGCGGTGGTGCATGTTCCGGCGCTGCCAAAAGATCTAGAAAGCTTCAAGCATGTCGGCTCCCTTGTGATCCCGGACAAGTTAAATCCCTTGTTTGGCGTCCACCATTTCTATCTGAACGATAAGGGGATGGCCGCCTTCCGAAAGAGCGGGCCCTACCCCGACGGGACAACCTTCGTCGGTAAGGTCTACGAGGCTGAAGATCAGGGTGGACCGCTGAACGAGGGAAAGCTGCTGTTCTACACGTACATGGAGAAAAACAAGCAGGTCGCCGACACCGGTGGCTGGATCTTCGCCGCCTTCTCTCCGGAGGGGAAACTCCTGCAGAAGGATGCGAAGAAGGACTGCTTCGAGTGCCATGCCCCGCAGAAGGCCTCCGACTACGTCTTTTCAAAGCCACTCAGTTAGTCCTGGTTGATCTCTAAGCGCGACACACTCGGGATTCGGATCCGCGGATCAGTCGGTAAGCCGGAGCCAGAGCTCGCGAGATCAGCACCGCACGGATGGAGGTGTGTTTTTTCGGTATGAATGACGGATTCGGGCAACGCTATGGCGCGATGGGACCGACGAATGTATGAGCGCGTACTAGTGCGGGGCCGGAGGGCGGCGGCGATCTTAGCGCGACCACGACGGTGTTTCCCTCAGATGCAGCGGTTAGGCGCTTTCTCGAATCCCAGGGTCGTGGTGAAGATTGGGCAGAAATCGTTGCCATTTCCCGATGAGCCGGGTTGCGACGCGCTGGAGCACCTACGGGGAGGCAAGGCGCGTCACCGCATCGTGCTGGACGCCGAACTCGCCTTATTTCGCCGGAGCCATGTTTAAGCTACCACTGGCGTATAACTCACGCTGAGAGCCAAACGGGATGAATACATTATCGATTATGCATGGGAAAAGCATTCCGTTGGCTCGAAGCATTGACCCCATTACCCCGCAGAGTGTTTATACGCTCGCCGGGCTCTTTCAGGAGCGTATCTCGCGGACGCCGCAGTCCATCGCTTACCGCTATTTCGACCATGCCGTGGGCACCTGGAAGGAGCTATCCTGGCAGGCGATGGGCACGCATATCACGCGCTGGCGGGCCGCATTGGTGCGCGAACCGTTGCAATCTGGCGATCGTGTCGCCGTGATGCTTCGCAATTCCCCGGAGTGGGTCATGTTTGAGCAAGCAGCGCTAGGCCGAGGTCTTGTCGTCGTTCCCCTGCATACCAACGATCGTGCCGAAAATATCGCCTACATGATCAGAGATGCGGGCGCAAAAGTGCTGCTGCTCGGGGATGCCGAGGACTGGCGCCGGTTGCAGGTCGTCTCTGATCAGCTAGTAGGGTTAGTGCGCGTCCTTACCGTCATGCCCGATGCGGGCGAATCGAGCGATGCGCGTCTGTGCGACGTAAACGCATGGTTATCGCTCGCCGATCAGGAAGCAGCGATGCATCCCGGCGGCCCTGATGATCTCGCCACCATCGTATACACCTCGGGAACAGTCGGCCGCCCCAAAGGGGTGATGTTGAGCCACCGAAACATATTATGGAACGCCTATGTCCTAATGCGACGGTTTGTCATTTGTTCAGACGATGGATTTCTCTCTTACTTGCCGCTATCGCACACCTTCGAGCGCACCGTCGGCTACTACCTGCCAGTGATGGCGGGTGCCCTTGTCACCTACGCGCGCTCGCCTCAGCAGCTCGTTGAAGATCTCCTAGAGGTCCGGCCGACCATCTTATTGGTGGTGCCTCGGGTTCTCGAGAAATTCTACGCAGGACTCCAATCGAAACTTGAAAGAAACACTCCATTAAGAATCCTGTTTGAGCTAACCAGGCGAATCGGGTGGCAGCGATTTCAGAACCTACAGGGTCGAGAGGGCTGGCGCTGGCCGTTACTCTTATGGCCTTTGCTTAATCGGCTCGTGGCACATCGAACCCTCGCTGGTTTAGGTTGCGATTCTCTGCGCATAGTCAGCTGCGGGGCAGCGCCCTTAGACGCACATCTCGCGGCCGTGTTTATCGGTTTAGGATTCCCGATCTCAATTGGCTACGGTCTGACCGAGGCGAGTCCCGTGGTAAGCGCTAATGCGCTCACCGATAACGACCCCTTCAGCGTCGGCACCCCGCTCGAGGACGTGGAGGTGCGCATCGGTGACGATGATGAGCTGCTTGTAAAGAGTCCCGGCGTCATGTCAGGTTATTGGGGTGACCCAAAGCTGACCGCAATGGCAATCGACAATGAAGGATGGCTGCACACCGGCGACCAGGCGCGGATCGGGGATCGCCATATCTACATCACTGGCCGAATTAAAGAGATCATCGTGATGGCCAATGGCGAAAAGGTTGCCCCAGAAAGTATGGAACGCGCGATTACCCTCGATCCGCTCTTCGAGCAAGTGATGGTGACGGGAGAAGGGGAGGCCTATCTCAGTGCGAGGGTCGTGCTAAACCGAAAACACTGGTCGATATTTACGCGTGAGCTTGGCCTTGACCCAAATGACCCGGCTACACTTGACCAGGCACAGATCCAGGCGACGGTCTTAGACAGAATCGCGATGCGACTGCACGCCCTCCCAGGCTATGCGAAGGTGCGGAGCGTTACCCTGAGCTTGGAACCATGGACCGTGGAAAACGGGCTGTTGACGCCGACGCTTAAGGTTCGTCGCCATCAAGTACTCGCCCATCTCCAGACGCAGGCTCTTACCAAGGCAATGGGGTAGTGCGCGGATAGGGCGGTGAAACACGGGGCAAGCCGGGAAGAATACGGAGAGCATCGTTTGCCCGTCGGGCCGGGCCTTGGGAGCTGATAGATCACGCTGTCCCGGCTATGCCCAAAGCAGTCGCTCACTGGCAACGGTAACAAGAATGATGCGCATGACGCGCGGGCGACCTGGACCGCCGTACAACAACCGGAGATAAAGAGCGTGGCGGTCAAGAGCGAAGCACAACAGGCGGTATTGGCGTTGCATCGCATGCGGCAACAACTGGTAAAGTTTCGCACGGCTCAGATCAATGGGTTACGTGGGCGGTGGTGCATGTTCCGGCGCTGCCGCGCTTGGACGTTCGACCGCCTGCGGTGCTGATCGACACGCTCCGCGAGCAGTTCGAGCGCACCGGGGAACTCGATGCGCAGGTGGCTGACATTGAGCGGCGCTTGCGCCAGTGCCACCAAGACGACCCGGCGAGCCAACGGATTGCCGCAATCGCCGGTGTGGGCCTATACTCACCGCCACGGCCGCGATCGCCACGATGGGCGATGCCAAACGCTCGCCTGATGAGCGCTATCGGACATCTCCACTCAAGGGCCTGTGGACCCACACCAAGGGCGGCTTTTTTCACGATGGCCGCTTTGCCACCCTGGACGAAGTCGTGCAGCATTACGACAACGTTTTTGACCTTGGGCTGACCGACCAAGGCAAGCGCGATGTGGTCGAGTACCTGAGGTCGCTTTAGTCGGAGCAGGGGCACCTGCGCGATGAATAACGGTTCTACCCCGAGATACGGCCAACAACCGGTTTAGGAGACGAGAAATGCCATACTACAAATACCTGATCATCGGTGGCGGGATGGCTGCAGATGCCGCTGTCCGAGGCATTCGTGAGGTAGACGCCAATGGAGCGATCGGTCTTATCTCAGCCGAGCCTGACCCACCGTACGACCGTCCCCCGCTCTCGAAGGGGCTATGGCAGGGAAAACCTCTAGAAAAGATCTGGCGTGGCACGGCCGATCGAGACATAGCGCTGCACCTTGGGCGAGACGCCCATAAACTGGAACTGCACAGCAAAGGTGTTATTGACGGTGATGGCACCATGTACACCTTCGACAAGTTGCTGTTAGCAACGGGCGGATCCCCCCGAAAGCTTCCTTTGGACAACGAGTCGATCATCTATTTTCGAACGCTGGAAGATTACCGACAACTGCGTGCGCTCACCGAGAACAGGCAGCGGTTTGGCGTCATCGGCGGCGGGTTTATCGGATCGGAGATCGCGGCCGCCTTGGCCATGAATAAAAAAGGCGTCGTGATGATCTTTCCCGAGGAGACCGTCGGCAGTCGTGCCTTTCCGCAAGATCTGGGATTGTTCCTCAATGATTTCTACCGCGACAAAGGCGTGCAACTAATCACCGGGGAAACGCTCGTCGGTGTAGAGACGCGCGGCGCGGAATTTCTGCTAAAGACTAGGAGTGGACAGGAGCACCCGGTGGATGGTCTCGTTGCGGGGATCGGCATTCAACCCAACATCGCATTGGCACAGGCAGCGGGCTTGGAGGTCGACAACGGCATTGCGGTGGATAAGTTTTTGCGCACCAGTCATCCGGACGTCTATGCGGCGGGCGATGTCGCCAGTTTTCATAATTCCGCCCTAGCGAAACGCATGCGCGTGGAGCACGAGGACAATGCCAACACCATGGGGCGGTTGGCGGGCCGCAACATGGTGGGTGAATCCGCACCTTATGATTACCTGCCGTTCTTTTACTCGGATCTCTTTGAGCTTGGTTACGAAGCAGTAGGGGAGTTGGACTCGCGGCTCGAGACCGTGAGCGACTGGCAAGATCCCTACCGCAAAGGGGTTGTCTATTACCTCCAAGATGGGCGGGTGCGCGGTGTTCTACTGTGGAACGTGTGGGAGCAGATCGAAGCGGCTCGCCGATTGATCGCCGAACCGGGCCCATTTGCGCCGGCGGACCTCAAGGGCGCCTTACCGGCCTAACGGGCGAGTTGTAGCAAAGGAAAGAAAGTTTGAAATGAATTACCAGCTTACTCAAGAAGAGAAGGTGCAAACGGCCACACGCGGTCGACCAGCACGCGGCAACGGTCGTTCTTTGTCGGCTTGTCGCCATACGCATTCTTGAGCCCAATGGCCACGATCTAGAGTTCCTACTTGAATCTATGCTCTTACCAATATGGGTGTAGGTGCGATCAGCCCACGAAACCCTATCCACTCCAACAAACACCGTCTTGAAGCCGCTGAATGCCCGCTCACAGACCGCCGTCAGCGATCGCAGCCGCGTGTGGTGGAATTTCACTAAAAGGAAGGAACGCCGGGCGGGCATCGTGCTTACTACTGGGCAACGGGCCGTGTTCGATGAGGCAACCCAGTTGCTTAGAGATGGATTGCCCATCGAGCGAGTCGTATTTTACGCACCGGACGACGAGGACGTAGCGAAGGATCCATCGACGCTTCATATTGCGGTGATCACAGATCACTATCCGTCGGACAAGGAGTATCGGGCTGCCCTGGACGTGCTTTCAAGCGTTGCGGCAAGACACAATGTCAACATCCGCCCGTTGTTTGCCACTTGCAAGGACTGGGAGGAATACTTCCCTCTTGTGGCGGCGTTCAAGCAAATCCAGCAGGAAGGGGTTGAAGTGTGGCGACGAACGTGAACCAGGCGGTTCCCTAGGTTGGAAACCCGAGAAGCAGTCTGACGTTACTTGTAATTCCGGAGGCCCTTGAAATCTGGTACCAGAACGCATCCCCTCGACAGTTACCGATCTTGACCAAGTTGGATTTCCTTAGCCGCTTCGCAGTAACCTTTTTTGCAAAATGCGTGAGTTTTTTTCAGCGATCCGTGCATACCCGCACCAATAGTTGGCTTCCGCGGGGAAGCATGGCGGGGCCAAAGTCCCCAACTCCGAGTAACAGGAGGCACGCATGAGTGTTTATAAAGTGACGCTCAAAAAGCGCGAAGAAGTTGCGGAAGGCACGATAGCCTTTCATTTTGAAAAGCCCACCGGGTTCAGCTTCAAGGCCGGCCAGGCGATCGATGTCGTCCTCATGGATCCGGCCTTGACCGTTGATCGACCATCGGCTCGATGGTTGGGCGAACCGAGATCTTAACGTGGGCGCGAAGTGGAACACGAGGAAAAGGGGCGTCCATGAGCCGCTCGATTGTCCAATGAATGTTGTTTCGAAGGTTGCAACAAGCGAGGTGACGGCATGAGCAAGAATGTCAGTCAAAAGTTGATCGGCAGCCATCTGGTCGAAGGGCGAATGGAAGCGGGCCAAGAGATCGGCCTCAAGATTGACCAAACGCTCACCCAGGATGCCACCGGAACCCTGGTGATGCTCGAGCTCGAAGCGATGAATCTTTCCCGAGTCAAGACCGAGCTCTCCGCGCAATACGTCGATCACAACCTGCTCCAAACCGATTTCAAAAATCCGGACGATCATCTGTTTCTGCGCAGCGCCTGCAAGAAGTTTGGGATCTGGTACAGCCGTCCCGGAAACGGCGTGAGCCATCCGGTGCACATGGAGCGCTTCGGCATA
>JBOIEE010000111.1:0-4782 GCA_050740975.1 Gammaproteobacteria bacterium | reverse complement strand
GTGTTCCTCCGTCGTCCTCGACTTTTCTGGAGGAAAACTAAACATGCCGCTCGGCAGAAACCCAGTCTGCTCGTAGCATTCGTTCCCGTTGCTTGGGCGGTGTGGAGTTCCTCCTAAAGCGAGCGTTTCGTACCAGCTTACCTGATAACGAAGAGGGCAGTTGCATGACGAGCGATCACAGAGCATTCGACAGTACTACTGGTCCGTGCTCATTGCCCTATTGCACATATCCTCGCGCCAGAGACGTCGCGCAGCACGGCCTCCAAGCGCTTCCGGAGCTCTTACCGCGGGTCGACTTGGCGCAGGCCCATCCCTACCGCAGTCGGCAGTACACACCGATCGCCGCCAAGCGACTGGCCGCAACCCAAGTGCTGGAGATGGCGCGGGTGATGGCAACCTCATTCGCACGACGCGAACCGATGGCCCGTCACCTCCAGCCGCCCAAATATCCACCCGCAGAACTGCTTAAGGTGCGACATACCGACCCGTTCGGCACTGAGCCATTTGGCCCCTGGAGCACAGGAACGCTCCTGTATTGGTTCATCCGGTTGCTCGTGCTGACCGACCCCGCCAGCCCGCGGTCCTCCATTCAGCTCAACACGGAAGCATTGGCCCAATCCCTCGCCATTGTGGACCCGACGGGGCAAGTCATCGGCGCCGCACTCAACGCGCCGATGCCCCCTCTCGATGCGCAGCCCGAGTTGCGCCGAGACGATCCGTTCCTCTCTGCCGTCCTCATGTTCGTGGAGCCCGTGCTCACCCTACTCAGTGCCCAGGACGCAGCGGCGCTGATCGCGCTTGGCACTCAATATCCGCCCTTTCGGGTAGCGTATGCCCAGCGGAGGGTGGGCCACCATTTCATGGTGGCGCGCTCCGATGCGCTCGCAAAAGCGCACACCTTCGAGCTCGTGGCCGCCACGGCGGCACATTACCAGGCGCTCCGCTACGCGTTCGTGGTGGTCGAAGCGACCAATCAGTGGACCGGGGCCGCATGTGAGCGGCTTGGTGGGGTGCGCGTGCATTTTGCGCCCTACCAAGCCCAAGCCACTGTGCCCCAGAGTTCGGGGCCACTGGAGGGTACCGTGACAAGCCGGAACGGTTTCCTCTCAGACAAGGACAGCGGCAGCATGTTCTACGTGATTCGCCTTACCTGAGGATACTCCGCGACGTTATGAGAACCGTTAGTGCTGAGCGTGAGCTTATAGGTGACAGGTTGGATGCCGGGACCTTATTGCAGGGACCTGACTCTTTTTCGTGGTGGAAGCACGGACGGCTAGCAGCGCACCTACTTCGCTATCTATCCAGCCTTGATGAAGCAGCCCTCTCACTCTGGCCTTCTTTGCCCCCGTTACGCCGATGGAGCACACCTTCGCTAACGCGTGGATCCTGCTGGCTTCAGAACAATATCGAATCTACCCTCAAACCACGCCCTCCTGCCGTCCTTTCCAGTTCTTGTGAGCTCGATGATCCGATTTGTGTCATTAGACTTGCATGCGTCGCCGCAAGCATCGTTCGGCGCAAGGTACGGATCTCCCTTGAAGTACAACTGTGTTGTCAGTGGCTCACAGTCGGGATGGCGGACAGTGAAATGTATATGGGCGGGCCTGAAGCCGCCTTCGAGCGTGTAGCGACCGGGCCGTATCGAACTGAATTCGTAGACACCCTGATCGTTCGTGTTCATTTGGCCTCGAAGCCGGTAGTTTTCGTTCTCATCATGATAGTGCCCGTTAGCATCTGCTTGCCAGACATCGAGTAGCGCCCCTGTAAGTGGGGTTTGGCAGTCGGCGGCGAAGGCCCTTCCTCGAATGACGATACGTTCGCCCGGCTCTTCAGGCCCGGCAAGGACCGTGCGATGCGGAGCCCCCGAGATGTAGAAAGGGCCTTTTATATCGGGTTCGGTCGGAGAACACATTTCCGCAGCGGCCATTGGTCCGCCAAAGGCAACAGCCGACACGCCCAAGCCGTATCGTAGTAGATCACGCCGCTTCATTCTGGTCTGCTCATGACGTCCTTACGCGCGGCTTCTCTGAACCGTTTCCGTAACTCCTTGCGCATGACCTTACCGATGGCATTTTTCGGGAGCTCTGAGGCAAAATGCACAAAACGGGGTGACTTATTTTTTGCCAGGCGCTCCTGGCAAAAGCGGAGCAACTCCTCCTCCGTCAAACTCTCGCCCTCCTTTACCACCACAACCGCGGCCACCTCCTCTCCGAATACGGCATCGGGCACTCCGACGACCGCGACCTCCAGGACGCCGGGATGGCGAATGATGACCTCTTCGACCTCGCGGGGATAGATATTGAACCCACCCCTAAGGATGAGGTCTTTCTTGCGCTCCACCAGGTAGAGGTAACCATCGCCATCCTGGCGGGCCATATCGCCCGTGTGCAACCATCCCTCGCGTAAGGTCTGTGCGCTTTCTTCCGCGAGCCCATAATAGCCTTTCATGACGTTCGGGCCCCGCACCAAAAGTTCCCCGATCGCGCCCGCGGGGAGATCCTTTCCCTCTTTGTCGACGATCCGCACCGAGACTCCCGGTAATGGCTCGCCCACGGAGCCGGCTTTGATCGGGCGCCCCGGCCGATGGGCGCTCACGATCGGCGCGGCTTCCGAAAGCCCATAGCCTTCGCGCACCTCGCACTTGAACCGCCTCATAAACGCCTGCAAGACTTCCGGAGACAAGGGTGCCGCCCCGCATCCGACCGTTTGTAAGGAACTGAGATCGTACCTATCGACAGCGGGATGATTGAGCATCAACGATACTCTCGTGGGCACTGCCGTCATCGCATTGATTTTATACCTTTCAATCAGCCTGAAAGCCTCTTCCGTATCATAGGCGCGCATCAAGACGACCGTCGTCTTGGTCAGAAAGCCGGTATTCATCACCGTAAGCCCATACGAATGGGACAGCGGCAGCACGCCGATGGCTACTTGCCCCGGGCTTTCTACTAACCGGCTCGCAGCCTCAGCGTTGCTGTAGAGGTTCCCGTGGGTCAGCATCACGCCCTTAGGGGTGCCGGTAGTGCCGGCGGTGTAAAGGAGCATCGCCAGCTTGTCACTCGCTGTCTCCGCGGTGTCGAATGTTTCTGCTGTCCCCGCAATTAGATCATCGAAGAACAGGGTGTTTTCGAGATTAGGAGCGTCGATCAAGATGATATGCTTTAGCGCTGTGGCGCTTTTCGCAAGCTCGTTGATTAAACCCAAGGATCGCTCGCTGCTGATCACGGCCGCGGGCTTGGAGTCGCTGAGGATGCGTTCCAACTCGAGCGGGCCGATGCCCCAGGTCACGGGCACGATCACCAGCCCTAAACGCAGCAAAGCGAGATAGGCGATGAGTACCTGCGGGCAATTGGGCAGCAATACCATAACCCGCTCGCCGGAGCTCAGCCCCAAGCTCTGCATCGCATTCGCACACCGCCGAGAAAGACGCACCATGTCTTGATTGCTGTAGTGCTTCCCTTCGAAAATCAAGAAGTCAAACGTGCCAAACGCTTCGATACTTCGCTCGGCTAGGGTTGCCAAGTTCATCGGTTTCCCTGCTCTTCGGTGTTAGCGAGATTGTGTGACTGGTGGACGAGTATTATAGGAGAAGATGACTCCAGTGTCGGAAAACCCGGTTATCATGGGTGGCATGCTCTACCGCGTGTTCACTGGCCGCGCCGCTTCCGGTTCGAGCATCACTGAGATCGATGCCCGATACCGTGACGAGCGAATTCGGTGAGGTTCTTGTTTAAAACAGGAGAAGTGTGGCAAGAATGATCGAGATCACACAAGTCGACCACATCGGTATTCGGGTGATGGATGCCCAGCGCGCGATCGAGTTCTACAAGCTGCTGGGTTTTGAAGTATTCTCGCAAGTCGAGTACGACGACGTGATCATCATCAAAAACAACCAGGGCGTTGAAATCAATCTCATCACCAACGGTGACGACGCCAATGAAAACAAAAACATCCTCATGGATGTCGATAAAAAATACCCGGGGTACACCCACGTGGCGTTGCGAGTCGATTCCATCAAGGATGGGATCGAGCGTCTTGAGCAACGCAGCATCCGCATCAGTCAAGGCCCAGTCACCTTTGGTGACGGGCATGTTTCGGTGTTTATACGTGACCCAGATCGCAACGTGATAGAGTTGCGCGGCCGCGATCAGGACATGACGGCACTCGAAGGGGTCACGTTCTACGAACCGGCGCACAAGCATCTGCGATAGCACAGACTGATGCGCTGTTGGGTCCCACGGAACGTTAAAGAACGCAGAGATCTCACGGCCTTTGCCTGGCCGCTGGTCACGGCGATGATCTCTGAGAGTGCGTCGGCACGTGATCCAGACCAGACCGAAGTCAAACCGTTTCGCGGCTTGTTGCTCAGTTGTTCATATTTAAAAAAATCAGACGATAACTGACGTACTTTTGGTGTTTGATGGCGGGAGATCCCCCTAGCGCCGACAGGAGACCCATTATGAGCAAACCGATCTGCGCAGTCGTCGGTGTAGGACCGGGCAATGGCTCGGCCATCGCCCGACGGTTTTCTAAAGAAGGTTACCGTGTCGCGTTGCTCGCGCGCACCACCGATTTCAGCCAGACACTCGCCCATGAACTCGATGGCGCGCAGGCCTATGCGTGCGACGTGACGGATCCGGCGTCAGTCGAACAAGCCTTTGGGCAGATCCGCACGGGATTCGGTGACGTCGACGCCCTCATCTATAACGCCGGCTCTGGATCGTGGGGAACAGTTGAAGAAATTACTCCCAAGGACTTTGAGATGAACTGGCGCGTCAATGC
>JBOIEE010000110.1:0-4224 GCA_050740975.1 Gammaproteobacteria bacterium | reverse complement strand
TGTCTTCCCAGGCGCTGTCTACCGCAAGCTCGGATGGTATGTCTTGATCTTCTCCACTGAGGGCTGCATCCAACTCCGTCTCCGTGGGCGTTTCGACCGCATCCTGTTGCTGGGTCTCGCCGCTCTGCGAATTCGCCCCGAACTCGTGTTCCGTTGCCGGATCGGCATCATCGGCCGGCTCCAACATCATATTGGACTCAAGAGCTTGCTGAACCTCCATACTCAATTCGACGCTTGACAATTGCAGCAGGCGGATCGCCTGCTGCAATTGTGGCGTCATGGTCAAGTTTTGACCTAAGCGGAGTTGCAGCGATTGTTTCATTAGGAACCTAGATCGTTATGTTCGCTCTCATACGTCGGTTTCGCCCTTCTAAGCCTAAGTTTAATAAGAAAAGAGGCTTCGCAGAAGTATTTTATCGCGACTCTGGGTTCAGCGTAGGTCTCTGCCTCACCAGAGCGGGTACGTGGCCAAAGTCTCCATTGTGCTTGTCACCTTGGTGCACACGCGTGCCCATGCCCTTATAAGGTAAATTCCTCTCCTAGATAATCGTCGCGCACTCGTTGGTGTTGCAAGATTACCTTAGGGGGGCCATCCATCACGGTTTTTCC
The DNA here is from genome assembly GCA_050740975.1 of Gammaproteobacteria bacterium. Lineage (GTDB taxonomy): Bacteria > Pseudomonadota > Gammaproteobacteria > JBOHHR01 > JBOHHR01 > JBOHHR01. Next base: position 3,615 of record JBOIEE010000110.1, on the reverse strand, counting down.
GTCGATCACGATATAAGCGCGGTCACAAATCTTTAAGGTTTCACGAACGTTGTGATCAGTGATCAACACACCTATCCCCCATTTTCGCAAGTGCTTGACGACGCGCTGGATGTCAAGCAGGGAAAGCGGATCGATGCCGGCGAAAGGCTCATCGAGCAAAAGAAACCTGGGCTGCCTTCCAAGTGCTCTCGCGATCTCGGTTCGTCGGCGCTCGCCCCCAGAAAGGTTTGCCCCCCGCTGCTGGCGCAGATGGCTGATCTTGAACTGTTCTAATAGCTGCTCGAGCCGTTGATGGCGAGCCTCTTGGGATAACTCGGGCAACGTTTCCAGCACGGCCAGTATGTTCTGCTCCACCGTCAGCCCGCGAAAAATCGAGCTCTCTTGCGGAAGATAACTCACTCCCATGCGCGCGCGGCGGTCCATTCTCAGATGCGTGATATCGGCTCGATCGAGGGTCACTTTCCCACCATCGGCCGGTATCAACCCGACCATCATAAGAAAGCTGGTGGTTTTCCCCGCCCCGTTCGGTCCCAGCAGGCCGACGATCTCACCACTAGAGACCACGACGCTAACGTCTTTTACCACCCGCCGGGAGCGATAAGCCTTAGCAAGGTGCTCTGCGGATAATACGCTCATCGCTTGCCCGATTTTTGGGCACCGTACCAACAGAGCGCTCGCACCCAAAGCGGCGCGTGAGCGATAGTCTTACCCGACAACGCGGGGCACAAAAACGAGGGCATCCAGCATTTAACGTTTCCTACTGGGCCTTGTCTTTCTTCGCGGGTGGCAGGATCACTTTAATCCGCTCGCCCTGCGAGCTGGGTTCTCTGGCTAATTCCTCGGGTGTAGCCTTACGCGCTTTGAGCAAGTTTCGCCTAACGTCGTAGTCTATGCGGTGCCCCTTAAACAGCTTAGCCCCCTGGGTCAACTTGGCGTTCTCGATTAGAACGAGTAATTCCTGCTGAGCGTGGTATTCGATCGTCAGCGCCTCCCCTTCGGTGTACTCGTCTTCAGGATCGAGCAACTGCCGGTAGGTTGCGGGCTTGCCCTGCAACAATACCTTTTCTGCTTTACGCTGATCGTTATAATGAATAGTCAAGGTATCGCCGGTGAACCGCATGCTTCCTTGGGTGGCAACCACGTTTCCTCGATACGTCGTGACCTGCGCCTGATCATCGATTTCTCCAAAGTCTGCTTCTAGCTCGATGGGCTGTTCGCGGTCGGTGGATAACGCATACCCATCGGCAGCCATTATGATCCCAGCGAGCAGTATCGCCGACTTAACGATCCGACCTGACTTCATGTCGGCTCCTGACTCTGCTTGATAGCTCAAGGCGGTCCCGAATAAGGTCGGCTTTCAAACCCACAGAGCGGGTTACCGTGTTCTTTCCAACGATAGTGACGGGATCCTTTGTTTCAGCATATTCTTGCTTTGGAAGCACGCGCATCTTGGCGCTGTACAGGTCCCACTCGCGGTTACCAGAGCTATCCTCGCGCCAAAGATGAACTTTTCCGAATAGCAAAATCACATCCTCGGCGCCACTCACCCATGCTCGGTCCGCGCTCGCGTGCCAAGGTTTTCCTCTCGCATTGTACACATCCAGGGTGGGTTTCGTCAGCTCGTTGCGGCCATCGACGGGGAAATGGGCCATATACGGGGCGCGCAGCTGGGTTGCGATGTTCCCTTCCTCGTCCATCGCGGTGCGCACGAAATGTTCTATATAGGAGTCCGGGTCGGGGCTTTCCTTGGGTTGGCGCCCCACCGCCTCCTCGTCCAGGCTCTGTAAGGTCCAACTTGTTAGCCCCACACCGAGCAACAGGGTTAAAATCGCGATTGAGCGAGCTCGCGCTGGCAAGGCCGGGTGACTAACGTGGGAGCAAGAACCGCGCGAGTTGCGTCTCAAGCCGCCCCTGCGCCGACAAGATGAACTCACAGACTTCACGCACCGCACCCCGTCCTCCCTGGGTTGTGGTTTGCCAGTGTGCAACCGCAGTAACCCGCTCCACCGCGTCCGCAACCGCAACTGCCAGACCAACCCGGCGCATGATCGGCAAATCGGGGAGATCATCACCGACATACGCTACCTGTGCGCTGCTTACGCCCAGACGCTCCAAGAGGCTTAGAAACACGGGCAACTTATCAACGCAACCCAGATAAACGTGCTTAACGCCCAGTTCCTCCATTCGATCGGCGACAATAGTTGATTTTCTTCCGGAGATCACGGCTAATTCTAGGCCGCTGTCGCGCAACATGACGAGACCCAACCCGTCCTTAACGTCGAAACATACGCTCTCCTTTCCTTGGTCGCTCAGAAACAGGCGGCCGTCGGTCAAAACGCCGTCCACATCGAAAACTATGAGGCGAACGCGTTTTGCCCTTGCTATGACGCTGGAAGGAACACGGGTGCCTATGCGCTGTTGCACGCCTTTAAATCCGCTGATAGCGACTGGCTGCAAACAGTGCTAGGGCGCAAACTAGGATCTGATATCCTTGCATCAGGACCTCCAGGTAGCAACTTCCGCATGGATACCCGCCTTCAAGAAATCAGTCAATGGCTGCACCAAGTTCTTGGACATCGGCCCTTTGTTATCGAACCGGCTTCTGCCGACGCCAGTTTCCGCCGCTACTTCCGAATAAAAATGCAAAACGGCGCACATACCTTTATCGTAATGGACGCTCCCCCACACCAGGAGGACTGCGGGCCATACCTCACCGTCGCACAGCGCTTGCGGCAAGCAGGCCTGAATGTCCCCCGAATCGAGGCGGCCGATTGCGAGCGGGGCTTTCTGCTGCTCACGGATCTCGGTACCAGCCTCTACCTGCACCAGCTATGTGCGGACAACGCCGACCGGCTTTATGGAGATGCCATAGCAGCCTTGCTTCTCATGCAAAGGCGAGCCCAAACGGACCAGCTGCCGGTCTATGGAAGCGAATTGGTACAAAGTGAGCTGGCGCTGTTTCGCGATTGGTTGATCGCGCACCACTTAGGGCTGCATCTCACCACGAAACAAGAAAACTGGCTCATATCAAGCTGCGACGTGTTATCGAAATGTTTTTCGCAGCAACCGCGCGTCTTTGTGCATCGAGATTACCACTCCCGCAATCTGGTGTGCACTGGAGAGCAAAATCCGGGGATCTTGGATTTCCAGGACGCTGTGCTTGGACCCATAACCTATGATTTGGTCTCGTTGTTGCGGGATTGTTACATTAAATGGCCCGAGGATCGGGTGAATTCGTGGTGTCGCGATTATTTTCGCCAAGCGAGAACGTTGCGTTTGCTGTCGGATATGGCGGAGCAAGAGTTTACACGCTGTTTTGACCTGATAGGAGTTCAGCGCCACTTGAAGGCAGCGGGGATCTTCTGTCGCCTGTACCACCGGGATGGGAAATCGGGGTATTTGCAAGACCTACCTCGTACCCTGAGCTATGTGGTCGAGATCGCGGCACGCCATCCCTCGATCGCCGCCCTGGGAGAATTTGTTGCTAATGAGGTTGTGCCTCGCTTGGAACCGGGTGGTGCATGAAGGCGATCATTCTGGCCGCAGGCAAGGGTGAGCGCATGCGGCCCCTGACCGAGAATATTCCCAAACCCTTGTTGGAAGTGGGAGAAAAAC
>JBOIEE010000109.1:0-3044 GCA_050740975.1 Gammaproteobacteria bacterium | reverse complement strand
AGCATGAACCTAAAACGGTATGTCGTCGTCGAAATCCTCATCTGTCACGCTGCTGGGTTTTTTCGCTTGGCTGGGCGCGGTGTCCGGTTCGGCTTCCTGCGGTGGAGCATCGTCGAAGCTTGCGGTTCCGCCACGGCCACCCAGCATCTGCATGTCATTGGCGACGATCTCGGTGCTGTAACGATCTTGCCCGTCTTTATCCTGCCATTTGCGGGTCTGCAGCCGCCCTTCGACGTAAATTTGGGAGCCTTTATGCAGGTACTCCTTTACCACCTCGGCGAGGCGCCCGAAGAACACGACGCGATGCCACTCGGTACGTTCTTGGGTCTCCCCGCTCTCCTTGTCGCGCCAGCTTTCATTGGTGGCCAGGCGTACATTGGCAACCGCCATTCCGCTCGGCGAGTATCGCACTTCCGGATCGGCACCTAAGTTCCCGATCAACATTACCTTATTTAAACCTCTACTGGCCATTTGCCTTCCTCCTACTCGTACACTCTTCGCATGATACCTTGAAAAGGATAGTTGACGACAGTCATAGGCTTAGCGTGCAATAAGATCGAGCAACAAATCCAGAACAGTCAGCGGCGCGGCGAACAGTACATCGTTCTGTTTGTTACGGACGGCCTATCGACCCTTCGTTGCTGTTAAGCGGTAGAGATCGGAGTCGAGCGACCGAATTGCGTCAGGGTCTCAAGATCGGCCGTCTCCGGGTCGATCTTCAGGTACGCCACCCCTTCGCTGACAATCACCACCACCTCCGCAACACCCGGCAGAGCCGAGAGACGGTCCCGCAGCTGGTCCGCTTCCACCTCGTTGAGCGGGCCGAGACGGATCATGTGGTTGCGCACGTAGCGCGGTGTGCTCATGGTGATGGCCAACGCGAGCCAAATCACCACCAGCACCGTACAAAGCAAGAACACGCTGTCCAAACCCCAATGAGCGTGACACCAGCCCCCCAATGCTCCTCCCAGGAACGCTCCCACAAACTGGCAGGCGGAGAAGATCCCCAGCGCCGTGCCCTTGCGATCGGCGGGAGCCACCCGGGAGATCAAGGCCGGAAGGCTCGCCTCTAGAAAATTAAAGGCGGTGAAGAAACCGACCAAAAGTAAGGCGAATGCCAGCCATCCCGAGAAACCAGCATACATGCCCAACGCCGAGCACCCTAATAAGGCCAAAGCAACGATAAAAGCGAGCTTGAGGCGCCCAGCCCGTCCCGCCAGCAGGATGAACGGCCACATCAAGAACCCAGAGCTTAGGAATACCGGCAGGTAAATCTGCCAGTGCTGGCCGCTTGCTAAGCCGATGCGGTCGCGCAAATACAAGGGTACGGCGATGAAGGTCGCGGTCAGAAGTGCGTGCAATAGCAATATCCCGGCATTGAGGCGCAACAACTGCCGGTCCTTTAACAAGGCCGGGATCTGGTTAAGCTCAGATTGGCATTCACGGTGAAAATGCGACTCCCCGCCACTTGGCACACCCCAGCGCAAAAGGGCCATGGCCACAACCGCAAGCAGGGCCGCAAGAAAAAACAGTCCCTTTAAGCCCTCCCATTGGTTGACCACAGGACCGACGATGAACGCGGCGATGAACGCGGCGCCTATGCTTATACCGATAAAGGCCATCACTTTGGAACGCTGCTCTTCACGAGTGAGGTCGGCGGCTAGGGCCATGACCGTAGCGGCAATGGCCCCCGTGCCTTGCAATACCCGCCCGCAGAGGACTCCATAGATCCCATCGGACAAGGCCGCCAGCACACTGCCGGCAGCGAATATAGCCAAACCCATCGCGATCACCGGCCGGCGCCCCAGACGATCGGACAGCATGCCGAAGGGGATCTGGAACACTGCCTGGGTCAATCCGTAGGCGCCGAGCGCGAGCCCGATGAGCTGTGGGGTAGCCCCCGAAAGCGCTTGCGCTTGCAAGGAGAACACCGGCAAGATGATAAACAACCCGAGCATGCGCAAAAAATAGATCCCGGCCAAGGCTACGCCAGCACGTCGCTCTGCGCCTGTCATCCGCTCTTGAGTTAAGCGCATGGACCTATTTTGTTTCAGCGGTGAAAAAATGATAAATGGCTCTGCACGGTTCTGACGGCAGTGGGGTGCTTAATCAAGGATTGCGAGAATCTAAACCCGATTTTCGGATGGTGCCGGGGAATGTGGCAATAACGCACGGATCGCCGGCGGAATGGGCATGGAACGGCCTTGTTCGTGGTCGACCCACACAACCTGGGCCTTGCCAAGGGCGTATAGCCGCCCCGGCGTATTACGATCCATAATCTCGTAGCGCGTCTCGAAGCTGGAGCGGCCCGGCGGACCCGCATACATTTTGACCCACAGTGTCGCCGGATACACGATGGCTTGCTTGTACTCACAAGCAGCGCTCACGATCACGGGCCCGTGCTGAGGGCGATTCACGACCTCGGCCAAGCCGACACTCTCTAGCCAAGCCACCCTCGCCTGTTCCATATAGGTAAAATAGGCGGCGTTGTTCACGTGACCAACGGCATCCATGTCGCCCCAACGTACAGCGATCTCGCAGGTGAATATCAGCGTGTTGTCCATAGTGAAACGAGCGACCTATATTATTTTTATTCGCTGCCCCATCATGCAGGGAAACGGTGGGGTCTGCAAGCAAGCGGCAAGCTCCAACGGGAGCGCCAGGGGAAGCTGTTGATGGCGTGCAAACGCTTCTTGGTTTCGGGGAGGGTACAAGGGGTTTACTTCCGTGCCCATACCCAACAACAAGCGGAACGCCTCAAGCTCACAGGTTGGGTCAGAAACTTAAGCGACGGGCGGGTGGAGGTGCTGGCCTGCGGTGATGACGCCGCAGTCACCGCCTTACACGAGTGGCTCTGGCAAGGGCCTGAGCTGGCCAGGGTAAGCGCTGTGCGTAGCGGATCCGTTGTCATTGAGCTTCATTCTGACTTTAGGATCCGTTAAACCCGTGGAACCCAAAAGCTTAGGGCCGATCATGCTGGACCTCGTGGGTCCCGAATTGCAGCCAGAAGAGCGGGAGATGCTGTTGCATCCCTTGGTGGGAGG
>JBOIEE010000108.1:0-8292 GCA_050740975.1 Gammaproteobacteria bacterium | reverse complement strand
AGGACACGCGCGGTAAGGCCGTGTATCAGCTACAGCTTGCCGATGCCGATGGCTACAATCCCAAGACCTTGCTGGAGTCGGCGGATCCGATCCTGTCTCCCGCTTGGTCGCCGGACGGGCGCAAGCTTGCATATGTTTCCTTCGAAGGCAAGGATCTCACGGTTTATGTGCAGCACATAGCCACCGGTCACAGAGAAGCGGTGGCCGCCGGCCCCGGCATAAACAGCGCTCCCGCTTGGTCCCCGGACGGGCGCCGGCTTGCCATGACCTTGTCTAAGGATGGCAACCCTGAAATCTATGTGTTGACTCTGGCGGGGCGCCGCTTGCAGCGGCTAACCGATGATCCGGCGATTGACACCGAGCCCGCTTGGTCCCCGGATGGCCGCTTGATCGCGTTTACCTCCGATCGCGGGGGAACACCGCAAGTTTACCAAGTGGCCGCGAACGGCGGTTCTCCAGAGCGGATCACGCTGGGGATGGGGCCTTATAACGCACGGTCCAGCTATTCCCATGACGGCCGTTTGATGGCGCTGGTGCATGGTGAGGGCGGGAGTTACCGCATCGCCGTATTGGAGCTCGCGAGCCGCGATCTGCGCGTGCTCACCGACTCGCGTTTAGACGAATCACCCAGTTTTGCGCCGAACGGCAATAGGATCATTTACGCGACGGTGGGAGCGCGCGGCACGGAGCTGGCGGTGATTTCCGTAGATGGCACTGTGCGACAGCGCCTTGCAGCGTCGCAGGGTGAGGTGAGGGAACCGGCGTGGGGACCGCTTCGCCGGTAGTATATGTTTTTCGTTCAATCGAGGAGGTAAGCGACTATGAAAAAAGTCCTAGTGTTTTTATCCATCGCGATCACAACCGCTTTGCTTTTAGGGTGCCAGAGCGCGGAGGAGTTTACCCGTACCTCGGACGAAGGCACGGTCACAGAGGGTGAGCCGGGAGACGCGGCGGGCGCACGCACCCATGGGGTGGATGAGAGCGGCGGTCTGCGGACCGGTGGCTTGAATGATCCCGAAGGCCGTCTATCGGTGCGCGTGATCTACTTCGACTACGACAGCAGCGAGGTGAAGCCAGAGTACCAGCCGGTGATCGAAGCCCATGCACAGCATTTGACCCAGAACCCGAATGCCGTTCTGACGCTCGAGGGGCATACGGACGAACGGGGTTCGCGAGAGTACAATCTGGCCCTGGGCGAGCGCCGGGCACAGGCGGTAAGCCGACAGTTGGTTTTGGTCGGCGCGTCCAACGCTCAGGTCCGAACGCTCACTTACGGTGAGGAACGTCCCGTAGCCGAGGGCCACGAGGAGCAGGCCTATGCCATCAACCGCCGCGCGGAGCTCGTGTACTAGGAATAAACGATGTTACAGGCAACACACCGCTTAACGGCGATCATGGCGCTGTGGGTCATGGCGCTGTCTTCGTCGGCCGAAGAATGGGCGCCTGTGGTCGAGCCCGGACAAGGCTATGAGGATCAACCATCCACAATGCCGACGACCAACCAGGGACTTTTCACCTTGTTAAACCAAGTTGAGTCGCTGCAACGGGAAGTTCGGGCTTTGCGCGGTGAGCTCGAAGAGCAAGGCCACCGCCTGCAGCAATTGGAAAAACGTCAACAGGAGATCTCAGGCGATCTAGACCGGCGGCTGCAAACCTTCGAGTCGGCGGATGGGAACCCGCCCGCCGGGCTTGATGCTGGGGCTCTACCGAGCCCCGCACCTGCCGCCACCACTGAGGCCATGGCCCCGGCACAAGGTCCACTCGCCGGGCCTATCCCTGCTACAGGGGCGGACATCGAGCTTTCGCCGAACGCCCCGGAGGCGGAGAAGGAGACGTACCAGCAAGCCTTCGGTTTGCTTAAAGCCGGACAATACGATAACGCCATCGCGGGGTTTATCGGCTTCCTTGCCCAATACCCCAACAGCGCCTTTGCGGACAACGCGCAATATTGGGTCGGTGAAGCGTACTATGTGACGCGAAAATTCGATCCAGCGATCATGGAATACTCCAAGCTGATGCAGGCCTATCCGGACAGTCCGAAGGTCCCCCATGCTTTGCTCAAGATTGCCTACAGTTACGATGAGTTGGGGCAAAAGGCCGAAGCTAAAGCCAAGCTGCAGGAACTGATCAAAAGCTATCCGGGCTCCACGGCTGCCAAGCTGGCGGAAGAAAGGCTGCAACGCTTAGCGCTCCCCTGATGAGCACACGCAGGCTTGAGATCCAAGTCTCTACGCCGATCGGAGAGGGCACGAAACCTGGCTCCCTGCTCCGGGTCACCGAAATTTTCTATTCGCTGCAGGGTGAGACCAATCGGGTCGGACTGCCCACCGTGTTTGTACGCCTTACGGGTTGTCCATTGCGTTGCCACTACTGCGATACCGCTTATGCCTTTCATGGCGGCCGAAACATGTCTCTAGACGAAGTACTACACGAGGTCACGCGTTATCAAGCACACTACGTCACGGTAACCGGGGGTGAACCCTTAGCTCAGCGTTCTTGCCCCGTGCTTCTTCGGCGCCTGTGCGATGCAGGTTTTGCGGTCTCCTTAGAAACCAGTGGGGCCGTGGATGTCTCCGCGGTCGACCGGCGGGTAATGAAAGTGTTGGATCTAAAGACGCCGGGTTCCGGCGAGACGAATAAAAACCGTTATGCAAATCTCCGTTTGCTTTGCGAGCACGACCAGGTCAAGTTCGTGATTTGCGATCGTTCCGACTACGATTGGGCTAAAGAGACCTTGACGCGATTTCATCTGCCTGACTGCTGCGAAGTCTTGTTTTCCCCCGCCAGCGGACACCTAGCGCCCGCGCTTCTGGCCGACTGGATCTTAGCCGACAGACTTCCCGTGCGCTTCCAGATCCAATTGCATAAGTATCTATGGGGCGATGTCCCGGGAAGATGAAGTGCGGTCTAGTTTGGGGTTGCTTGAACAACTGGCGTTCCTTTAAACTGACGAAAGGATAAGGTTTCGCTTAACCGCGAAGTAACAGGGAATCGTGTGCAAATCACGAGCTGACGCGCAACTGTAAGTAACACGAAAGCTTTCGCCCGACGATGTCCACTGACCAGAAGGTCGGGAAGGGCGGCGAAAGCTGTTACAAGCCAGGAGACCTACCTTATCCGCAACAGCGATGCTTCCGCGGAGGCTATCGGTCGGGCGTAATAAACTACCGGCCCCGTGACCGGGCTTTTTTCTAGTGCTCGTTCCCTTTCCTGCGGATCACATCATGAGTATTTGCCACGCGATTCTTTTGGAGAGGAGAAGCAATGATCACAACCCACAATCTGGGTTACCCCGCATCGGCAAATACCGGGAACTCAAAAACGCGTGCGAACGTTACTGGGCAGGGCAGGTGACGCTCGACGATCTGGTCGCCACCGGCAAGCGTCTGAGACAGGTGCATTGGCAGGCCCAGCAGAAGGCCGGGATCGATCTCATCCCCTGCAACGATTTTTCCTTCTACGATCAGGTGCTCGACATGACACTCATGCTAGGCGCTGTGCCGCCCCGTTACGCGCCGCTTGCCGGATGCCCGGATCTGGAGATTTATTTCGCCATGGCGCGTGGCTATCAGAAAGGCGGCCTCGATCTCATCGCCATGGAGATGACGAAATGGTTCGACACTAATTACCACTATATCGTCCCGGAGTTTTCCAAAGAACAGACCTTTGCCTTGAGGTCGTTCAAGGCCATCGAGGAATTTAAGGAAGCCAAGGTGCTCGGCATCAACGCTAAGCCGGTATTCATAGGACCCGTCACCTATTTACTACTTGGAAAGGAAAAGGAAGACGGCTTTCACCGTATTCACTTGCTCGATCGGCTGCTGCCCGTCTACATCGAGCTGATGCGGAAGATCGCGGAAGCCGGCGCGGAATACGTCCAGATCGACGAACCTTGCCTCGCACTGGATCTGGATGATGCGGCGCGCGCGGGATACCGCACCGCCTTTGCGCAGATTGGGGAGGCCGTGCCGAACCTGAAGGTTATCCTCGCCACTTATTTTGAAGGTTTGCGCGACAACACCGCGTTGGCGGTGAGTCTGCCCGTTTACGCTTTGCACGTGGACCTGGTGCGGGCGCCGGATCAATTGGATGCCATGTTGACCGCCGCGCCGAAGGAACTGAGCTTGTCCCTGGGCGTGGTGGACGGCCGCAACCTCTGGAAAAACGATTTCTCCCGTTCCCTGGAACTCATCACCAAGGCGATCGAAAACATCGGCGCCGAACGCGTGATGGTGGCGCCCTCCTGCTCGCTGCTTCACGTACCCTACGATCTGATGCTGGAAACGGATGAGGTGATGTTGCCAGGGGAGGTCAAGAACTGGCTGGCGTTTGCCCGGCAGAAGCTCAATGAGGTCAAGACCGTCGCCGGTCTCGCAGCACCGGACACGCATGCTCAATACGCCAAGCAATTGGTGGAAAACATGCTGGCCATCGAAAGCGTCCGGACGTCCAAAACCATCCGCAAACCAGCGATCCAAGCGCGGGTTGCGGCCCTCACCCCCGCCGATCTGCGGCGCGCAAGCCCGTTCCCGGAACGGCAGCGCAAACAGCGCGACGCTTTGAAATTGCCGCTGTTCCCGACCACCACCATCGGCTCGTTTCCGCAAACCGCCGATCTTAGAAAGTTGCGCACCCAACTGCGCCGGGGTGAGATCACCGTAGCGGCCTATGAAACGGCTATCGAACGGGAAATCGAGAGGGCGATCCGCTGGCAGGAGGAGATCGAGATGGACGTGGTGGTACATGGCGAGGCCGAGCGCAACGACATGGTGCAATACTTCGGCGAACAACTGGAGAGCTGCGCCTTCATGCAGCACGGATGGGTGCAAAGCTACGGCTCCCGTTGCGTCAAACCGCCGATCATTTATGGCGATGTGGCGCGCAAAGGCTCCATGACGGTACGCTGGAGCGCCTATGCCCAGTCGCTCACCAAAAAACCCGTCAAAGGCATGCTGACCGGGCCGGTGACCATCCTGCAATGGTCGTTCGTGCGGGACGATCAGCCCCGTCGCGACACGGCGATACAGATCGCCCTGGCGATTAGAGACGAGGTGCGCGATCTAGAACAGGCGGGCCTGCGTATCATTCAAATCGACGAACCGGCCCTCCGCGAGGGATTGCCGTTACGCCAGGCCGACCAGGAAAACTATCTCCGCTGGGCGGTGGATAGCTTTCGCTTGGCGTCTTCCGGCGTGCGCGATGAAACGCAGATCCATACGCACATGTGCTACTCAGAGTTCAACGACATCATCGCCCACGTCGCGGCCATGGACGCCGATGTCATCACCATCGAGACTTCCCGTTCGCAGATGGAACTCTTGGAAGCGTTCAAAAACTTCCACTATCCCAATCACATCGGACCCGGCGTCTACGACATCCACTCGCCGCGCATACCCACGCGCGATGAGATCATTGATCTACTCAAGCGCGCGCTCCAGTCGGTGCCGAAGGAACACCTCTGGGTGAACCCCGATTGCGGCCTCAAAACCCGCGGCTGGCCGGAAACCAAAGCGGCGCTCGAAAACATGATCGCTGCCGCCCGCAGTCTGCGCGAGTGCGCGTAGGCAGTCTCAATCAACAACACCCGCAGGGGGTAACCCTGCGGTGTTGTCCTTTAGGTTGTCTTGCGACCCCACCTTCCTCGCCAGCAAAGCATCGAAGGGGTGCACGCATTTTCATCCTCTCGTCGCAACGGCGCCGACGCGTGGCGATGCGCAAATAGACTTTGACAGAGAAACCGCCTCCGGCCTATAGTCTCATGGTTTTTGTGTGGCCAAAAATGCGGATCCAAATCTCCACTTAATTTATTCACGGTAAACCATTAGGTGGACACCGCCTATCAAAAATAGCCACCCGCACCGGGGAATCGAAGTGCCCTTAAAGCCAGCGGATAAATGGAAGGACGCCAGAGATCCCCTGATAGGGATCACCCCCATCATGGATTTCGCCAGAGATCATTATGGCCGAAGCTATGCCCCGAATACCCGAGAAACATTCGGACGTCAAACCATGCACCAGTTCGTGGATGCTGGGATTGCCGTGCCGAATTCCGATCTCTGGATCGCCCGGTGAATAGCCTAAAGTGGGGCGATCAGATTGAGGCAGACGCCTTGGCGCTCGTGCGAACCGTTGGCGACAAGGGTTGGGAGGCAAAGCTCGCGGCTTATCTAGGGAAGCGGAAAACTTTAACCGAGCGGTACGCCAAGGAGCGGGAGCGGGCGATGCCATAGAATTCCCTTGGTCCGATCGTGAATTTTTTCTCGCTTGCCTTGCGCTTATCGCCCAAACCGCGGTGCACCTGTGGCTCGATCGCCGCCAAATACGCCACGTGCGGCACCATCGTCAAAGGGTTCCCCAAGCCTTTGCCGCCCAGATACCACTCGCCGATCACCACAAAGCCGCCGATTATACCCTCACTTACGCCCGCTTTGTTCAGTATGAGCTTTTGTCTGAGAGCGTGCTGCTTCTGGTATGGACCTTAGGCGGGGGGCTCGATCTGCTGGATCGGGCTTGGCAACATCTCGATTTGCCCGAGCGGATCACCGGGGTAGGGGTCATGCTTTCGGCCTTTGCGCTCATGGCGCAGGTCCTGATCCTGGTCCTTTAGGATACAATGACGATTTCGTCGACCCTCAGTCATCTCGAAGTCGATCCAGATGAGTTTGTCCGAGGATTGAGTATCGTTTTAAGCCACCTGCTCCATCGTGAATTTTTTCTCGCTCGTTTTCTGCCTTGCGCTTATGGAACAAGCCGCAGTGCATCTGTGGCTCGATCGCCGCCAAATACGCCACGTGCGACGCCATCGTCAAAGGGTTCCCGAAGCCTTTACCGACCAGATACCACTCGCCGATCACCAGAAAGCCGCCGATTACACCGTCACTCACGCCCGCTTTGCTCAGTATGAGCTTTTGTTGGAGAGCATGCTGCTTCTGGCATGGACCCTAGGCGGGGGGCTCGATCTGCTGGATCGGACTTGGCGACACCTCGAGTTGCCCGAGCTGATCACCGGGGTAGGGGTCATGCTTTCTGCTTTTGCGCTCATGGCGCTTTTGAACCTTCCGGTAGCGCTCTATCGCACCTTTGTGATCGAAGAGCGCTTCGGCTTCAATCGCACAACGCCTAAGTTATTTTTCGTCGATCTGCTAAAGCGAGCGCTATTCCTGCTCGGGCTGGGGATCCCTTTGGCAACGTTAGTGCTGTGGTTGATCGGGAACTCGGGTCCGCTGTGGTGGCTCCTGGTATGGGTCGCTTGGCTTGGCTTTAGCTTGTTGATGAGCTGGGCGTATCCGGTGTTTATCGCGCCCCTATTTAATAACTTCCGACCACTCGAGGATCCCGATCTCAGGGGCCGCATCGAGGCGCTGCTGGGGCGAAACGGATTCTCGATCACAGGTTTTTTCGTCATGGATGGCTCGCTGCGCTCTACCCACGGCAACGCTTACTTCACTGGCTTCGGCAAGAACAAGCGCGTCGTGTTCTTTGACACCCTGCTCAAGGAGCTGGAGCCAGCCGAGGTAGAATCTGTGTTGGCCCACGAGCTCGGCCATTTCAAATGCAGGCATGTGTTCAAGAGGTTTGTGCTGCTGGCGGGTCTGAGCCTCGTTGGCCTTGCGGTCCTCGCCTGGCTTATCGAGCAGGCCTGGTTTTACCACGGGTTAGGGGTCTCGCAGCCCTCCGTACATACGGCAATCGTCCTGTTTGTCATGATAGCTCCGGTGGTCGGCGTGGTGCTACAACCAGTGCTGGCCGCGCTCTCGCGTCGCCATGAATTCGAAGCCGACAATTTTGCCGCAGAGCAAGCGCACGCCGGTAGTTTGATTCGCGCCCTGGTCAAGCTCTACCGGGGAAACGCCCGCACCCTCACTCCCGATCCCCTCTATTCAGCCTTTCACGATTCCCATCCGCCCGCGTTGGTACGCGTCGCGCAGCTCGTAGCCAAGGCCGGATGAGGGGACTCGTATGCGCCTGGAGACGTTCATAAAAACCATAAGTGCCCCTAACTATCTTGCCACCTTTCTGGCTAGCCAAACCCCAGGGTGAATTTGTCCTAGCCAGAAACCTCAAGTGGGTTAAGGGCGTATAGCGGATCCTGGACACCGGGCCCCGGATGCCGTATAAGGGTGCCTATGTCAGGCGTCCGAGAAAACCGTCTTGATCCTCGAAGTGATCCGCGTTCGCCCCGTTGAGCGAAGCGAAGAAGCGGATTACCAAGGCCTAATGCAGGCGCATCACTACCTGGGTGCCCTGCCCAAGATCGGCGAAACGCTCTGGTACGTGGCCACCTACCGCGGT
>JBOIEE010000107.1:0-23570 GCA_050740975.1 Gammaproteobacteria bacterium | reverse complement strand
CGGGTTGAATGCAGCGCATCTTCCACGCGGGCCTTTTTCTCTTTCATTTCCACCTCGGTCGCGGCGCCGACCTTAATGACGGCTACACCACCGGCAAGTTTGGCCACCCGCTCCTGCAGTTTCTCCTTATCATAGTCTGAGGTGGACTCCTCGATCTGCTGGCGGATCTGAGCTACCCGTCCTTGAATCTTGTTTTGTTCCCCCGCGCCATCGATGAGGGTGGTGTGTTCCTTGGTGATTTGGATTTTCTTAGCTCGGCCAAGATCACCCAAACTCGCCTTCTCTAGACTAAGGCCAACCTCCTCGGAGATGACCGTGCCGCCGGTCAAAATGGCGATGTCCTCTAACATCGCTTTGCGTCGATCGCCAAAGCCAGGAGCCTTGACCGCGGCGACTTTTAGCACCCCGCGGATATTGTTAACAACCAGCGTGGCAAGTGCCTCGCCTTCCACATCCTCGGCGACGATCAGCAAGGACTTGCCGGCTTTGGCGACGGCTTCGAGCACCGGTAAAAGATCCCGGACATTAGAGACTTTTTTTTCGTAGATCAGTATGCACGGCTCTTCCAAAGCGACACTCATGCGTTCTTGATCATTGATAAAATACGGGGACAAATAGCCCCGGTCGAACTGCATCCCTTCCACGACCTCAAGCTCGTTCTCCAGGCCTGATCCTTCTTCTACCGTGATCACGCCTTCCTTGCCAACCTTATCCATGGCATCGGCGATGATGTTTCCAATCGCTTCATCGGAATTTGCCGATATCGTTCCTACTTGAGCGATCGCTTTGCGGTCGGTACACGGCTTGGAGATCTTATTCAACTCCTCCACCACCACGCCCACCCCCTGGTCAATACCGCGCTTAATGTCCATCGGATTGACGCCTGCGGCCACGGACTTTAATCCCTCTCGAACAATACCCTGGGCAAGCACGGTCGCCGTCGTGGTACCGTCACCCGCCACATCAGAGGTTTTGGATGCGACTTCCTTCACCATCTGGGCCCCCATATTCTCAAACCTATCCTTCAGTTCGATCTCCTTGGCTACGGACACCCCGTCTTTGGTCACGGTCGGTGCACCCCAGCTCTTCTCCAGCACCACATTGCGACCTTTTGGACCTAAGGTCTGGCGAACCGCCTCCGCGAGAATATTCACACCGGCGAGCATCCGATGCCGGGCATCATCTGAAAACCTGATCTCTTTTGCAGCCATGATGGCCTCCTTCTACATTGCTTAAATTCCACCAGTCAGCGAAGTGTGTTACTCGATAACACCCATGATGTCGTCTTCGCGCAGCACCAGATATTCCGTGCCATCGATCTTTACTTCGGTTCCGGAATACTTGCCAAAGAGCACTCGATCGCCCTCTTTGACCCCAACCGCACGCACTTCCCCGCTGTCCAATACCTTGCCGTTCCCCACGGCGACTACCTTGCCTTGGATGGGCTTCTCAGCGGCCGTATCCGGGATCACGATCCCTCCGGGAGAAGTCCTGTCCTCTTCGTACCTCGTGACCACCACGCGGTCATGTAATGGCCGTATTTTCATGTTCTTACCTCGCTAAATCAGACCTATAATGTATTGAAATAGTGATAGAATTGAGATTTTGTTAGCACTCTATCAAGAGAAGTGCTAATTTTAGCTTATTCGTCTTTACTGTCAAGACCACGTCTTGTACATCGTAGTACGCGCATTTAGCGCTACTCGCCGAAGAAGTCTTTCCAAGAATTCTTAGCAATACGTTTGGATGGCAGGGTCTCCTCGAAACCCTCTTCGTCGGTTACCTTTCGCTTGATTTTGCGTGTCGTAGTTTCTTCATCCGGCATCCCGGAAAGCGAGGAGTCTTTTGTGGGTGGGAAGGCTTGGGAGCGACTATTCCGATCCTCACCCGTATTTTCCATCGCCTTTCTTATTTTGTCTGCGTGCATGTGTTCTGTAGCATCAGGGGGCTCTATTTCGCCTGTCAGCGCTTCCTTTTTTGGGGACATCTCAGCTACCGATTCCCCCGTGGCCAATCGCACTTTCGACGCGAGATCTTCAGCAAATTCGTGACCGCTCTTTTTGTCAAAGGCCTGCTTTGCAGGACCTTCTGCGTTTGCTTGGGCCTGATCCGCCGGCCGGCTGTTTGTCGCGCTGTCCGGCATCAAATCCTTGACCCATTTTGACACTATCGGCTCGTGGTCATACTTAGTATCGGGGCCGGCCAATGCCCCTTTCACTCGGGTAACCAGAAGCGTTTGGTCGGCTCGGTCCATGCCCTCCTGCACGAACTCAAACTCGGCTTCGTGAAAGCGAATGCGATCGCCGTGTTTCAAACACACTTCATCGAAAACGCGCTGGCCGTTGACAAAAGTGCCGTTGACGCTTTTCTGATCGACCAGCCAGAAAGAGTGGTGCTTGTACTCCAGCACAGCGTGTCGGCGCCCCACGGTTGGCAAGGGGATGACGATATGCTCAACGGTCTCCCGCTGATCAGGGGGGATCCGCCCTACCTGGGTCACTCGCCCCCTCAGCTCGTAGCGTTCAAAATCCGTTATTCCATTGATATCGTAAAAATAAGCGGTCGGGATCCGCTCCACGGACATAAGCCCTATGGCAGTGTCTTTTTCAGAGCTTGTGTACCTGCGGTGTCGAGTTAGCAGCGAAAATGCCAACGCCACCAGCAAAAAGGCAGCGACTCCTAAGCCCAGAGTTCGGAGATCAAGATAGGGTAGCCAGCCTTTAGCATCAGGTAGCGACTTTACGGACTGCTGAGGTTTGAGGACCGGTGGTGGTAAGGGGGTCGTCTGTGTGCTCTTTGGGCTAAGGTCGATCGGTTTAACGTCGGGGATCTTCCGCGCTGTTTTAGAAGGCTC
This sequence comes from Gammaproteobacteria bacterium, assembly GCA_050740975.1. Lineage (GTDB taxonomy): Bacteria > Pseudomonadota > Gammaproteobacteria > JBOHHR01 > JBOHHR01 > JBOHHR01. Next base: position 20,716 of record JBOIEE010000107.1, on the reverse strand, counting down.
CGTAACCTTCTCTGTCGCAACCGTGACCTGTTCGGTCTTAGCTTCTTTTAGGTCTATTCGCGACGCCAGGTTTTGCGCCACAGCCTTCTCGATGCGAATCAGGATCGCCGGTAAATCATCCGGCTTGGACGCACGAAAGTAGTCTCCTTGGGTGCGCTGTGCTAAGGACTGAAGCAGTTGAATATCCGCCTTTGCTCCTAGCCCTATACCGAAGACCGTTACGCCTTGCCTTGCCGCATCGGCCGCCAATTCTTCACGAAGCCAGCGTGCTCTCTCTAAATCACGCCCCTTATCCCCCGTATCGACGATCCCATCAGTTAACAGGATGATTGATCTAGGCACGTCTTCACGCCCTTTCGTTTTCAGTTCGTAAAGGGCTTGCTCGAACGCTGCCGGTATGTTGGTAAACAGCCCTTTGTAGTTAATGCGGTCCAGCCTGCTTAAAGCTCGCGCCCGCTGGTCATTGGACATCATGCTGAGCGGCACAATCAGCCTCGCTTCCTGATCGAACAATAGCAGTGCTAACCGCCCGGAAGGCGGTGTTCGGGACACGAATTGCCGAACGGCCTCTTTGGTCACAAACAGGGGATCGTTCTTTTTCATGCTGCCCGAGTTATCCAGCAAAACAACGATGTCTTGGGTAACAGGGCTTGCTTGTTGACCAAACGCGGAATGGGGACTAACCGCTAATAAGGAAGCGAGCAGCACGAAACGGGTTACGATTGAACCTTGCATTGCCTTGTCTCCGCACAAATAAAGGGCTTTATGTGCTTATGATTATGACCGTTTGCTTAACCGGTTTGGTAGGAACTGGTTCGCAACAACAGGGCACCGCCAAATCGGCACCGAACGGGAACGAACACGGGTAGCACGTTGTTCCACGTTTTCGTTTGCCAGACAGATCCGATTACAAATATGAACCCAACCAATAAGGGCCTTACGAAAAGACGCAGAGGACAAACTACATCATTCCTCCCATACCCCCCATGCCGCCCATATCAGGGGCGCTAGCCTTTTCCTCTTTGGGTAACTCTGCCACCATCACTTCGGTGGTTATTTGCAAGCCCGCGACGGAAGCGGCGTTTTGCAATGCCATGCGCGTTACTTTCGTCGGGTCCAAAATCCCCATCTCGATCATATCGCCATATTTCCCAGTGACGGCGTTAAACCCGTAATTGCCGCTGTTGTCAGAAACCTTTTTTAGTACAACCGACGGCTCCTCACCGGAGTTGGCGACGATTTGGCGCAGCGGCTCTTCGAGGGCTCGTTTGCAGATCCTTATTCCGACATCCTGGTCATGGTTAGCGCCTTTTAGCTTGTCTAAAGCCGCCGTTGCGCGCACCAGGGCAACGCCCCCTCCCGGAACTACACCTTCCTCCACCGCGGCGCGTGTCGCATGCAGGGCGTCTTCGACTCTGGCTTTTTTCTCCTTCATCTCAATTTCTGTGGCGGCCCCAACCTTGATAACCGCCACCCCTCCAGCGAGCTTGGCAACACGCTCTTGCAGCTTTTCCTTGTCGTAGTCAGAGCTTGCTTCTTCGATTTCGGCGCGGATTTGTTTGATCCGTGCTTCGATATCTTTAGCCGCCCCGGCGCCTCCGATGAGGGTGGTTTCCTCCTTGCTTACGATCACCTTTTTTGCCCGGCCGAGGTCGTCGAGCGAAGCTTTTTCCAGGCTCAAGCCCACTTCTTCGGAAATAACGGTACCTGCGCTGAGAATGGCGATGTCTTCTAACATCGCCTTGCGTCGATCACCAAATCCCGGTGCCTTCACCGCGGCCACCTTCACGATGCCGCGAATGGTGTTGACTACCAGGGTCGCCATGGCCTCGCCTTCCACTTCCTCGGCGATCACCAACAACGGCTTTCCAGACCTAGCGACACTCTCCAGCAGCGGTAAAAGATCGCGAATAGCAGAGATTTTCTTATCGTGCAGCAGGATCAGCGGTTGCTCAAGCTCCACGCTCATGTTCTGCTGATTATTTACGAAATAGGGCGACAAATACCCCCGATCGAACTGCATGCCCTCTACTACGTCAAGCTCGTTCTCGAGACCTGAGCCCTCCTCGACGGTGATGACTCCTTCCTTGCCGACTTTCGTCATCGCATCCGCGATGATGTCACCGAGAGCGCTGTCTGCATTTGCCGCGATGGTTCCAACTTGTGCGATCGCTTTGTTGTCTTTACAAGGAGCCGACATCTCTTTTAGCTTCGCCACTACCGCTGTTACCGCTTTGTCTAGACCGCGCTTAAGGTCCATCGGGTTTAAGCCGGCGGCTACGGCCTTGATACCCTCAGTTAACATGGACTGAGCCAAGACGGTCGCCGTGGTGGTCCCATCGCCCGCCTCGTCAGAGGTCTTAGACGCGACCTCCTTCACCATCTGTGCGCCCATATTTTCAAACTTGTCTTTAAGCTCGATCTCCTTGGCTACTGAAACGCCATCTTTGGTCATGGTGGGCGAGCCGAAGCTCTTTTCGAGAATCACGTTGCGCCCCTTGGGGCCGAGCGTGACTTTGACCGCGTCCGCTAAGATGTTCACACCTCGCAGCATCTTCTGTCGCGCTTGTTCACTGAATCGCAATTCTTTGGCACTCATGCAATCTTCCTCTGGGTTAATTGAAGACGAAAGAAAACTTAATCATTTCTCCCGCAACCGTGGGTCCGGGCGAAGGCAAGCACGGGTGTAGCGTATCTATGCTTCGCCGCTTTTTTAGCACTCTATTAAAAGGAGTGCTAATTATAGGGTGGCCGTTCAGACTGTCAAGCTTGAAAAGCCGCGCTAGCTCTCAATAACTTCATAAATAAAGAAGCTTTTATACTCATCCTCGCGCTATTCTCATTCCAAGGTCTCCTAGTGCTAGTCGCACTCAGGTGCGGGAACGCCACAGCAACCAGCGACGCATTCCCCGACGCGCAGCCGTGGGATAAGGCAGAAAAATGCCAGCATCGGTCGCGAACCCAAGCGTTAGCAATGACAGGCCTGAAAAAAGCAGCCGTAAACCTTCGATGAGAAGCGCTGCTTGTACCCGCTTCAGCGCGTGACAGCACTGCCCCCAGAATAGCCATCATCACTAGGAATATAGGGGTAGTAAACGCGCCAATCCGGGCCCACCACGGTACACGATACTTCTTCTGCTCTCTTATTCGGTTGCCCTTTAGCACCTTAATGGGCGATGATTCAAAACCTCCGGAAATCGCAGGCGTGTCATTGTGAATAACGAGTATATCCTAATACTCAGTACCTTCCCGGACCTTTCTGGGGCGAAGCAAATTGCGCGATTATTGGTAGAATCTGGGGTGTCGGCCTGTGTAAACGTCATTCCTAGCATCGCGTCCGTGTATCGCTGGAAAGGCGTAATTGAATGTCAGGAGGAATGTTTGTTGATCATTAAAACCCGCGTCGAATGTTTCCCGGCTGTGAGAGACAAGATCTTGGGGCAGCATCCCTATGAACTCCCAGAGGTGATCGCGGTCCCTGTCGTTGATGGGTTCGACAAGTACCTCCGTTGGATAGACAGCGCGCTTCAGCATCCGCATGAGTAAGTTTTTAATTGCCCAGCATTTTGTGTTCTGCTTTTTGGCCTTGAGCTTGGTCACACTGGTGGCTAAAGGGGAGGGCATTCGGGCACCCGCCGGAGAGCTAATCGACCTTGAGCAAGCGTTGGGGTTGGGTACCCAGCAACAGGAATTCCTAGAGCCGGATCAAGCGTTCCGCCCCACGGTAAAGGTCGAAAACCCCTGGAGTCTGAGTGCGCGCTGGGAGATCGCTGATGGCTACTACTTGTATCGGGATAAGTTTCGGTTTCAGGCAGGTAACAATGTAAGCTTGGGCAAGATCGAACTTCCTTCGGGAGAGTTAAAGGAGGACGAGAGCTTTGGGCAGGTAGAGATATACCGCGGAACAGTCGATGTCCAAATACCCCTTGCCAGCGGGGAACAGAGTTCGTTCGCACTAGAGCTAGGCTATCAAGGTTGCGCTGAGGACGGGATCTGTTACCCGCCGATAAAAAAAATCATCCCGATTAAACTGGCCGCGGCGGTGCCGTCATTCGATTTCCCCGAAAAAGCCCCTGATAAGAAAACGCTATCTCGGCAAGACGATATCGCTCACACCTTGGCGGGAGGAGCTTTAGCGACAACCCTGCTGAGCTTCTTTGGCTTTGGGCTGTTGCTTTCCCTTACTCCATGCGTGTTCCCCATGATCCCCATTCTTTCCAGCCTCATCCTGGGAGATGGCCAACAAATAACGACGGGTAGGGCTTTTATCCTTTCCTCCCTGTATGTGCTCGCAATGGCTCTGACTTATGCGCTTGCGGGGATCATCGCTGGCCTGTTCGGATATAACGTCCAAGCTATGTTTCAGTCTCCGTGGGTGTTAAGTCTCTTTAGCTTGCTGTTTGTGTTGCTGGCTTTATCTATGTTTGGACTTTTTGAAATTCAGCTTCCCGGTGAATGGCAAACGGCTCTCCATGAGCGAGCCCAGCGCCAGCGTCGCGGCACGTTGTACGGGGCAGCCGCTACGGGATTCTTTTCTGCCATCATCGTTGGGCCCTGTGTGGCGCCGCCCCTCGCTGGCGCCCTGATCTATATCGGGCAATCGGGCAACGCGACGCTTGGAGGCGCTGCCCTGTTTGTGATGGCCCTCGGAATGGGAACTCCGTTGCTCGCGATTGGGACTTCCGCCGGCAAGCTCTTGGCACGGGCCGGCCTATGGATGGAAACGGTGAAAAAAGCATTCGGCGTAGCGCTGTTGGGGCTTAGCTTGTGGCTGCTGGAGCGGATCTTGCCGGCCGGGTTAACCCTATTTCTGGCAGGTTTGTTGTTGATCGGTGTCGCGGTGTTCCTGGGCGCCGCCGATCAGCTGGATGCGGCCGCATCGGGTTGGCGGCGGCTATCGAAGGGGATCGGCATCGCCGTCCTGGTTTATGGCGTCGTGTTGATTGTGGCGGCCGCTGGCGGCGGAAAAGACATGTTTCGTCCTTTACAGACTATGGACTTGGCTTTGTCCGGTACGCAAACACCGAGCAACCTCGCATTTAAGCCGGTAAAAGGCGTATCCATGTTGCGGGAACAGATCGAAATCGCCAAGACTCAGCAGAAACCGGTGATGCTGGACCTTTATGCGGATTGGTGCATCGACTGCAAGCGTTTGGACCGGGACACCTTCTCTGATCAAAATGTGCAGCACACCTTGCGTGGAACCGTGTTGCTCAAGGCGGATGTGACCGCCAACGATGAACAAGATAAGGATTTGCTCAGAACACTGGGTGTGTATGGCCCCCCGGCCGTGTTATTCTTCGGTCCTAATGGTGTGGAGCGGCGCGAATACCGCCTCGCCGGCTACCTCGGACCTTCCGACTTCTACTCCCATCTTCATCAGATGTTCGCACTGTGAGTGCCTGGAACCGGGCGGGTTTCGCGGCCTTGCTGGTAACCATGGTTGCCAGTGGGTTTTTTGTGTCTTCGTACCTTAAGGGGCAAGCATCGGGAGCAGCGACGAACCGCGGTACGCAGCAGCGGCCGGAATTCACCCTGAACGATCTCCAGAACAAACCACGTCGTGTTGGGGAATGGAACGGCAAGGTGTTAGTGGTCAACTTTTGGGCGACTTGGTGTCCGCCCTGCCGTAAGGAGATCCCCCAATTTATCGCGTTACAACAGGAGTTCGAGGAAAGGGGCTTACAGTTTCTTGGCATCGCCATCGACGATCGCGAGGCGGTGCGCGAGTTCGCGCAGTCGTTACGGTTCAACTACCCAATCCTGGTTGGGGAGCAGGACGCGGTCGATGTGGCTATAGCCTATGGTAACGTGATCGGTGCTCTGCCTTACACGGTGGTCGTCGACCGCAAAGGAACGATCGTGCTTACCCACCAGGGGGAGCTTTCCGGCCACCGATTGGAGCAAGTCATCGTGCGTTTGATTTAGGGGAGACTTTCGAAAAACTCCACCTTGGCTCGAATCGCAAAGCAACAAAAACATTGCTTGTGCCCCCAATGGCGCCTAAAATACTTAATTTTGCGCCGATCACCAGTTATTGTGTTATGAACAAGTTCAGGCCGCTTTGAATGGCCCGGTTATTGGTTTTGCACGGCCCAAATCTCAATTTGCTTGGCGCACGTGAGATTCACCTCTATGGTGAAAAGAGCCTCGCAGAAATAGACCAAGCGCTGGTTGCTCAAGCGCAAGCGGCGGGACATTCGCTCGAGTGTTTTCAAAGCAATGCGGAGCATGAATTGATCGACCGCGTTCATTTAGCGCGCGAGCAAGGAGTGGCTTTCATCATCATTAATCCAGCGGGGTTCACCCACACCAGCGTCGCTTTGAGAGATGCCTTGCTGGCAGTGCAGCTCCCGTTCATCGAAGTGCACTTATCAAATATCTATGCACGAGAGCCGTTTCGGCGCCACTCCTATTTCTCCGATGTTGCCCAAGGAGTTATTACCGGTGTTGGGCCGCAAGGATACGCATTAGCCCTTAAATCCGCTGTGCACTATTTAAGCGCACATTTAACTTAGGTTTGGTGCCTGCATGGATATCAGGAAGGTAAAAAAACTCATCGAACTTATAGAAGAATCAGGGATAGCTGAAATCGAGATCCGTGAAGGCGAGGAATCGGTCCGGATTTCCCGCTATGGTCCGGACAAGAACCTAAGTGGCCGTACGGAACGAACCGCGAATGATACGGATGCGGTAAAACCCTCTCGCGTATCACAGCCCGACGAAAAAGCAACCCCTCGGGGGCATGTGGTTACAGCCCCTATGGTCGGTATTTTCTATCGCTCTATGTCGCCGGAAGCCCCTCCCTTTGTTGCGGTAGGACAACGGGTCCAGCTCGGTAATGTATTGTGCATTATCGAAGCTATGAAAGTCATGAATCAGATAGAAGCGGACAAGGCGGGCGTGATCAAAGCGGCACTCGTCGAGACGGGACAGCCGGTCGAGTACGGCCAGCCCTTGTTCGTTATTGAATGAGCCGCTTATCTACGCGATTTCTCCATGTTAGACAAAGTCGTTATCGCCAACAGGGGCGAGATTGCCTTGAGGATACTGCGTGCCTGCCATGAGCTGGGCATCAAAACAGTCGCGGTGCACTCCGAAGCAGACCGCGATTTGAAGCACGTGCGCCTGGCCGATGAGTCGGTGTGTATCGGGCCGGCTGCCTCGATTGATAGCTATTTAAACATACCGGCCGTGATCAGCGCGGCCGAAGTAACGGATGCAGTAGCTATTCACCCGGGCTATGGGTTCCTTTCCGAAAATGCAGATTTTGCCGAACGGGTTGAACAAAGTGGATTCATCTTTATTGGCCCGAGACCGGATACCATTCGTTTAATGGGGGACAAGGCGTCCGCGATCCGCGCGATGCAGAAATCCGGCGTGACCTGTGTCCCGGGCTCAGAGGGAGTGCTTGGGGACGATGATGATGAGAACCTCAGGGTGGCCCGTGAGATCGGGTACCCAGTCATCATCAAGGCGGTGGCGGGGGGGGGCGGTCGGGGTATGAGGGTGGTTCATGGAGAAGCCGCGCTTAGAAACGCCATCGCCCTTACCCGAACAGAAGCCAAGTCGGCGTTCGCAAACGAAGGCGTGTACCTAGAGAAGTATCTTGAGAACCCTAGACATATCGAATTCCAAGTGCTGGCAGATAGTTACGGTAGCGTCATTCATCTGGGAGAGCGCGATTGCTCTACCCAACGGCGACACCAAAAGATTTTGGAAGAAGCGCCGGCTCCGGGGATCAGCAACGCGTTACGGGAGGAGATTGGAGAACGATGTGTGCAGGCGTGCCGTGACATCGGTTTTCGGGGCGTAGGCACGATTGAATTCTTATACCAGCAAAGCCAGTTCTATTTCATAGAAATGAATACCCGCCTGCAGGTCGAACACCCGGTAACTGAGATGGTGACTGGGATCGATATGGTAAAGCAACAGTTGCGCATTGCGTACGGGGAACCGCTAGCTTATCGCCAGCGGGACATTGTCATAGGCGGTCACGCTGTGGAGTGTCGGATCAATGCCGAAGATCCGGACACCTTCATGCCCTCGCCAGGCACCATTACCCTCTACCATCCCCCCGGAGGACCCGGGATCAGGGTGGACACGCATATTTACGAGGGCTATCAGGTGCCGCCTTATTACGATTCTCTCATCGGCAAACTCATCGCGCACGGCGAATCACGCGAATACGCTTTTGCGCGAATGACTAATGCCTTGACCGAGATTGTGATCGATGGGATCAAAACCAACATTCCCTTACACCGCGAAATGTTCAATGATGCCGCGTTCCGTGCCGGGGGTATCGATATCCACTACCTGGAAAGGAAGATGGGATTAGTGTAGGCGCTGTGCTGGGTGAACGCGTACCTTGCTAATCCTAGGAGCCGTCGGACTAGGTAAACGCCGGCTATATAGAATTATGCTAAGCCGCTGTCCAAACTGCGCCACACTATTCCGCGTTCACGCCGAGGACCTCAGACTGGCGGGCGGAAGAGTTCAGTGTGGGGAGTGTGGTGTTCGCTACGACGCGCTGAAGAGTTTATGCGACGAAGAAGCGCTTTCGTATCCGAACCTTTCGCCGCCTCATAGTGCGGAGCGTGTTGGGGCCGCGATACCGACGCCCGCGAAAATTGCTGCGGGGCGGGATCTCGGTCGGAAGGCGCATTTTGGCGCCGACATGTCCAAACCATACTTAGGCAGCGATCCGCCGCTCGTCGCCGCTGCTCCAGCGAGAATCTATCGCCGAGGCTTGCGTTGGTGGACCGGGGCAAGCGTCCTGCTTTTTTTAGTGCTGCTGTTCCAAGTTGCTTGGTTTAACGCTCGCGAGGTGGCGTTTCAGTTGCCGGTCCTTCAACCTGTCCTGGCAAGGATCTGTGCAGCGCTAGGATGTGAGCTTTTGGCGCCGCGAGACACGCTAGCCGTTAAAATCCTCGCGCGTGATGTGAGAGAACACCCTACGCTACGGGGCATACTGCTGGTTAATCTCACCCTGTTGAACAGCGCCAAAGCAACGCAACCTTTTCCGCTGTTGCAGCTCGATCTCATGGATGTAACAGGCCTAGCGGTTGCGAGTCGCCGGTTTCAACCGCACGAATACCTCGATGCCGGCGTCAACGTTGAAGGAGGCATGCCCCCAGAAGCGCCGGTTCATGTCGTGTTGGAAATGGTGGAACCAAGAAAACGCGTTAAGGGATTTGAATTTCACCTGCTATAAAGGGAAAATCCCAGCGCGACCCGATTTGCACGATTGGGCGCGGCGCTAAGAGTTGTTACTTTTGTCGCGACGCAATTGTGGTTATCATTTCGGTCGTCTCGAGTTAAGCCAAGGGGCTGAGCTACCTCTAAGATGGTGGAGGACAGCCAAGGGGGAGTTCGGCCTTGCGGCGATCCGTTGCGCCAGGAGGAGGGCCAGCGTGCCACCTAGAACTCACGCGTATGCACCTTAAGTCTGGCTTTTCGGAAAAATTTATTCGGTGATCCGAGATGACAAATTCGAGTGTCGAAAGCGCGTTTCTATCCAATCCCCTAGAAACCCGTATTCCCGGTTGTTTCTGCCCGTCAAAGGCCGAAACCGCTTCGTCTGGGTTTGCCCGCAGATTCTGTGGAGGGAGCTATGAACTCGCTCTCGAACAGCGCGTTTTGCTCGTCGGGCAGAGTCAAATCGCTTCGCCCGTACCGACGTTCTTTAGTAGCGCGCGAGAAAAAGGGGCTTGGTGCCTTTTTTCGTCAACCGCGAGCAGCAAAGGCTGGCATGGCAAAAAAAAACGACGATAAGGATTGTGCCTATGGAACACCTGCAAACGATAGCCCGTTGCGTGAAAGATTCGGTTCAGGTCTACCTCGATGATTTGGATGGGCACGAAGGCGGCAAGATCTACCAAATGGTGATCTCCGAAGCGGAACGCCCCCTGCTGGAGGTAGTCATGAATCATGCCGGTGGAAATATCACCCACGCAGCGCAGATATTAGGAATCAACCGCGCGACCCTGCGCAAAAAGCTAAAAAATTATGACCTAGCGTCCTAAATGGAACGAATTGCCAGCGCCGTGCGCCAGCGGGAGAACGCAGGCGTTCGGTGAGCCTGGTCAACGGGGTGGAAATCTCGCGCCGCCTGACTACAGGCTCGGCCGGCCGATACCGTCGACTATAGCGTGTTGGAAGCCATGATTGAAAGAGCGTTGTTAAGCGTTTCAGACAAAGCCGGCATCGTAGAACTGGCACGCGCGTTAAACGCGCGAGGCATCGAGATCTTGTCGACTGGAGGTACCGCGCGTTTGCTGGAGGACAACGCTATTGCGGTGAGGGAAATATCCGCCTGCACAGGCTTCCCCGAGATCATGGACGGTAGGGTGAAGAGCCTACATCCGAAAGTCCATGGCGGCATACTGGGCAGACGCGGGATCGATGATGCTGTGATGGAACAGCACGGGATCCCGGCGATCGATCTGGTTGTGGTCAACCTCTATCCTTTCGAAGCAACGGTAGAGCGACCGGAGTGTAGCCGCGAGGAAGCCGTTGAGATGATCGATATCGGGGGTCCCGCTTTGATACGGGCCGCAGGGAAAAACCACGCCCATGTTACGGTGGTGGTCGACCCGGCCGACTATGGCCTATTGCTGGAGGAAATCAGCGCCAACGACGGCGACACGGATCCGAAGTTTCGCTCTGCGCTGGCCGCCAAGGCCTTCGAGTACACAGCGGCTTACGATGCCGTTGTTGGCAGCTATCTCCGTCAACGGAACGCAGATGGACAGAGTGCGTTTCCCAGTACCTATGTCGCGAAGTACACCAAGCGCGAAGACTTGCGCTACGGTGAGAACCCGCACCAGCGTGCCGCGTTTTACGTGGACAAGGACCCCCAGATCGGAAGTGTGGCGAGCGCCAGGCAGGTGCAGGGCAAGGCCTTGTCTTTTAACAATATCGGCGACGCCGACGCCGCCTTGGAGTGCGCCTGGTCCTTCGCCGAGCCGGTCTGCGTAATCGTCAAGCATGCCAACCCCTGTGGGGTGGCTTTGGGCGCAACCATCCTATCGGCTTATGAGTCCGCCTATGCCTGCGATCCCACATCGGCTTTCGGCGGTGTCATCGCTTTCAATCGAGCGCTGGATGAGGAAACGACGCGGGTTGTTCTCGAGCGCCAATTCGTGGAGGTCCTTGCCGCACCCGCTGTCACCCCCGAGGCCTTGATCGCCCTGGGCGAGAAACTGCAGGTCAGGGTGTTGGAGACGGGTCAGCGGAGACCGTCGCCACAACCCGCACTGAGCGTGCAAAGCGTCAATGGCGGCCTGCTGGTTCAGGACCGCGATCTGGGCCAGATCACCCGCAGCCAACTCAAGCTGGTAACCCGCCGGACTCCTAGTGCGGCCGAGTCCGAGGATCTCCTTTTCGCCTGGCGTGTAGTCAAGTTTGTGAAATCAAACGCCATCGTTTATGCCAAAAACCGACGCACCCTGGGGATCGGAGTGGGGCAAATGAGTCGCGTCTACAGCGCCCGCATTGCCGCCATAAAGGCGGCCGACGAAGGATTGCAGGTCAAGGGCAGTGTGATGGCTTCCGATGCCTTCTTTCCCTTTCGCGATGGCATAGATGCCGCGGCCGAAGCGGGGATCACGGCCGTGATCCAGCCCGGGGGTTCACTGCGGGATGAGGAAGTGATCGCGGCCGCGGATGAACACGGGATCGCCATGGTGTTCACCGGGATGCGACATTTTCGCCATTAGCGTCATCCAAAGGATTTTGCGATGAGCTTGAGCGCCCTCATCATCGGAAACGGGGGGCGAGAGCATGCGCTCGCTTGGAAGGCGGTGCGGTCCCCCCTGGTCGAGCGCGTTTTTGTGGCGCCTGGTAACGGGGGTACTGCCCTCGAGCCTGGGGTGGAGAACGTGCCCATTCCGGCCTCCCACACCGATGCTTTATGCACGTTCGCGCGGGAGAAAAAAATCGCGCTTACCATCGTTGGGCCGGAATCGCCTCTGTGTGCAGGGGTGGTGGACGCATTCCAAGAATGGGGCTTGGCGTGTTTGGGCCCCAGTAGAGCTGCGGCGGCTTTAGAGGGATCCAAGTCCTTTGCCAAGACGTTCATGACGCGCAACGGGATCCCTACTGCGCCTTACGCGGTGTTCTCGGATCCCGGGGCGGCGGATGCCTATTTGAAGACGCAGGCGTATCCGGTAGTGATTAAAGCCGATGGATTGGCAGGAGGCAAAGGGGTTTTCACGGTCCAGGATCAAAACCAGGCCAGACAAGCGTTGGAGTCCATCATGGCTCTAGGTACTTTTGGCGAGACCGGACGGCACGGGATCGTGATCGAAGAGTTCATTGCGGGCAATGAGGCGAGCTTTATGGTGCTTACCGACGGGGAGCACGTGCTGCCGCTGGCGAGCTCACAGGATCATAAAACCCTAGAGGAAGGCGATCGAGGCCCCAACACGGGGGGCATGGGGGCCTACTCTCCCGCCGCCATCATTTCGGAGCCGATGCAGGATCGGATCCTAAGGGAGATCATCGAGCCGACCTTGAACGGTATGAAGGCCTTAGATCGCCCTTATCGCGGATTCTTATACGCGGGGCTTATGCTCACGGAGGATGGCGCTCCAGTGGTGTTGGAGTTCAATTGCCGGCTTGGCGATCCGGAAACGCAGGCCATCCTACCGCGCTTGCAGTCCGATCTGATCGGCCTGTGCCAAGCCGCGCTGAACGGGGAGCTGGCCGGCATGCGGGCACAGTGGGATCCGCGGTCCGCCTTAGGGGTGGTGGCGGTCTGCCAGGGTTATCCAGGAGAATATCCGAGCGGCCGTGTGATCCACGGCTTGGATCATCACGTGGATCCAGAGGTAACGATCTTTCACGCCGGCACGGCACTGCGCGATGGCCAGATCGTCACCGCTGGGGGCAGGGTGCTGTGTGTCTGCGCGCCGGGGGATACCCTCGCCGAGGCGCAGCAAAAGAGCTATCGACGGATGCAGACCATACACTGGCCAGGGATGTACTACCGGCGCGACATAGGCCACCGGGGGGTTGCGGGGGGGGCGTGATTCTGCGCGGGACTGTTGAGGTTTCCCTGATGGGTGCCCGTTACAGCGCTGCGTACGAGTCGCCGGATACCGTTTGGTTTGGCTACCTTTAACCTTCTTACGCCGGCTGGAAGGCTAAGGTATTGCCCAAATGCCTGCACACGCAATAGTGCTGCTCGGCTAACAAAGAAGCACAAGACTCCCGCTCGCCTTTGCTGAAGTATTGGTGCTCGAACACGATCATGGTCGGTTTTAGCGCCGCAAAATCAAGCTGTTTAAGGATATGATAATCATATCCTTCGGTATCGATCAAAAATAGGTCGATGTACTGCACAGCGTGTTTTTTCAGCAAGGAGTTTAAAGAGATGCATGGCACCGCTTCTTTAACCATGTACTCTTCGATGTTTGGCACGGCCCACTTATGGGTTAGGAGCACTTCTGGATAAAACGTTCCCAAACCCTCGCACCACTTGGGCAAAAAATCGTGGCCTTCTTTTATCCGGTAGAGCTCGCGCACTTCCTCTTTATCCGAGATCGCCACATTCTCGAACAATAAGTTCGCGTTTCCGCTGTAGTTTGCCTTGAGCTTTTTGAAACAGTGCGCAACCGGTTCGACTAATATCCCCCGCCACTGATGGGTTCGCACATAAGCGTGTATGGGATCGTAAATAACACCATCGTTGGCGCCGATCTGCACGAAGAAAAAATCATCCTTTTTTGCCGCATGCTGGCGCAGTATGCGATGAAAGCGATTCCATCTTGGAATAGAGCATAAGATATCGAACAACTTGACCAGGAACAGCCGGGCTCGCCGTTTTGCGTCGATGACTGGGGCTTGGTGGATCATTGACCCGCGTACATGCCTGCAGTCGCTTCGTTTCGCAAAAGGCTAGGCTTCTCCGCCATCACCACGAAGCGGTATTCAAGGGACTTCAGGTGTTCAATGATCGCGCGGAGGTTGCGCAGTGCCCCCACACCGGTGTTGAACCGGCAGTCGAGCCGAACCGCTGTTTTGGACATGTCGATGAATTCCCAAGGATGGGTAAACAACACCAGATCGTCGAAGCGGACCAGCCAGCGCCGCAACACGCCCACCGGAAGCCGCAGCACGGAGGAGGTCAGGGAAACAGGAATGCGCGTGATAGTCCCGACCTTCAGCGGCTTCTTTGCGTAAGGGGGCTTATAGCGGGCGAGGGAAGAATCGATGCGGAAACCCTGGTCCTCCAGGATCCTGAGGTATTCTTTAGGAAAACGCAGATTAGGTGCTCGAAATGAGATCACAGGTGGGCCGAAATCGCGTAAAATGCGCTGCGCAATGACGATCTCCGCTCGTGCGGCACTGGGACAAAGCCGGTCGAAGCGCCGGTGCGAATAACCGTGACACCCTAACTCGTGCCCCTGGGCAGGGATTTCCTGAACCAGACTAGGGAATCGTTCGGCCATCTGGCCGGTAGTAAAGAACGTCGCTTTGATCCCCTGGTTGTCGAACAATTCCAAAAGCCGCGGTAGGGCTTCTTGCACGCCACGCGTGCTGTGCAAAAACGGCGGGCAGTCCTGCTCGACGTCAATGGATAGTGCGATGCTTTTCACCAATGATCTGCCCGTAGATCGCTTCCACCCGCTTTGCGATGTCACACCACTGGTATTTGATGACTTCGCGCTCTGCAGCCTGCGCCAGAGTGCGACCTAAGTCGCTGCTCGCGATCAAGGTTTGCAGATGTTCGGCCAGCTCATCGGCGTCATTCGCCAGCAGACCGGTGCGGTTGTGATCGATGATATCGGAAACGCCACTGTGATTGCGGGCGACGACCGGTACCGCTTTGGAGAATGCTTCCAAGATGGCGATGCCAAACGCCTCGCGCTTGGAAGGCAGCACAAAGATATCCGCTTGCGCGAGCAGCGCCAGGACCGTGGCGCGGGAGATCTGTCCCGTAAACAGGAAATGGCGCGCGATCCCGAGGTGGCGCACTCGGCGTTCCAGCTTGACCCGTTGCGGCCCCTCCCCGATCATTAAAAACAACAGCTTATCGCATGTTTGGAGCAAACGTGGTGCGATCTGGACCAAATCATCCACGCCTTTTTTCTTGGTCATGCGAGACACGCTGGCGATGACCAGGCGCCCCTTCTTGTCAATTCGAAAAATTTGATGTGCGCCGTTCGGAGAACTGTTGTCCACGCCGTTGGGCACCAAGTAGACCGGGCGGCCGGTGATCAGCCGCGATTCTTTCTTGACCGCCGAGCTGACCGCAATCACGACGTCGCTGGCTTTAAGCAAAAATCGACAGATACTTAATACCGGGCGTCGAATAGAGATATTCCCAACTAAGGAATGATTGGTCGTAACTGTAGGCAGGCTTGCTTGCCGTGCAAAAAAAAGTGCCGCCATGGCCATGGTGGAATCCAGGCCGTGGACGTGGATGACATCGTAATCACTGGTCATGAGATGACGCCGCAAGGCAGCAAACGCCTTGAGAGAGATGAGGCGGCCTCCGATCCCGGCACCAGCGAACCTCGTGACGAGGATCCCTTCTTGCAATTCGGTTTGGTTGCAGTCATTAGCGGTGCGAGTAATGATATGAACCTCGTGGCCGAGCAAACACAGGTTACGTGCCAAGGAATTGATCGAGTATTCGATGCCGCCAGCCTTGGGGTAATACCAGTCGCTGACCAGCGCGACTTTATATGTCGCCATCCTGAAGTCCCTCGTTATTTTCATTATTCGTAAACCGCTATAGCGGCCTCAAAGACCGTGTTCGGCTGTTATGCGGGTCGCTGAATCGGGATTATAAGGAATCTGCGCGTGCGGATTAAGGGCACAAGCGTGGTTTTGACGGGGTTTTTGTTCAAGTACTTGAAGAGCTTGACCGATGTCCTCGTGTCCCTGGGGGGGACCCCGAGATAACGGAAGTGCCTTTACGCCGATAATTGGCTGTCATTTCTTCGTGCGGCCGTCAAATGGTCATGCGCGCCCTAAGGCGCTAGAATAGCAGGGCTTGGGCGGATGGCGGCCTTGCAGCGCCGACGCCTTTCGAATCGCCGAAAAGCAAGAACAACCAGGAGCAGCCGTTATGCCGTTAGACCCCACCAAACACGCCGATTGGGAGATCGCCGAAGCCGCCGAAAAGAATATGAAGACGGCCCAGCAACTCGCCGATGGGCTTCAGATCCAAAAGGACGAATTCCTACCCCATGGCCATTACATCGCCAAGATCGATTACGCCCGGGTATTAAGCCGCTTGCAGGGAAAGCCCGACGGCAAGTTCATCGAAGTGACCGCGGTCACTCCCACGCCCTTGGGTGAAGGGAAGTCCACGACCACTCTGGGGATTTTGCAAGGGTTGGGCAAACGCGGCAAGAAGGTCACCGCCTGCATACGCCAACCCTCGGGCGGGCCTACCTTCAACATAAAGGGCTCGGCCGCGGGCGGCGGGCTCTCGCAATGCATCCCCTTGACCGAGTTCTCGCTCGGTTTAACGGGCGACATCAACGCCGTGATCAACGCCCACAACCTGGCCATGGTGGCGCTCACCGCGCGCATCCAGCACGAATTTAACTACGACGACGCCAAGCTTGCCGAGCGCAACCTCAAGCGCCTGAACATCGACCCCAACAACGTCGAGATGGGCTGGGTGATCGATTTCTGCGCCCAGGCGCTGCGCAGCATCATCATCGGCATCGGCGGGCCCATGGACGGCTTCATGATGCAGTCCAAGTTCAACATCGCGGTGTCCTCCGAGGTAATGGCGATCCTCTCCATCTTTAGCGATCTGGCCGATTTCCGAAAACGGATCGGCGGCATCATCGCGGCCTATGACAAACAGGGTAACCCGGTGACCACGGAAGACCTGGAGGTGGCGGGGGCCATGACCGCCTGGATGCGCGATGCGATCAACCCCAATATGCTGCAATCCGTGGAGGGGCAGCCCTGTTTCGTGCACGCGGGGCCGTTCGCCAACATCGCGGTCGGACAGTCCTCGATCGTGGCCGATAAAATGGCCTTGAAGCTCGCCGACTACCACGTCACCGAGTCGGGCTTTGGGGCCGACATCGGTTTCGAGAAGTTCTGGAACGTGAAGTGTCGTTACTCGGGCAATACGCCCAATGTGTCCGTGATCACCGCGACCGTCCGGGCGCTCAAGCACCACGGGATCAACGCCGGCGCCCCACCCGTGGTGCCGGGCCGCCCCATTCCTAAGGAGTATTTCGAAGAGAACCTGAAATGGCTGGAGGACGGGATGTCCAATCTCGTCCAGCACATCAATACGGTGAAGAAAGCGGGCATCAACCCGGTTGTCTGCCTCAACCACTTTCATACCGACACCGACGCGGAGATCAAGCTCGCCAAGACCCTGTGCGAACAGGCTGGTGCGCGGGTAGCGGTGTCCTATCACTGGTTAAAGGGTGGCGAAGGCGCGTTGGATCTGGCCGACGCCATCATCGACGCCTGCAACGACAAGGTGAATTTCAACTTCCTGTACGACATGAATACGCCGCTGCGCCAACGCATCGAGCGCATCGCCAAAGAGGTCTACGGCGCGGATGGGGTAAGTTATTCTCCAGAGGGCAAAGCCAAGGCGGAAAGATTCGAGCAAGATCCCAAGTACAACGACTACGCCACCATGATGGTAAAAACCCACCTCTCGCTCTCCCATGATCCCACGCTCAAAGGCGTGCCCAAAGGCTGGACCTTGCACATCCGCGACCTCTTGACCTACGGCGGCGCGCGTTTTATCTGTCCGGTGGCCGGCAACATCAGTTTAATGCCGGGCACGGGTTCCGATCCCGCTTACCGGCGCATCGACATTGATGTTAGCACCGGGCGGGTCAAGGGAGTGTTCTGATCCGCCGCGCGGCAGCATTGACGCAGAAAAACCTAATGCGAGGTGAAACATGGCAATCGAAGAAGGCAAGATAGCGCCCGCTTTTACTCTTGAGGACACCAAGGGAAACAAGGTCTCTCTAAAAGACCTTAAAGGCAAGGAGGTCATCGTTTACTTTTATCCCAAGGATGACACACCGGGGTGCACGAAAGAGGCCTGCGGGTTTCGCGATTTCTGGAAGGAAATACAGAAGCTCGGGGTGGTGATCCTGGGCGTATCTCCGGATGATCCGGAATCCCACCAGAAGTTCGTGGCGAAGTACAAGCTGCCGTTTACGTTGTTGTGCGATCCGGACAAGAAGACAATGGAAAAATACGGTGCCTATGGGGAGAAGGTGATGTACGGCAAGAAAACCATGGGCGTAACCCGCTCCACCGTATGGATCGGACCGGATGGCAAGGTAAAAAAACATTGGAGGCGCGTCTCCGATGCGGGGGAACATCCGACTAAGGTGTTGGAGGTGCTGCGAGCCGGGGTTTAAAAGCGCCCGGACCGAACGTGAAACTGGAGCTTTTTAATCTCAAAAAAGCCATCGCTAGTCTGGAGCGGGCCGTAAACCGATCGCTGGCCGCACCGGAGGACGAGGAGCTCCGCGACGCCGTGATCCAGCGTTTTGAGTACAGCTATGAACTTTCCTGGAGGATGCTCAAGCGCCGCTTGGAACTGGATGCACCCACTCCGGCGAGTATAGAGGCACTCGCGTTCAAGGATCTGATTCGGGAAGGAGCGGAGCGCGGGCCGGTAGCCAAGCCGCAAGCCTGGTTTGAGTACCGCCGCCAGTGCAATATCACCACGCATACCTACGACGAGCAGAAAGCTAAGCAAGTTCATAACGCAGCCGTGGAGTTTTTGCGGGATGCCAAAGGCCTGCTGCAAGAACTCGAAAGCCGCAACGCCCCAACATGATCCACCTTGGCTGTGAGGACCTCGACGCGATAAGGCGAATTCTAAAATCGCATGTGCCCGAATGCGATGTCTGGCTGTTCGGTTCGCGGGCGCACGGGCGTGCTCTCAAGCCCTACTCGGATATTGACCTGGCGGTGATAACGAACCAGCCCATGAATGTGTCCCAGTATGCTTACTTCCAGGAAGCTTTCTCCGAGTCGGAACTTCCGTTCAAGGTGGATATTGTCGACTGGTCGGCGGCTAGCGAGTCCTTCCGTGAAGTGATCCGAGAATGCCACGAAGTCCTTCAAAAAGGCCAGAAGCAAAGCGCATGACCGGGAGAGTAGGCGTCGCCTAGGGTCGGGCGGTTAAGCAGCGATGGGTATTGTCACCAACATGCGGCTGCTTAATCAGCGCCGAACGAAGATCCTCGCCACACTGGGCCCCGCTTCCAGCGATCCAGCCATAATCAGGAGCTTGATCCTGGCGGGTGCAAACGTCATCCGTCTGAATATGTCGCACGGCGATCATGCGAGTCACGCGCAGTGTTATCACCAGGTGCGCGCGATCGCCGCGGACCTTGCCGTCCCCTTGGCCATCGTCGCCGATCTCTGCGGCCCCAAAATCCGCGTCGGCAAGTTCCCAGACGGAGAGATCGTGCTCGTCAGCGGTTCCGAGGTCATTGTTACCACGCGGGATGTGCTCGGAGGACCGAAGCTTATTCCGTCGCTGTATTCGAATCTGGCGAAGGATGTCACGGTCCGTGATCGCATCCTACTCAATGATGGAGACATCGAGCTTCAGGTGCGATCCGTCGAGGGCACGGAAATCCTTTGCACGGTGGTGCGCGGCGGAACCCTCAAGAATAACAAGGGCATGAACCTGCCGCAGGTTAACATCTCTTCCCCCTCCTTCACCGCGAAAGATCGCGAGGACGCTCTTTTCGCCTTGGATCTCGGCGTGGATTTTTTAGCACTGTCCTTCGTGCGAAATCCCGGGGATATTCAGGCGTTGCGTGATCTCATCTGCGGCCACGGTTCCGATGTGGGCATCATTGCCAAGATCGAGAAGCCAGAGGCCCTGCAGCAGGCGAGCGCGATCCTTGATCTGTCGGATGCGATCATGGTGGCGCGCGGTGATCTTGGAGTCGAGCTCAACTTGGAGCAAGTGCCGATCGCGCAGAATCAGCTCATCGCGCGCGCCCGCTCCAAGAATCGTCCCGTAATCGTTGCAACCCAGATGCTGGAGTCGATGATCGAGCACGCACGCCCCACCCGTGCGGAGGTGTCAGACGTCTCGCAAGCAGTCTCCGCGGGAGCCGACGCAGTGGCGCTATCCGGCGAAACCGCGATCGGCAAGCATCCGGTGGAAGCGGTGGAGATGATGGCGCGGATCGCAAAACAGACCGAAGCCTTCCATTTCTGGTCGCGCAGACCTGCGTGGACCACGGATCTCATCACTCGGCACGAAGGCCCGGCGGCGTTCGGAGACGCTGTCGCCGAGGCGGCCACCCATCTCGCCTTCGATCTTGAGGCCAGGGCGATCGTGGTCATCTCCCAGAGCGGCATGTCTGCGGTGACGGTCAGCTCGCGGCGTCCCTCGGCGCCGGTAGTGGCGGTTACTTCCAGCGCACCCGTGGCGCGGCGGATGAATCTGATGTGGGGCGTGATCCCGGTGGTCGCCGCAGACGTCGGCAGGACGCACCCAAACCGCGTCGCAAGGCGTATCGCGCGCGAACTTGAACTGGCGCAACCCGGAGAATTCGTGCTATTGGTGCGCGGCTTTCACAGTGACACCCACCTCAATACCCCTTCGATCACCGTGCTTGCGGTGTAGGAGTTTGCAGTGCAGAGTAATAAGCGGGTGAACGACCGAGCAACGCCGCCGGGAATTCAATCCATCCCGATTTCGTCCTCGGCAAGCCAAGGTTGACTGACG
>JBOIEE010000106.1:0-5118 GCA_050740975.1 Gammaproteobacteria bacterium | reverse complement strand
ATCGAAGCCGGGATCCCGCATACCGTGCCTGCCATGACCATCAACAAGGTCTGTGGCAGTGGCCTTAAAGCCGTGCACCTCGCCGCCCAGGCGATAAAGTGCGGGGACGCCGAACTGGTCGTAGCCGGCGGTCAGGAAAGCATGAGCCTAGCGCCCCATGTGCTCCCAAAATCCCGCCTCGGCATGAAAATGGGGGATTGGGCCCTGTCGGATTCCATGATCGTGGATGGGCTGTGGGATGCCTTTAATAACTATCACATGGGGGTGACGGCCGAGAACATCGTCAAGCAGTACACGATCGCCCGCGAAGAACAGGATCAGTTCGCCGCCACCACCCAGCAGAAAACCGAAGCCGCTCAGAAAGCGGGACGATTCAAAGAGGAGATCATTGCTATCGAGATCCCGCAAAAAAAGGGCGATCCCATTATCTTTGACAGCGATGAATTTCCGCGCCCAGGCGTCACCGCAGAGGGCCTGGCGAAACTGCGTCCGGCCTTCGACAAGGACGGCACGGTAACACCCGCCAATGCCTCGGGGCTCAACGATGGGGCGGCGGCGGTGATCGTCACCTCCGAGGGCAAGGCCCGTGCCTTAGGGCTTGAGCCTATGGCTTGGATCACGGCCTACGCGAGCTCGGGTGTGGACCCCGCGATCATGGGCACCGGTCCTATCCCGGCCTCGAAGAAATGCTTGAAAAAGGCCGGGTGGAGCGTGGATGAACTAGACCTCATCGAAGCCAACGAGGCCTTCGCCGCCCAGGCGATCTCGGTCAACCGCGAGCTCGGTTGGGATACCGGCAAGGTCAATGTCAACGGCGGGGCCATCGCGCTGGGGCACCCCATCGGCGCATCGGGGGCCCGGGTTTTGGTAACCCTGCTCTACGAGCTGAAGCGGCGCAATGCGCATAAGGGCTTAGCCACGCTCTGCATAGGCGGCGGACAAGGGGTGGCACTAGCCGTACAACGATAAGCTTGAGGAAAAGAAATGAAAACATCCCTAGATGGGCGGGTCGCCCTGGTCACGGGCGGCAGCGGGGGGATCGGTGCTGCTATCTGTTTACAGCTCGCCGCCTCCGGCGCTAAGGTAGCGACTAATTATCGCGACGAGCAAAAAGCCCAGAAGTGGCTGGCCGAAACCAAAGCCAAGGGCTATGACTTCACGATCTACCGCGTCGATGTGAGCGACTTCGAGGCCTGCCAACGCATGGCGGAGAACATAGAAAAGGATCTCGGCCCGATCGACATTCTGGTCAACAACGCCGGTATCACCAAAGACGTCACCTTGCGCAAGATGAGCAAGGAGCAATGGGATACGGTGTTGCGGATCAACCTGGACAGCGTCTTTAACGTCACCCGCCATGTGATCCAAGGCATGATGGACCGCGGTTATGGCCGTATCGTCAATATCTCCTCCATCAATGCCCAAAAAGGGCAAGTCGGCCAGAGCAACTACACCGCTTCAAAAGCGGGGATGCATGGCTTTACCATGAGCTTGGCGCAAGAGGTGGCGAGAAAAGGCGTGACGGTGAATACGGTCTCACCCGGTTATATCGGGACCGACATGGTGATGGCCGTGCCCGTAGAGATCCGCAATCAGATCATCGCGCAGATCCCGGTCGGGCGGCTCGGAACGCCCGAAGAGGTGGCTTATCTGGTGAACTTTCTCGTTTCCGATCAGGCCTCGTTTATTACCGGCGCGGACTTTGCCCCAAACGGCGGACAACACATGATGTAACCACCGTCTTTAACTTCGGGAGAAAACCAAATGAAAGAAATGTTCGACCAGTGGGCATCCATCAGCAGAAATGCTATTGGCTCGATGCAGGAGCTTGCGGAGATCAACATGAAGATCGTCGCTAAGCTCTCCGAGCAACAGCAACAGATCTTGAGCACTTGTCTGGAGGCGAGCGCAAAAGAGATGGAGTTGATCGCGGGAGCCAAAGATCCGAAGGGATTGCTGGCGAGTCAGGCGCAGTTAGCCGCTGAATACAATAAGAAGCTGGTTGACATCGTGCGCAACACCAACGAAACCCTGATGGCATGCAAAAACGATCTCAGCGGATGGGTTAGCAAGAGCACTGGAGTAGGTGAGGCAAAACCGAGCAGCAGGCCGAAGGCCTCTAAAAGATAACCCGGAACCTCATCGACTGGGTTGACTTGAGAACGGCCGATGGATTAGGCGATCTTTCCGCTGTCCCCTCTAGGAGAATTTCCTGCTTAATACCGCTTCTGGTCCCCCGCTCTTGAGTGAGGACAAGACCATGATCATGGCGCCCAAGATGATGGTCATAAACCCGATGATTTTGGTTACGGGGAATGCTTCTCCAAAAACAAAATACCCACTTATCATGTTGATCATGCGCTGGGTGACGGCGATCAGGGGAACGGTCACAGAAACATGGCCGCGGGAGAACGCCAGTTGGAGCGAAACAAAACCCACTGCGCTGAATAGGGCCAAGACGAAAAAAGGCCACGCCGTGATAAAAGCGACGACGCTATCAAGGGAGGTGACGGAAAAGTTCCCAATCTCGCTCGCCACAAGATTGGTCGTAGTTTTAAGATAGGTTTCCACGCTACCGAAACAGATCCCGGCACAGAGGGCGAACAGGATTTCGTAGTTGAGGTGCTTGCTTTGAATGCTTCTGCTGCCAAGAACCAATAGCCCAATGGCCGAGGCCATCGCGAGCCAGGTGGTCCATTTCAGCGCGACCATATCTGTCAGCCCCCCGGTAACCGGGTTTCTCACCAACAGGATGGTCGCGGTACCGAGGGTTACCAAGATGACCCCCACCCATTGAGGACCAGTTAAGTTCTCCTTTAAGAACACGTATCCGAGCAATAGAGTAAAGATGTAGGCGAAGTTCAAAATAGGGTAGACGATCGAGATATCGATGCCCGACTGAATCTGCACGACCAGGATATTTGCGCTGACACCGAGAAAAATCCCAAGCAGCCAAGTCCTATTGCTAAGTACCGCGGCGATCTTCTTTATCGTGGACAGCGCGCGCAGATCCCCGCTGTGCTGCAAAGCGTGCTTACACAGAACGGCACTTGCCCCGTGCAGAAAGCTGCAGAACAGAGTCAGTAAGACATAGGCGTGCACCGTTAATTCGTCTCCTCGGAGGGGAATGCCTTCCTACGCTCAGTCCGAGCCTCCCACTCCTTATTGGGGGGGAGCTTGCTCAGATCTCGACCCTAGTCAAAAGCTTGAGCCCATGGGCTGGGCCCCTTTGCGGAATTTCAGCCGCCTACGCCAAAGCTTTGCTCGCGACGCTTAGATCCCACAGCGCGGGTGAATGGTAGAGGCGCGCCAACAAAAGCTCGCGTTCCAGCTCCATCTCCCGCGGCAGGTGGTCGCCGAAGCGGGTGAACAGCTCTTCTTGGTCGTTGGCCTCATGGCGCGCCGCTTCGCGATCGAGGTTCATGATCTGGTAGAACTTATCCTTCGGGAACTCCAGTCCTTTCCAGGTCAGCGCCTCATAGGTCGGCACCCACCCCAGCGGGCTCTCGACAGCAGGGGCGCGCCCGCGGCAGCGCTCCACGATCCATTGCAGCGCCCGCATGTTCTCCCCAAAACCCGGCCACAGGAACTTGCCGTTGCCGTCCTTGCGGAACCAGTTTACCCGAAAGACCTGTGGTGGCGTGGCCGCCCGTTCACGCCCGATTTTCAGCCAATGCTTCCAGTAGTCCGCCATGTTGTAACCGCAGAACGGCAGCATGGCCATGGGATCCCGGCGCATCGCGGCCTGCCCCACCGCCGCCGCGGTCGCCTCCGAGCCCATGGTGGCTGCGAGGTAGACCCCGTGCTCCCAGTTATACGATTGAAACACTAAGGGAAAATTTTTGCTCACCCGCCCCCCGAAGACGAAGGCGCTGATCGGCACCCCCATGGGGTCTTCCCAGTTCGGATCGATGGAGGGGCATTGACCGGCGGGGGCGGTAAAGCGCGCATTGGGATGAGCAGCAGGGGTGCCTGTTCCCGGGGTCCAGTCGTTACCCTTCCAATCGATGAGGTGCGCCGGCGGCTCCGCGCTCATGCCCTCCCACCACACATCCCCCTCGTCGGTAAGCGCCACATTGGTAAAGATGCAGTTCTCCTTGAGGGTCAATATGGCATTGGGGTTGGACTCCATGGAAGTACCGGGCAATACCCCAAAGTAACCCGCCTCCGGATTGATGGCGTAGAATCGACCGTCTTCCCCCGGTTTGATCCAGGCGATGTCATCGCCGATGGTGGTCACCTTCCAGCCATCGAAGCCCTTAGGCGGGATCAGCATCGCGAAGTTGGTCTTGCCGCAAGCGCTGGGAAAGGCCGCTGTGACGTAGGTCTTATCGCCTTGGGGCGATTCCACCCCTAAGATCAACATGTGCTCGGCCAGCCAGCCCTCATCGCGCGCCATCACCGAGGCGATGCGCAAGGCAAAACACTTTTTGCCGAGCAGCGCGTTACCGCCGTAACCGCTGCCATAAGACCAAATCTCGCGGGTCTCGGGGAAATGGCAGATGTACTTGGTCTCGTTGCACGGCCAGGGCACATCGTCTTGCGGTAACTCCAACGGCGCCCCGACGGAGTGCACGCAGGGGACGAACTCCCCGTCCGGGCCCAGCACATCCAGTGCGGCTTGACCCATGCGGGTCATGATCCGCTGATTGACCGCCACGTAGGGTGAATCGCTAAGCTGAACGCCGATGTGCGAGATATGCGAGCCCAAAGGCCCCATGCTGAACGGTATAACATACATCGTGCGGCCGCACATGCAGCCCGCAAACAAACTGTTCAGTTTTGCGCGCATCTCTGCAGGGGCCATCCAATTGTTGGTGGGACCGGCCTGCTCTTGGCTCTCGCTGCAGATGTAGGTGCGGTCCTCCACCCGCGCCACATCGATCGGATTGGATCGCGCGAGGTAGCTGTTGGGACGCTTTTCCGGGTTCAGCCGAATGAACGTTCCGCTCTGCACCAGCTCCTCACAAAGCCGCTGGTACTCCTGTTGCGAGCCGCCGCACCAATAGATCCGCTGGGGCTGGCACAGGGCCGCCATTTCGTCGACCCAGCTCAGCAGCCGCTTGTTCTTCGTCTTCGTGTTACCGTCGTGGGTGGTAGTCATGATGATGCCTCTTG
>JBOIEE010000105.1:0-10433 GCA_050740975.1 Gammaproteobacteria bacterium | reverse complement strand
GGTGTAGTTCAATGGCAGAACGTCAGCTTCCCAAGCTGAGAACGAGGGTTCGATCCCCTTCACCCGCTCCAAAATCCTGTCACTAGAGCGACGATAACGAGGCGCTAGCGCGCAGCTGTCCCTTTATAGAGCCGTACGCCATGGTTGACCCAAACGTTCGCTCGGCGACTCTCTGCGCGGCAAGCGAAAACCGGCGGCTAACAAATCGCAGACAAGTTTCGCTGTTTTCTCATTGACGTCGCGTAACGGGTTGAATTCAGTGACTTCTAGCCCAACGAGCTTAGGCTGGCACGCGACCATGCCCAGACACTCAACCAAAGCCGGGCCGGATACACCCAGCGGGGCCGGAGTGCCGACCCCTGGGGCATCCAGGGGGTCAATCGCGTCCACATCAATTGTAATCCCAAAGGCGCCCGTTTCCTGAGTTACGATTTCGATTGCCTTTTGGATAACCGCTTCAAGGCCTAGGCGTTGCACTTCTTGCATGAAGAAGATTCGAACGCCTAAGCGTTGGAGTAAACGGGCCTCCCCTTCTTCAAAGCTACGCACACCAACGATACATACATGTCGCGGCTGGAGCTTCGGTCCAGGACAGATGATTTCCGTTAACTCCCGCTCTCCATAACCCAGCAGGCAAGCTAACGGCATGCCGTGCAGTGCTCCGCTTGGGCTGGTATCCGGCGTGTGGCTATCCATATGGGCGTCCACCCACAATAAGCCTAGGGGGCCGCGCGGCCACAACGCAGCGACCGCTCCACTCCAGGTTCCAATGGCACAAGAATGGTCTCCCCCCACCACGGCAAAGCGAAGGTTCCGCGCCAGAACATCAGCAACCCTCTCGGCGAGATCGGTTAAAAATGCTTTCGTTACCGAAAGTTGCAGCTCTCGCTGCGCATTTTTCTCGGGCCTAAGTATGGCTTCCCATTTCACCTTAAGTCCATGGTCGGCCAAAATGCGCTCCAGGCGTCGCTTCCTGAGCACATAAGGCGCGGCAGCGCAACCCTTATCGACCGCGCCGATCGCCGACGCAGCCCCAATGAGTCGGATTTCGTCCAAGAGCAACAAAGGTGGCCCGGTTGTCGCGCCAGACGCTGCGCCGGACCTTTTCGTCGGATCCATTCCTCTTTCGACCATCGCCATGCCGGCTCATTCACAGCGGCTCTTTATGGCCAAGGAATCCCTGTCGTGCAACTCGATCAGAGCCCCGATACCGAAGGGAAGCCATTTTCGGTCCCCTACCCGCCATCCTACTCCTCCGCTGGAAAGTATACTTGGTAATCTGTGCTCAGCTTGGCGCCAAAGTACCTCATTTTAGCTTGCGTGTTTCTCCCCCTCCAGATGTTTCCAAAGGCATTTCCCACCGCTCACCCGGTCTATCGTTTCCAGCAGTCGCTTGTGGGTCAGCAGCTCCTCCTCACTCGGCTGGATAATTGCCAGTTCAAACCGCTCGCTCCTTAATCTGGCGCGTGCCTTCGTGTGCTTTTCCGACAAGCCGATGTCCATCGGTAGCAGTAAACTAGCTTGCCCCCCCGTCATAGCAAGGTAGACCTCGGCCAACAGTCCCGCGTCTACCAGAGCGCCGTGGAGCTCACGTTTTGAATTATCGATGCGGTAACGGTTGCACAGCGCGTCTAAGCTGTTTTTCTGACCAGGGTGTAATTCGCGCGCGAGATCAAGGGAATCTGAAATCGTGCAATAGTCTTGCAGAACGCCGCGTTCCGGTCCCAAGCGCATTAGCTCGTGGTTTATAAACGCCACGTCAAAGGCGGCGTTGTGCACGATGACGGCGCCACCGCGGACAAAATCCAGAAACTCCTCCACAATAGCATCGAACCGCGGGCATCCCTTGAGAAAGTCCACGGTGATGCCGTGCACAGCCAGAGCGCCTTCTTCTATTTCCCTATCGGGAAAGATATATTGATGATAACGTCGCTCGGTGATCCGGCGGTCAACGATCTCTACGCACCCAACCTCAATAATACGGTGCCCTTCGGACGGATCAAGTCCCGTGGTCTCGGTATCTAAAACAAGCTGCCGCATATCAGCCAGAGACCGCAAACGTTCAAGACTGCCTGCATGACATGGCTTTTAACATCGCCGCGATGCCCTCCTCCGCTAAGGCATCTGCTGTTTCGTTTCCCGGGTGACCAGTATGGCCTTTGACCCACTCCCATTGCACCGAGTGGTACTCTGATAGTTTATCCAGTCTCTGCCACAGGTCCACATTTTTAACCGGCTTCTTATCGGCCGTTCTCCAACCTCGATGCTTCCACATAGGAAGCCATTGCGTCAGCCCTTTTTGCAGGTATTGCGAGTCGGTTGTCAGACGCACGCGACAGGGCCGGGTTAAAGCCTCTAAGCCTTTGATCGCCGCCATTAATTCCATACGATTGTTGGTCGTTTTCGGTTCCCCGCCGGACAAAGTTTTTCCCCGGTCGCGGTAACGCAGCAGCACTCCCCATCCTCCGACACCAGGGTTGCCACGGCAAGCGCCGTCCGTATAAAGCTCAACAATAGCGCCCTCGATCTCTGCCATTGAACGTCGTTCCCATGTGGGCACTTCGATTAAATCGGAGCGTCACCCTTACATTATAAGCAAGTGCGTTTTCATATAGAGAGAATCCTAACAAGCTCCTAATCCCATCAGTTCGCACCTCGATTCGCTACTCGAAAAACTTGACGCAAGGCATTTATCCCCTTACTATTCGAAGATGCACGGGGGAGCACGCGGCTTTTACCGCGACATAATCATAAGCTTGCTGTGTTTTCTGCTGTTCGGTTGTACCGGTGTACCGGTTAGGGAAAAATCGGATATACCGCATGCCGACGCCGTTACCCCTGCTCCCATTCCAATCCCAAGCGATCCGCCTCCACCGCCAAACTCAGCCATCCAAGCTTCCGAAGTTGCCAAACCACTGATCGTCAACATCCGCAAAAAGCGGGGTGCGCAAAGTAAATTAACCGACAAGCATTCGAAAAACCTGTGGCACCGTATAGGCAACGGTGTCGAGCTCGCGGATATCGATCATCAGCTAGTCGAGGTAAAAATAAAATGGTATCAGCAGAATCAATCCTATCTCGATCGCGTGGCCGAGCGCGCTGATCCGTTTCTGCACCTCATCGTCGAACAAATAGACGCGCAAGCAATGCCACTGGATTTGGCGCTGTTACCCATTGTGGAAAGCGCTTACCAACCGCTTGCCTATTCCCGACGCCACGCAGCGGGATTATGGCAGTTTATCCCATCGACCGGTAGCCGCTTTGGGCTCGAGCAAAACAAATGGTATGACGGGCGCCGCGACATCCTCGCGTCCACACAAGCGGCGCTGGATTATTTGCGAAATTTGCACGATCAATTCGATGGAGATTGGTTGTTAGCTTTGGCTGCCTATAATTGCGGCGAAGCGCGTGTCGCTAAAGCCATTGAGCGCAACCGCAACGCCGGCAGAGCAACCGATTTTTGGTCGCTTAATCTGCCGAGCGAAACCAGGACGTATGTGCCGAACCTCTTGGCGCTTTCATCCATTGTGCAGAAGCCGGAAGAATACGATCTGCGACTCAAATCGATCCCGAATAAACCCGTTCTCACCCAGGTTAAGACCAGCATACAGTTCGATCTGCGCCAAGCGGCACAGATCGCTGGACTCTCGGACAAACAGCTAAGAACTTACAACCCTGGGTTCAAAAGCTGGGTTACCAGCCCCAAAGGGCCTCATAGCATTCTCGTTCCCAGACCAAGAGCCTCCGGTTTGGCGAAAAAACTTGCCCGCCTTTCGCTGTCCCCAGCCGAGCCTTTACAAAACCGCCAGTCGGGCCAGATCCGTCATACGGTTCGGAGGGGC
The DNA here is from genome assembly GCA_050740975.1 of Gammaproteobacteria bacterium. Lineage (GTDB taxonomy): Bacteria > Pseudomonadota > Gammaproteobacteria > JBOHHR01 > JBOHHR01 > JBOHHR01. Next base: position 6,591 of record JBOIEE010000105.1, on the reverse strand, counting down.
GAAACGCTGGTACACATAGCGCAGCGTTATGGGACCTCGGTCCTGATGCTAAAAAGGCTAAACCGCCTTTCGGATGATATGATTCCTGTCGGGCTACCGTTGCGGCTGCCTGGTCTTACGCAAAGTACGGATGCAAAGCCGGCACAAGGGAGAAAACGATTCCACGTCGTTCAGAAGGGTGAAACCCTGTGGCATATCGCCGAGCGATACAATACAAGCATTGATAAGATCTGTGCCTGGAACAAGTTGTCTCCGGTGCGCCCCTTAGCAGCGTATCGTAAGCTTGTGATCCTGGCGAAAAACGCAGAGCCTGCCGGAGCTTCACCCTTTGTTAAAACCAGTGGCGAAAGCGCAGCGAATCTTGTGCACCAGCAATTTCGTTATCGCGTAAAAACAGGAGATTCCTTGTGGTCCATCGCACGCCGCTTCGGAGTGTCGCTGGCAGAACTTTGCCAATGGAATCGGCTCAGCAAACGCTACCAACTCCAGCCGGGGCAAGATCTTATGATCTATATCGAGCCTACCTCTGTTTAGGGAAGCTCTGCAAAAGTTACTGCGCAGCCTATCTGCTTTGTCGCGTGCTCGCTCGTCGCTCGCCTATCTACCTGATATGTCTCGCGACTCGCTCCGCGGCTCGCGCATCTAGGCTTGCTCGCGACACTTTTGCAGAGCTTCCTTAGTCGCGTGTTTTATATCACTAGCATCCTGGAAATATCCACACCTATAGCGACCAAGGCTGGCGCATAGATTCTTACGCCGTGACTTCTTTGCATTTGGCAAAGCAGTTTCGTCTACCACTCGGTTGCGGCCAGAGGCCGCGTTAGGGGATATAAGGTGGCGAAACTCAGGCTAAAGCACTAACGTGAGCCACTCAGTTTGGCCAGGGCTGATATGAGCACGAACAAAGCAGCCCCACTTGCCTAGGCGATTCATTTAGACGGGTTGTTACGCAGCACGCCGACCGCCAGGCCCTCGATGGTGAAAGGCTGTTGGCGCAAATCGATCTCAATAGGGGAAAAACTCGGATTTTCAGGCAGTAACCGAACTTGCGTGCCGCGGCGGCGGAACCGCTTGACGGTTACCTCATTCACCACACGCGCTACGACGATCTGGCCGCTACTCGCCTCCCGGGTGGTATGCACCGCCAAGAGATCGCCGTTTAATATGCCCACATCGCGCATGCTCATCCCCTTCATCCGCAAAAAGTAATGCGCGCGCGGCTGAAACAGCCGTGCATCGACGTTGTAATAAGCCTCGATATGCTCCTCGGCCAAAATAGGACTACCGGCGGCAACCCGCCCTACTACAGGCAGCCCTACCCGCTTTTCTTCCCGCAGTCGAATGCCCCGCGATGCCCCAGGGAGTAGCTCTATTGCGTCCTTGCGCTGTAGCGCTCTGAGATGATCTTCGGCTGCATTGGGTGAGCGGAAACCCAGTTTGTCGGCGATTTCCGCCCGTGTGGGTGGAAAACCCTCGGTTTCTATGAATTTGCGGATCATCCGCAGGATCTGCGCCTGCCGCTTGGTAAGTTTTTCCACGGCTTACGTTCCTCTTTCTGAAGATTTCTGGCATTATATACAGGATTGAGGCTAAAGCAAGCCTCGACAAGCATCCTGCCTCCCATAAGCAAAACTGCTGACATCAACACTGTCTATCATTCATCCAGCGCTGCACTGCAATAAATTCAGCACTCTCCGGGCACGCGCGAAAATTATAGTTCAGAAAGAGTTTGCATGCGCGTGACATTCTTAGCAATCTTTGACGTGCTTCCGCATGATAAAGGAACGGTCATCTTACGCCAAGGCGTGCAGCCCTCCATCGAGAACTCCCCGTTCCACCCTGGAGTGTTATACTGGCACTATGGGTAATGGTGTTCGCTACCCGCCGCAGCAGATCCGAGACGGCTTACACCGCCTCGTGTTTTACCTTGCCGGCGCCTTAGGCCAGCGTTTTCAACACGCTTTCTTGCGCTCGTTTTTCGCCCTGAAGTACAAATACGCCGATCCTTGGTCGTTTGACGCAACGCCCTACCAAGCCGAGCATTTTGCCAATACACTCGCGCTTATACCCAAGCGCTCATACCGACGGGCACTGGAGATCGGCTGTGGCGAAGGCACATTCTCCCTACGCCTATTGCAAGAGCGCGAGATCTTGGAATTTATCGGGCTGGACATATCCCCTCACGCCATACAGAGAGCCACCGCCCGCTGCACCTCCTTTCGGCAAGCACGCTTCTGCGTACAGAATATCCTAAAGGCCAAACCTCGCGGGCCATTCGACCTCATCGTCATCGCGGAAACGCTGTATTATCTAGGCAATACCGTTTCCTTCCTGGCCGAAACCGTCGCCTGCTTGCTCTATCCGAAAGGGATCCTGGTTCTGGTAGACCCTTGGCCGGACGCTGAAGCGCTGCATGCGCACTTCGTGCAACACGCTACGCTCACACTCCTCCGAGAAACTGTGCAGGAGGACTGTTTGAGACCATTTTGCGTCTCGACCTTACAACGAACGCCTTAATAGAGCGCAAGCTCCGTCCTGCCGACCGAGCATTTTTCCGTTTACTGCGATCTATTCCGACAAACGCGGGCAAAAACTCGCCCTTGTTGAGCAACGCCAGAAGGCCTTTCGCGCACTTCACGGCACCGGATCATAACCGCCGGGATGCCAAGGATGACAGCGGCATACCCGTTTAACGCCCAGCCAGCCACCACGCCACAGGCCATAACGCTCGATAGCCTGGCGGGCATATTCTGAGCAACTCGGCCAGAAACGGCAGTGTCTGCCCAGAAGCGGGCTTATCCAGTACTGGTATCCCCGGATCAGCAGGCCCATAATCCTTCGGGGACGCTCGCGCCAATGTCCTTTTATCTTCTGAGCGCTCACGCCGCCCCGCGATAGCCACCTCGACGGATCCGCAGGCGCGATAGTGCGGTGGACACAAGGAAACAGCCTCCGGCAAGCACGACAATTGTAGCGCCTGCGGGCAGATCCGGCTGGTAAGAAAGCATGATGCCTCCGGTGGTAAAGAACGCGCTCAGTAGCGAGGCCACGAACATGATCCCGGTTAAGGAACGCGCATAAGCTGCTGCGATGGTCGGGGGCAATGACAGCAGCGCGATCACCAAGATCAATCCGACCACCTGAATTAACAGCACCACTGTGAGCGCGACCAGGCACAGCAGCAGCATATAGAAAAACTCGGTGCGAATACCCCGTGCGCGGGCGAACTCCTCGTCGAAAGCCACCGCCAGAAACTGCTTATAAAACAACGCAACCGCCGCAAGAATCAACAGATCTAGAAAAACCATCACGAGCAATTGCTCCCCCGAGACGAACAAGATGTTGCCAAACAAATAAGCCATCAGATCCACGTTATAGCCGGGCGTGCGTGCGATGAACAGGACGCCTATGGCCATGCCGACCGCCCAAACGGAGCTGATCAGCGTGTCCTCGTGCTGTTTCGCCCGCAGGCTGATCCAACCGATCAACAAGGCTGCGATCATGGCCGCCATCACCGCCCCAAGTATGGGTGGTTTATCGTAAAAACGAGCGACGCCCATACCGGCCAGCACGGCGTGGGCAATGCCCCCAGCGAGATATCCCAGGCGTTTCACCACCACATAGGTGCCGATCACGCCGCAGCCTACGCTCGCGAGCAACCCTGCAACTAAGGCGTACTGCAAGAACCGATGGGTGGTCAAAGCGTCGATAAAATCGAGCATCAGTGCAGATGTTCAATGAGGCTAACGTGGCCACGGTACAAGCGCTCGATGGCATCGCCCGTCAGCTCCGAGGTGTAATGGCAAAAGAGCGTTCGGTTCAGGCAAGCAACACGGGTCACATAGCCCGAGATAAACCCGATATCGTGTGAGACAACGACGATGGTAAGCCGGCGGTTCAGCCTTTTCAGCAGATCAAAGATATCCTCCTCCATGCGCAAGTCGATGTTGGCTGTGGGTTCGTCCAAAACCAGGATCTCGGGCTGACTGGCGAGCGCGCGCCCGACCAGCACACGTTGAAGCTGCCCGCCGGAAAGCGTTCCGAGGCGCTGCTTTCGGATGGGCAGCAATTCTGTTGCCGCCAGAGCCTGCTCTACGATCCCCCGGTCTTGTTTGCGATATCCCCCCAGGGGCTGTGTCCTGCCTAGCCGGCCTAGCATCACCGCTTCCTCCACGCAAAGAGGAAAGTCTCGTGCAAAGGTCACATGCTGGGGGCAGTAGCCGATAAGTTGGCGACCCTTAGCCGCCGTATTGCCCAGAACTGTGATCTTCCCGCTGCTCGGCTTAAGCAAGCCCAGCATCAGTTTCAACAAGGTGGTCTTGCCTCCTGCGTTCGGCCCGACTACGCCGAGAAACTCTCCGGCGCGGATCTCCAAATTGACTCCTTCCAGCACCGGCGATCCGTCATAAGAAAAGCTCACCTCGTCGAATGTGACCTGCACCTCGTTCAAGGAGGACTACCCCGCAGTGTCCGCAAACTGCTGCGCCACGCGCCGAATGTTTTGGATATAGTCTTCGGCCAAGTGATCGATTTCCCGAACCTCAGCCCCGATCTCGCGCGCAATGGTTTCGGCAGGACGTGCGCTACCCCACCTTTGCACGAACACGATGCGCACGCCCTCCGCACGGGCACGAACCGCAAGCGCCGCGACCGCCTTGGCTCCCGGCTCTTTGCCGTCACGTTCTATAGGGATCTGTTCCAGCCCGTACGCCGAAGCGAAGTAGCCCCACGAAGGGTGAAACACGAGGAATTTCCTGACCGCTACGTTCTTTAAGATCCCGCGGACCTCGCGATCGAGGTGATCGAGCTCGGTCTCGAAACGCCTAAGGTTATCGGCATAATCAGCCGTGTGCCCGGGATCCAATGCGGCCAAGGCATCGCGAATTACCCGGGCGATGGTCTTCACCCGGCTCGGATCGGTCCATACATGGGGATCGACTGCGCCCCCTGCAAAGTAAAGCGGCATGATCCCCCGCCTTAAGTCAACGATCCGTATCTTTGGGTTCAGCGCGGTAAAGCGATCCAGCCACACGTCTTCAAACGCAACACCGATCTGGAAATACACCCGCGCTTGGGCGAGACTCGCCAACTGCCGGGGTGTCGGCTCGTAAACCTCCTCACTCTGTCCCTGAGCCACCATCGCCTGCACCTGCACGTGTTCGCCTCCCACCTGCTCGACAAAGTATTTCTGCGGCGGGATGGTCACAGTAACCGATAAGAGCTCGGCGTGCGCGCCCCCAGCGAAGACTAGGCAGGCAAGTGCGAGAATAGAGGTAAACCGCATGGTAGCAGGGAAGATCAGTCTGGATGCGCCCTAGATCTCGTTCCGGCACCATAGGACTCGCGACCGCTGCACCCGGAGCATAGCCCGCCGATCTCTATGCATTCGCGATCGACCTTAAACCCGAGTTGACGCGCTTTCGCGGCAAGCAACTCGGAGACTTCTGGATCATTGAGCTCTGCTACGCTACCGCAGTCCTTGCAGATTAAAAACTGGCTGGAGTGCCCTTCCTTGGGTTGGCCGCATCCGACATAGGCGTTCTGGGATTCTATCTTGTGCACTAGCCCGATTTCCAACAAAAAATGCAAGGCCCGATACACCGTGGGCGGCGCCGCGCGCCGATTTTCGCCGCGTAGCTGATCCAGCAAGTCGTACGCTTTCACCGGTTCGTGGCTGCCCCAGATCAACTCCAGCACCCGCCGCCGTATTGCCGTGAGGCGCATACCCTCGGCCAGGCATTTGGCTTCGGCAGCCGCTAAGGCCTGCTGAATGCAACGCCCATGTTCATGCACCGGACTTTCGAACCGACGCAATACTCGGTGATTTGGCATACCGAAATGTTATAACGTGTTACGGTCGAACACAATTCGCTATTACTTTATTGATCGCGCCCGCATGTGATGTGAGGTACAGATGGACCAGCGGGTTGCCAAACACGTGGGTGCCGGATCCCGAGTCGGCGACTTTTCAGGCCATTCATCGACCCAGGTCCCAAATTCGTCGTCGAACTGCTCGAAGCAGCCCTAATGTTGCATCGCAATATTAGCTGCTGGTATAGTGTTGCCAAGCAGGTTCGTCGGGAGTAAAAGGAGAAAGCGAGACCCTCGGTAGAAAACCGGCGGATCTGCCCAGGGGAACGCGCGAAAATGGTCTTTTGTTGAAGAGGGTGAGGAGTGTTTCAACCTTCGTCAGTGAACCCAGCCAAATCCCTGCGTTGCACAGACTGTAATAGCTCTAGAGGAGGAGAAAAATGTCCGAGAAGGTAGTAATCGTCGCCGCCGGTCGCACCGCAGTCGGCAGCTTTGGCGGGACCTTGTCCAGCATTCCGGCGCATAGCCTGGGCGCCAAAGTCATCGCCGCGCTTTTAAAGAAAACCGGCATCACACCCGAGCAAGTGGACGAGGTGATCCTAGGGCAGGTGTTGACCGCGGGGTGTGGGCAGAATCCGGCCCGACAAGCGGCGATCGAAGCCGGGATCCCGCATACCGTGCCTGCCATGACCATCAACAAGGTCTGTGGCAGTGGCCTTAAAGCCGTGCACCTCGCCGCCCAGGCGATAAAGTGCGGGGACGCCGAACTGGTCGTAGCCG
>JBOIEE010000104.1:0-9393 GCA_050740975.1 Gammaproteobacteria bacterium | reverse complement strand
AACGTGACGCCCGAAACAAAGTCTCTTCCTCCCAACCCATTTGGGCCGGTTGACACGATAACTGCGGGTGCTCCGGGGCCACCACCGGCATTGCCTACAAGATCTATTCCGGCCAAAGTATCACGCACGTTAATATTTCCGGTATCGCAGAGATCGAGATCCCCGCCAGAAGCACATGCCGTTGCGGGGATAGGTGTAACCGTAAATTCAACAGTCACACCGTAGTAAAGTAGACGGCCCCATGCGTCTGTTGGCGGAAGGCCCAAGGTGGCCCATGGCAAAAATCCTTCGGTTACGGGACAAGGAGCATCTTCCAAGCCATCAAAAGGCGCGACCGAATTTGGACAAGGCAAGCGGCTGTTCGAAAGAGCGAAGCCCAGCAATGCTTCTTTTGCATCGTCGAGCAGTTGTTCTGTCTCTTTGATTTTTTTTGCTTGCACCTGCGTCGCGACTGGCACCACCACGCTTCCTAATATGGCGGCCAGGATCACTATCGCAATGGCGAGTTCTAATAAGGAAAACCCGGACTGAGGCCGCATTTATTGCGTTAATCGCTACGGCGCAATGATCTTCATCTGATCGTTATAGCCCGAAGTGACCTGAGTTCCTACAGCATCGTACGTATCATCGGAGTTGGTGTTTTCGACACTATCCAGATATTCGTTCGCCGGTTGCGGGGGCAGAGACGTTCTATCTTGGGCACTGCCTTTAGAGACCGCATAGGGCGCTGCGGTTATCGCCCGACCAGCAGAAATTACCAAAGCATTTATGTTTTGCGTGGTCCCAACGGTCAGAAAATCGCTTGGGTTCGTCGAATTGCAACCCTTATTAGCGAAAATACAATCAGTCCCAATGGCGTAGAAAACGAACTGCTCCCAATCGTTAGTGGGAGTGGGGATGCCCGGAGGATTAGTGAACCACGACGGAACTGAGATAGTCGGGTTGGGATGCGCAGAAGGTCCAGGCGGGGGCGGCACCGGTAGGGTATCCAACGGCAAAAACCCTTGGCGCAATCCTTCGACCCCTACTCGCGTGCCCAAAGCGGCCGCGTAAGGATAAAAGCGGTTTGCTGGCGTTGGATCACTGTTCTGGTAGTAGGCGCGCAAGATTTGCCGAATCTCACCAAGCACGCGCTTTTCCACAGCCGCCATCAATTCCTGGCGCGTAATAAAAATTAATCTGTCATTGAAATTTCCTGCCGCAGTAGTCACGAACTTGTTATCGCCATTGTTGTTATCGTCTTCTAAGTAATTGATGGCGCTATTAGGCCCGGCATTTCTATTCTGACCAGCGAATGGAGTGCCCGGGGCGATTAAGACTGCAACAACATCTCCAATAGCCCCATCTACAAGTAGCTGGCCTGGAGTTGCAGAGTTTATGGGCTGGGCGGATGTGTTATCCCGTAAAGTTGATGTCAATCCATACCACAGTCGCTCACCGTCAGCATCTCGAAGGTCACCCGGTTGCAGGGTGCGCCACGGGAATCTACCCGCATAGCTAGGACAGTTAGAACCAACAAAAATCTCTGGAACTCCATCATTGTTAGTATCTGGACAGGGGAGACTCCCTGGACGGTTGTTATCGGTCAATGCGCGTCCGATCAACGCCGCTTTCGCTTCCGCCAACGCACTGGCCGTTGCCATCGCATCTTCGCCACGAAAACCAATTCCCCGGTTCAGGTTCTTAACAAAAAGAAATGACGATGCACTAATCAACAACAGCAAAATGACAAGCAACGCCGCGCCAGCTTGCTTTTCGCGGCTTGAAATCGCGCCTAAGCGCAGCTCACTGGTTCCGTACATCGCCCATCAAAAAATTAGAGGGACGAAAGCAACAGCCAGTGCGTTCACTTTATGCGGCTTGTTTCTTGAGGGACCTGATATACATCCACCATCCTCCCCATCGCCGGATCGAAGGTTTGCCCCGGTCTCATCTCGATGGAACGCACCGGCCGGCCGGAGACGGTCACGGTCACCCGGTCGCTGCGGATGTGGCGCGTGTCAACTTGAATACCTTGCGAGTCAAACTCGCCCTCTAAGGAATTCACTCCGTTTATCCACACCGTGTTCGCTCCGTCAGAACGCTTAACAAAGCCATTCACGGTGATCGGCTGGGGTGGTTGGTCTGAGATTGGCTCGGGCGTCACAGATGGCTTGATCTCTTCTGGGGCTGCTACTGGCTTCGGGCCCTCTCGGCGCAACTTATCGAGCGCCGCGCGTTCTTGCAGCGTGGTGAACAGGCGGCCTAACTCGGCCCCCTTGGCCGCCACCGGCGCGGCACAGATCACGATAACAGTCCACAGGCCGATAGCAGCACCACAACAGCGCCGACTGGCATATTCGATCTTCATAGCGTGATCTCCCGGTTTCCGCTCAGTTTGATGCTGTACCACAAAAGGCTACAGCCTGCGTGCAGGTTTGCCTTTTCCGGGTCCAGCGCGATCGTTTTTTCTTTTCTGCTCAGCTCGCACTTCGCCACGCTGTACAGCCCCGAAGCCTCGCGGTCTAGCGTATCGAGCAGGCGCTTTAGGTCGTTCTCGTGCAGTACGCCCAAATCTAACTTCATGCCGCTGGTGTACAGTTCGTAGGCACCGGTGGCGAGCGGAAAATCCGGCTGATAGCGCTTGCGCGTATCGATCTGGTAGCGCAGTTCCGGGACCTTGAGCGTCGTCTTCGCGTTCTCCAGGGTTTCCACCCAGTTGAGCCTTTTTTCCTCTCCGATGACCCCTTTATTATAGAGGTCGACAAACTTTGGATACTGATCGTTGATGATCCGCTCGTCAGCGTCCACGTTTAAGTAGTCCCGGCTTACCGCCTTAAACTGATTGTCATGGGTTTCATAATCTCGTTTCATGGCGTTGCGGAAATAAAACGTGCCCACCAGAAGCAACGCGCTCAACAGTAAACAAAGACTGAACACGCCCAGCGCTCCGCCAATGATGGGCCACTCGATGTTAAGCTTGTTCACCTAAGATCCCCATGATGATTCGCAGCGCGAAACGCGCTTTCTTCTCTCGCCCTTCGCTACCCACGTCACCGCTCAGCATTGCCTCTGAGCTTACGTCCAAAGGGCGTTGTTCAATTTGGACTTCGACAACCTGGCCGGAAGAACGCAGCGCTGCGCTGAAATCGTCTACCAGGCTCAAGGCGGCGCGATAATCGCCGTCGAACGGGAGGATTTCTCCTTCGATGGTCGCTATCTGGTAGTAGAGATAATTGCCCGCCGGACTGGGCGCCGCCGCAGCCGGCGTCACGCCCGCGGCAGAGCCGGTGGGCTTATTGGGGCTTGAACTGGCCTCCCAGGTCAGGGTTTCAATCGACACCTCGGGAAAAGAAGCTAGGGCCGCACTAATCGCGCCCATTAGAGCAAACGGCGTGGCTTTGCGTTTATCGAGGGTGTCCACCATTTCTATGGCGGCTTTGATTTCGCTCGGCGCCACCGCCGTAGGCGGTAATCGCTTGCGGGCTTCCTCGAAGCGCGCTTGATAGAAAAGGGCTTTCTGCCTGGCGTCTACCGCTCGATAGCGCAAGGAAAGCCCATCGACGAGGTTTAAACCACCCCAGACGGCGCTGCCGACCAGAGCTAATAGGCTCGCACTCATCAGCGCCGTTCTCAACCGATGCATGGTGAAATAACGCACTTGGGCGGGGGACGCGTAATGGTTCTTCGGCACCTGAGACAGCAACGTGTGCGCGTATAGCATGTCGCTGAAGGTAGTGGTTAACACACCTTCGATCCCGAGACGCTGGCCCAGATCGGTGACGTCCAACAGTTGGTAGTGCACGTGCGGGGAATCGATACAGCTACGCCGTAACTCCGTGAGCAACTCGCCATGCGCCAAGATAGAGACCTTAAGCCGGTCCTCCCGCGTGAACAGCCTAAGACTGATCAGGTAGCGGCAGAATTTTTCCAGCTCCAGCATAACGATGGGCGCGTATGGCGTGGTCCCGAAGCGGGGCATCTTGGCCAGCCGGCTCATTTTGAGGAATTTTTTCTGAAAGTAGCTTTGTCGCAGGCCGCTCGCGCTTTGCAGGCTCACCAGCAGCGTGTGCTCTGCGGGCGGAGCCAGCTCGCCCAGCAAAAGCTCGCTCAATACGGCTAGCGAATATATCCCCGCAATAGGTGTCTTGTGTTCTTCGAGAACCTTCAGCCAAGGCGCCAGGGCATCTGGATTCAGCAAGGCGGCCAGCAACACCTGAGCATCTTTTCGACCTTCGGCTTCACGCCCTTGCGCCTCGCTGTAGAAGTAATCGGTGCCTCGAAACACCCGCCGCTGCTTCCGTTGCAGCACGGCGCGCCTGTCGGCCCCGGCCACATGAGGGATGGTGTCTTGCCTAAACTCTTCCTCCACCATATCCACCAGCACGTACAGCGGCGCGTTGAGGGTCTCCGCAAGGTAACGGGTAAAAAACGCCAGTCCGCTGTCGTCATTGTCAAACACCAGCGAGTTGGTGATCCCCCCCTGTTCCCAGTGATAGACCGTGACGGCTTCAGAGGCCAACAACAGGGCACGCCGCGGAGAAAAATTAAACCTTGATCTGAGCGATGAGGTCATAGATCGGTCCTAGCACAGAGAAAAGCACCCAGGCCATCAACAAGCCCAAGGTCACTGTCAGCGCGGGTTCGATCACCGTTTGCAACCGTTCCACGGACTCACGTACCTCGCGGTTATAAAAATAGCTCACGTTAAGCAGGCTTTCTTCCAAGGCGCCGGTACTCTCGCCAATGCGCAGCATGCGCACCACTAAAGGAGGGAACAATTCGGTGGCTGCGAAAGCCCTGGTGATCGCCGACCCTTCCCCGATTTGACGTCCCGCGTTGCGCACCGCTTCTTCAACCACCTTGTTGCCGACCACAGACTCACACAAGCGTAGGGATTCCAGAATGGGGATCCCCGAGGAATAAAGCATCGCGAAGGCATTGGAAAAACGGGTCAGGATCAGTTTCCTGTAGATTAAACCGGCCGTAGGAATGCGCAATTTGGCCTTGTCCATCTTGAGCTCAAAGTCAGGATTGCGCCGCGCCAGGAAATAGGCCCCAGCGATGAGGGCGAGTGGGAGCGTTAGGATGAGATACCAGTAATGAACAAAGACATCCGAGATGGCGATCAAGAGGCGCGTGTGCAGCGGCAACTCCGCCTGCATGGTTTGAATAAATTGCATGAGCTGCGGGACCAGGTAGGTCATCAAGAAAAACAATACGCCGGTGACGACGACCGCGACAAATGCCGGGTAGGTAAGCAGCTTTTTGGTGTGGGCGGCTTGCTCATCCTGCCATTTCAGATCCTCGGTGATATGCCGAAGCACCTCCGTCATGCGGCCGCTTTGCTCTCCCGCCCGGACCAAGGCCACGAACACGGCACCGAAAACATAGGGGAAATCCGCCATCGCCTCCGAAAGGCTCTTGCCGCCGCCTATGGATTCGATCATGGCGCCGGTGATTTCTTTGAGGCGAGCATTCTCCACACTGTCCCGCAGATCGGTAAGCCCTTCCAGGATCGGAACGCCGGCATGGATCAAGTGTTCGAGGTGAAAACAAAAGGTGATCAAGTCGCGGCGTTTGATCCGATGCCGGATCGCCGAGCGTTTTGCCTTGTGAACAAGCTGGTACGAGACCAGGTCCAAACCCAGCCGCCGCAGTCTTGCCTCCAGATCATCCGCATTGACTGCATCAAACCGGCCTCGCGCCATTTTGCCGCGCGCGTCTAAGGCTTTGTATTTATAGACTTCCATGCCAGAAAATCGCTATGCGATCCGGTCTGTCAAGTCAACCACGCGCGACACCTCGTCCAGGCTCGTAACTCCCGCCTGCACCAGACGGATCCCGGCTTCGGAAAGCGGGGTGAACCCCTGCTCCACCGCCGCGCGCGTTAACTCCCGCAAGGTCGCGCCGCGTGCGATCAGCTCATCCATCTCACGGTTTATCCTGAGCACCTCCACAACCGCTGTGCGTCCCCGATAACCCTGGTGGTCACACCTCGGACAGCCTCGCATACGGTGGATCTTGAGTGGCGCAGCAGACGGTTTCATGCCTACCAATCGGCGCTCGAGTTCGGAGGGTTCATAGGCTTCCTTGCAATGGGCGCAGAGCTTGCGCACTAAGCGCTGGGCCACGATACCGATGATGTTGCCAGCCATGATGTCGGGCCGGATGCCGATGTCGAGCAGCCTGGGGATGGCACCTAATGAGGAGTTGGTGTGCAGGGTTGAAAATACCTGGTGGCCGGTCATCGCGGCGCGGAAGGCCATGGTGGCGGTGTCCTCGTCCCTGATCTCGCCCACCAGGATGATATCCGGGTCTTGGCGCAGAATGGAACGAATGCCGCTGCCGAAGTCCAGGCGCACGGTATCGTTGACCGAGGTCTGGCGCACCATCCCCATGGGGTATTCCACCGGGTCTTCCAGGGTCATCACGTTGACCGATTCGCGGTTGAGGTAATTGAGTAAGGAATAGAGTGTGGTGGTCTTTCCGCTCCCGGTGGGTCCCGTCATTAACAGGATCCCCTCGGGGCGGGCCACCATCACTTTCAGCAAATTCATCGTGCTGTCGTTAAAGCCAAGCTGCTCTAAGGGCACGATCCCTTTCTGCCGATCCAGGATGCGGAGCACGATGTTCTCGCCGTGCACGGTCGGCATGGCGGAAACGCGGAAGTCTATGGGCCGCCCGGAAAGCACGAGCGTGATCCGCCCGTCCTGGGGCGCACGCGTTTCGGCAATGTCCATGCCCGCCATCACCTTCAAGCGTACGGCGATGGCCGACCAATAATTCTTGTGCAAGCTGCGCACTTGACGCAGCACCCCGTCGATGCGGTAGCGGAAGCGCAAAAATCCTTGTTCCGGCTCAAAATGAATATCCGACGCCTCGCGTTTGACCGCATCGGACAGCAAGGCGTTGACCAGCCTGACCACCGGCTGACTGTACTCTTCATTGTCCACATCCAGGCTGGCATAGTCGACTTCCCCGGTCTCGATCTCCTGCAGGATGCCGTCTACCGAGAGCTCGAAGCCATAGAATTGATCAATGGCCTTTTCGATCTCGGCCTCGCTGCCGAGCAAGGTGACCAGCTCCACGTCGCCGCCCAGCAGGGCGTTCACTTGGTCCAAGGCGACCACATTGAACGCATCGCCGATGGCTACCGTGAGCTGCCTCAGCGCTTTGTCGTAGGTCAGCGGCAACACATAGTAGCGCCGCGCGATGTGTTTGGGGATCAGCTTAATGGCCTCACCGTCGACCACGATGTTCGACAGATCCACGCTTTGCTGGCCGAGCGCGCCACCTAAGACATCGCGGATTATGCCCTCGGTGGCGAAACCCAGCCGCACCAGGATCCGGCCCAGTTGCTCGGGTTGTTGGCTTTTTTTCTGCTCGGTGACTGCGATCCGCAACTGGTCGGAACTAATGACACCCGTCTGGACCAGCAAATCTCCGATACGAAGGGTTGAGGGCTTCGGGGCATTCACGGTCAAGGGGAGCGATCGTGGCCCGACAAAGCGCGAATGCGCGCGCGCACTTCCCCTAGGTTAAAGCTAGGGGCCCGCTCGTCACTCAGGATCAGGGCCTTTTGGTAGTACTGCGAGGCGACGTTTGCTTTTCCCAGTTGATCCAGGCTCACAGCGAGATTGTAGGCGTACTCCGGATTATCTTTGTCGGCGCTAAAGGCGCTAAAGTAGGCCTGCTGTGCTTCCGGCCAGCGTGAACCGCGCGCGTAAAAATTGCCTAAGCTGAAATGCAATCCGGGTGAGTTTGGGTACTGATCGAGCAACAGTTTGATCTGGCTTTCGGCTGCATCGCGGCCGTCTAAATTACGCAGATTAAACAGCGCGGCGCTGGCTATCGGATCGCGAGGATTTCGCTTCAGCACCTGCGCGTAAATCCTATGCGCGCGTTCGATGCGTCCATACCGGGACTCGATAGCCGCGAGACCTAACAACGCGTCCCGTTGATCGGGCTGGACTCGGAGTGCTGCTTCATAGCCTCTTCTCGCCGCGGCGTAGTCTCCGATTCGATAGGCCCGGTAGGCTTGGGTGAGATCCACGTTCCAACTGCGGGTTGCCCTGCCGCGAGTGATTTTAATCGCACTCGTAGGCACGGCGATCGGCTGGCTATACGGAGCAACAGGTGCGGCATCCTCCAAGGTGGGTTCGGGCCTCGCCGTGGTCTCGGTCAGCGTTTCAGTCCCTGCTACGCGGGTAGTCTCCGGGAACGGTTGATCGTCAGTGCCAGGCGAAACCGTTACGCTTTGTGGCGGGGCTATACTCCCTTCTACGGTGGACGACACCGCTTCGCTCTGAGCAAGTGCCGCTTCCGAGGGCTGGGTCGATACCGGCGCGGCCGCTTGCAGCGGCGGAACGAGTGGCTGAGTTTCTCTTACTGGGCCGGGAACAGCCGGCGGTGTCTCTATCGCCACGCTGGGTGCCGGCGTGACCTGAATTGGCGGCAGCAAGACGTAGTAAAGCACCGCCGTGCCGACAAGGGCGAGGATCACCAGACTTGAGAACAGCGAATAACGTTTGATGCGCGAGGCGTAAGTCGCTTGCGTCGACGAAAAGATCGTGTGCGCCGTAACGTGCGTGGCTGCAGGATCAGCGCTTACGCGCAACGGTGGCGGGGTGATGGATTTTATTTGC
Source organism: Gammaproteobacteria bacterium (assembly GCA_050740975.1). Classification (GTDB taxonomy): domain Bacteria; phylum Pseudomonadota; class Gammaproteobacteria; order JBOHHR01; family JBOHHR01; genus JBOHHR01. The sequence goes on along the minus strand of JBOIEE010000104.1, from coordinate 766 downwards.
TCATGCGTGGGTGCGGTGCCGTCTCCATACCACGCCTGCGCAGTAGCTTCCGTAGCGCCTTCGTCCTGGACCTGCACGGGCAACTCGGTCGAGGCCGCGAGTTCGGCTGGGAGCGGCTCTTTGGCCCCATGCCGCGAGATCTCGAAATAATCCTTCAGCGCTGATTCAAGCTCCCGCTTCGATGGTAGCGTGCTCTCCAGATCCATAGGACCTAAGATCTGTTCGAGCTTGGATTCGGCTTCCGTTAGTTGCAGGTTTTCTTGTTCTAAAGAGGCCGACGGCAACGCCTCGGAATAGTCCTCTACGGAGGTCTCGTGCTGGGGGGCCCAGATATCTGTTACATCGGTAGCGTCGTCCCTCTCAATTTCGGCAGGGACGAGCTCCAGATCAATCGGTTCAGCGGGGGGGTGCGTGCTCTGGGGTGTGGCTGCTGTTTGCTCTGCCAGCGGTTCTAAGGTCAGATTCTCACCAGGCAAATCCTCTCGTAAAGCCCTGGGTGCGCTGTCGGCGCCCGGGGCGAGCACCTCTTGCTGCTGGCGCTCAGCAGTTTTGCGTTTTTCTTCTTCCGCCTTTCTTAGGGCATCCATCAGCAAGCTCATGGTCCCGCCGTCTCAATAGTCGTGGTAGATCGAATGCGGCTTATTGCTGAACTCGTCCTCCAAATACGGCCGGTAATTTACCAGATCGGTATCCAGGCTCGGATCTTCCACCACCACGGGTCGCAGAAAGATCACCAGCTCGTTCTTCTCATAGCGATTGTCTCTGG